>CBDTVL010000376.1:0-3194 GCA_965363755.1 uncultured Sulfitobacter sp.
ATGAAACCCATCATGTGGCGCAAGTAACCTGTGGCAAAGTCGATGTCTGAACCAACCTTGGTGCCGCCTGAGGCGACGGCGACGATGACACGCTTGCCGGTCATCAGACCGTTGGGGCCGTTTGCGGTATATTCAAAGGTGACGCCTGCACGGGCGATCAGATCGATCCAGGCCTTGAGCACGGCAGGCACCGCAAAATTGTAGATCGGAGTGCCAATGACGATGACGTCCGCGGCTTTGATTTCGGCTACCAGCTGATCAGAGAGAGCAAGTGTGTCGCGCTGAACTGCGTCGCGATCACCTGCTGGCGTGAAATTTGCGCCGACCCATTCACCGGTGATCAGCGGCAGCGGTGTCGCAAGATCTCGGCGAACGATGTCGGCCTGTTTGAACCGCTTCACAATCCGCGCCGACAGGTCACGCGAGATCGAGTTTTCGGTGCGGGCAGAAGCATCTATGTGCAAAATGGTCTGAGTCATTTGGAGTTCCTTTGGGGTTGATCGTGTTCTCCGTCCTAAATTGGGTATTGCAAATTTGAACGCAATTGGCGCAAATCCACACAATGTGTGAAATTTTGCACATGCAGACGCAAGGAACCCGATGGATAACTGGGACGAAATCAGGACCGCCTATCAGGTCGCCCGACTTGGAACTGTCAGCGGGGCGGCAGATGTTCTGGGGGTGCATCATGCCACGGTGATCCGCCACATTGATGCTCTGGAGGGCCGCCTTGGCGTCAAGCTGTTTCAACGTCATGCGCGTGGGTACACCGCGACCGAAGCGGGAGAAGATCTGTTGCGGGTTGCCACGGCAACGGATGATCAATTCAGCCAGCTGGTTGGTCGGATAAAAGGCCGTGGTGCGGACGTGTCGGGCGATCTTATTGTCACCTCGCTGGTGTCTCTGGCGCCACTGCTTGCGCCGGCTCTGACGGAATTTCAGACGCAAAACCCGGATGTGATTGTGCGCTTTTTGACCGGAGATCGTTTGTTCAGGCTGGAATATGGCGAGGCGCATGTGGCCATTCGGGCCGGATCCCCGCCAGATCAGCCCGACAATGTTGTGCAACCTTTTGTCCCGCAAAAAGTCGGGCTGTTTGCCAGCGCAGCCTATGCCAAGCGCTACGGCGTTCCAAAAGGCCAGGAGGACTATGCAAAGCACTTTTTTGTTGGGCATGATGATGAGGCGTCTCGCGCGCCATTCTACAAATGGCTCCGCGCGCAAGTCCCCGAAGCCAACATCACGTTTCGCAGCACCGATGTCAGGGCAATGGAACAGGCGGTGCTGTCCGGGGCTGGTATTGGCTTTTTATCCCTGTGGGAGGCCGCCAAGCACGAAGGTCTGACGCAGGTCTGCGATCCACACGAGGATTGGGCAGCCACGCTTTGGCTGGTCACCCATGTTGACCTGCACCGCACCAGCAAAGTGCAGAGCTTTCTGACATTTCTGAAGGAACACGCAAAAGGCTGGCCAGCTTGAACGGGACGGCCCCCGGCCATCTGGCGATGCTGCTGTTTTCTGCGTTAGTAGCGGGCTCTTTCTCGCTTGGTTCACTTGCGGCCAACGAGATTTCACCTGCTACAATGACAGCGGCGCGGTTTCTTATTGCCGCAGGGATCATTGGCGGGGCTGCGATGGCGACCACGGGATTGCCGCGCAGCGCCTTTGCAGCCCCTTGGCGCTACGTCGTTATGGGCGGCCTTCTTGCGATTTACTTTGTCCTGATGTTTGAGGGGCTGAAAACCGCAGCCCCGGTGAGCACAGCTGCTGTATTTACCCTGACTCCGTTGATGGCGGCGGGGTTTGGCTGGGCACTGTTGCGCCAGCGGATGACGCCCCGCATGGCAGTTGCGCTGATGATCGGAGGGGCCGGTGCGCTCTGGGTGATATTTCGCGCCGATCTTGCGGCGCTGTTGTCTTTTCGAATTGGAAAAGGAGAGGTGATCTATTTCTGGGGCTGCATGGCACATGCGCTATACACGCCAATGGTACGCAAATTGAACCGCGGTGAATCCACGGTGGTATTTACCTTTGGCACATTGCTGGCAGGGTGCATTATTCTGCTCATCTACGCCTGGTCGGACCTTTGGGCGACCGACTGGGTAAATCTACCACCCATTGTATGGATTACGCTGATCTATATTTCAATCTTTGCAAGTGCGGCAACGTTCCTGCTGTTGCAATACGCAACCCTGCGGCTGCCGTCATCCAAGGTGATGGCCTATACATATCTCACCCCCAGTTGGGTGATCCTGTGGGAAATTGCGCTGGGCAACAGTGCTCCACCGGGACTCGTGATTGGTGGTGTTGTACTCACGATTGTGGCGTTGGGTCTGTTGTTGCGCGACGAACAAGGTTGATGCACATCAAGTAGTATCCTGCCTGTTGATGCTACGGTTGAGTCGTTGCGACACAATGCAATGTCATGAACGGAGAAGATCATGTATCGACACATTATGGTGCCAGTTGATCTGCACATGGAAACGGTTGTCGAAAAGGCCCTGACGGTCGCGACGGATCTGGCCAAATTCTACAAGGCCGACATAACGCTGGTCAGCATGACTGGCAGCGTCATCACTGACGCACCGCACACGCCTGCAACGGCGAAAGTGGCGCTTACAAGTCTTGCCTCAAGCCTGTCGGAAAGTTCCGGTGTGGAAGTGAAGTCTCACAATTTGTTCTCACCGGATGTGCCAGCTGAAGTGGACAGTGGGCTGAAGGCAGCAATTGATGCGGTAGGAGCAGACCTGGTGGTTGTTGGGTCACATATTCCAAGGCTGATTGACTACGTCTTTTCGTCTCACGCCGGTCGGCTGGCGTCGCATGCAAAGGTATCGGTTTTTGTAGTGCGTTAAGAGCCATCTTGGAGAGGGTGCAATTCAGTCTCGAGAAACCGCTCGAACGCATCCAGATTTACAGGCTCAAACTGCCCAAACCCCTGCATCCATACGCTGGCGCTGCGCATCGCGTCGGGCTCTAATTTACACCACTTTACCCGGCCGCGCTTTTCCTGAGCGATCAGCCCGGCACGTGTCAGGATACCCAAGTGTTTGGAAATGGCTGCGAGGGACATCTCGAAGGGTTCTGCCACATCGGTCACGGCCATATCATCCTCAAGCAACATCGACAGAATCGCCCGGCGGGTAGGGTCGGAAAGGGCGGCAAATGTTGTGTCGAGCGGGTCCTGCATTCCA
>CBDTVL010000377.1:0-3176 GCA_965363755.1 uncultured Sulfitobacter sp.
CGGCCACGGTATGCGGCGCATGAGCAGGAGCCGCGCGATCTCCAAGGGAGGGAACCAGGTTTCCGCAGCGCGTTCTGCGTGGTCGTTCAGCAACCTTTCACCGCGACGTGCTGCTGCGCGATATGGTGCGAACGCCGGGTTGCAATCTCTGGTGGCTTTATCCTGGTAGAAATCCCCACAGTGCGGGCAAGTGATCCGCCATCCTTGCAGGTCGCTTCGCAAGATTGGCGACGAACCGGTCTCGGTCGGGCTGCAGTGCGCGCAAACCTGCACGGGTGTTTTGGCAATGAACCGGTGAGCGACCTTGGGGACCTGTGCGAAGCTCATACTGCGCACAGCCTTTGAGCCGACGGAGAACATCTTCGCAATTCGGTTCGCCTGGGCCTTGCCCAACGTCAGGTCAACTGCCCGAAGCGAAGCCGCCTCCGGCAAACAATAGCGCAGCATGGTCAGCGGTGTGACACCGTAGAATTCTGCGTGTCGACTGATCCATGATGACAGAAGTTCGCCGGGCAGGGGCGGCAGAGTGACAGGCAGGCAGCGGGTCATGCGAAGGCCGCCTCGGTGTCAAACCTCGGCACCCAAGTTTCGACGGCACTGTCGGTAATGCACTCACTCCCGTTCTCGATGGCATCGATCGCAAGGCTGTTGATCGTCTGGAAAATGTTGGCGGTAATGCCGTCAGTGATCTGGAGAATGCGTCGAAGGGATTTCGGCGTCAGCACAGAGGGTCTGCGCAATGGGGTATTGCGGAGGATCGACGCAACGAGAGTTTCGAAGTCTTCGTTGGCAGCCCAACGGTTCAAGGTGAACTGCTCGAACCGGCGGGCGAGTTGAACGTCACCGCTGATTGCTTCCCGGGCGTCGTTCACGCCAAAGCAGACCAACGAGATCTGAAGCCGATTGCTAAGGAAACGCAGCATGTTCAGCACGATACGTTGCTCGCGGTAGGTCCCGGCAAGGATGTTGTGGACCTCGTCGATGACCAGAACCTGAACGCCGATGGCCTTCATGATCCGCAGGGCTGCCTGTTCCATCTGTGCTATATCGGCCCGCGGTGCCTGTGGCGCGCCCAGGAGGGTGAGAAGCTCGCCATAGAACCGACGCTCGCCTGGGCGGCTGACCATTTCCATGGCCAGGACCGGTGTCTTCAGCACTCCGGACCGGCGATCAAATTGTGGTGGGTGCTGGTCCCGGAACCGTTGCATGATCGAGGTCTTGCCCATGCCGCTGTCGCCGTAGATCGCGACAGAAGGCATGCGCACTCCTCTTGGATGCTCGAGGAGTGCTTCAAGGCGCTCGAGGGCTTGTTTTGCACGCGGGTAAAGGACCCAGCGGCGCGATCTGATGGCGCGGATACGCCCTGCGTTCGGTTCAGACAGCAGGTCCGCCGCGGTGGCGGTCATGTGGGGAATCGTGTCGGTCATTGTGGCTCCAGCTCATTCGGTGTCCTCAACAAAAGGCACTGGTTTGCTGGAGTCGACACCGCGGAGCGTGCCTGTGTCCCTGTGGTCGATAGTCTGCCTCAGCTGGGTTTTGCCGCGTCGTGCCGCTGCGGTTCGGGCGACGGCCGCATCGACCATCTTTCGCTGTTCAAGCGCCGTCCTCACGACTGCGCGGCTATCGACTTCCCGTCGCCCTTTCGCGCGCAGTGTGCGACGCGCCGTCAAAGCCTCCTGGAGAGTGATAGGGGCCAAGGTCAGGTCCGCATAGCGTGCTTCCACGAAGTTGCCGGAAGGCCGTCGCACGAATACACGCGACATGTCTCGCGGATCGTATTTGATCAGAAGCCGTCGTTGCGTCCGACCCACATCGGCGCTCAGCGTAGGTGACCAGTAGCGCAGGCCAAAGAGGTGAATGCCGGTCGGGCGTAAGGTCCGCTCCTGTTCAGGCAGGAAGGAGATCCAGAACTGCAGTCGATCCTCAGGCAGTCGGAGAGGGGTTTCACCTTCGTGTTCTCGCCAAACTGCCAGTGGTGGGCGGCTCAAGGAACTGTGAATGGACTGATGATAGGACCCGACAATATCCAGTGCGATATAGCGCTCCAACTCGCGCAAGGTCAGCGCTGCATGTCGCTTTGAATCGTACTCCGCGAGATCCTGCGCATTGCTAAATGTCGTACCGGGCAAAAGGTGCAGCCGTCCCATCTGGGTGCCGATCAGCCGCTCAATATGCCCGCCAAAGCGCGGTACACCCGGGGGACGCCAGTCAATGGCGATCCCCGCATTCTCGCACCCGCGTTTGAAGGCACGGCTCCGAAAATCGGCGCCGTTGTCCACATGAACACTGTCGGGAAGGCCGCCGACGGGCCAAGGCTCTTCGATCTCGCGCTCTTTCAGCCAGGCGGTCTTGTCATAAACCGAATGCAACAGACACAGGCTGGTAGAGAGCCGGGATGGCGCGTCCATGGTAAGGTAGAACCCCGCGATCATGCGGCTGAAGACGTCCATCGCCAAGGTCAGCCAAGGCCGCCCGATCGGTTTGCGTGTCTCTTCATCGACCACAAAAATGTCGGCCTTCGTGTGATCGATCTGAACGATCTCAAGCGGTCGCGAGGCGCGCAGTGTCCCGGGGACTGCAGTCGCCGCCTTCACAATCTTCTGCTCGCCACGGCGCTGTGCACGTTTTCGCAGATCCACATCGTCAACGCGTTTTTCGATCGTCCGACGATGTGGCGGCTTCAGCCCCGCCACGGTGCAATCTGTTTGAATGTCCCGCACAAGCTGCGAGACCGGCGGCCGGGTTGGCTGCAGATAATAAGTTCGGATCGCTTGCTGGATGATCTCTTCGCGCCGCCCATCCAAAGCGCGATGGCCAGTGCGGCGCCCGCGTTTTGTCTCCACTAGCGACATGACAGTCCCTTCAGCGCGAAACCTCTTCAGCAAGCGGTAGGCTGACGCCTGGCTGAGTTCCAGTTCGGAAGCAAGATCGGCAACAGCTGCAACAGTAGACTGACCAGAATTGCGCTTCAGGAACTGACGGATCGCAACTGCCCGACGACAAGCTTCATCCCAGAGGGCGTCGTCAATCTCGTCTGGGACTGGCTCTGTCATGGGGAGAATCCTGCAAAGACTTCGGTGTCATGATTCTCAAATTAAGTGCCAAAGTCCAGTGGTCATTCTCAAATTAAGTGCCAATTCTTAGATTTAAGTGAAGAGCTAACTCATTGAAATCAT
>CBDTVL010000378.1:0-3165 GCA_965363755.1 uncultured Sulfitobacter sp.
CGGGCCCCGGAAGGGCCGCGCGACAGACAGCTTCTGTTGGGCGACACTGTAACAGTTTATGAAGACAGTTCAGGAATGAGCTACGTGCAATCGCTCAAGGATGAGTATTGCGGATATGTCGTCAGCAGCGCCCTCGGCGACCCACAACCCGCAACCCATTGGGTCAGCGCGGCTGCAACGCACGTCTATGCAGCACCCAGCATCAAATCAGACGACGTCATGACATTGAGCTTTGGCAGTCAGATTGCAGGTGTATCAGACGATAACAAATTCATCGCAACGCCGCTTGGGTATGTTCCCAAAAAGCATCTTTCTTCAATTACTGACTGCGCAATAGACCCAGGCGAAATTGCGGCCCTGTTTCTGGGCGCACCTTATCTATGGGGTGGCAATAGCAGTTTTGGCATTGATTGCTCTGGCCTCATTCAGGCTTCATATCTCGCATGTGGTCGGGCCTGCCCGGCTGACAGTGACCAACAATGCGAATCTCTCGGAAAGTCCTTGCCCCACAATTCAGAATACCAAAAAGGCGATCTGCTGTTTTGGAACAGTCACGTCGCTTTGGCACTCAACCCCGAAACGATGATCCATGCCACTGCGCATTACATGGCAGTCGTTCTGGAAAACATAGAGGCCGCTGTTTCTCGGATCGATGATCAAGGCGAAGGACCTCTTCTCGCCCATAAACGTCCCTAATAGTCACCCTTTCCGAAAAACCGCGGCCGTTTGATACCCGTCTATTTGACCGCGCGGATCAATTTCAGTTCCAAAACCCTCAGGACTGATTTGAGATTCTGGCCTCGTTTCAGCACACGGCCATCCATGCCGATCACGGCATAAAGACCCTGCTTGGCACGCAGTTTAGGACGTTTCTCTATTCGGTACAAAGGGTTCTCTGCCGTCCTGCGAAAAACTGAAAAAACCGCCACTTCGCGCAAGTGAGAGATTCCGTAGTCGCGCCACTCACCTGCGGCGACCATCCGACCATAAACCGAAAGGATCAGCGAAAGCTCGCTGCGATCAAACGCGACTTGAGGCTGAGAAATGGAAACCGAGGACACAGGAGATTGAAATGTCATGTTCTGATCCTTGCGCCAAAAGCGTCACAGCGCAAGTCCGCAACACTCTTGACCAAAAAGTCGGTTATGTTGCACCGTTGGCTCAACTCAGGAGAATGACGCCCATGACGCCACAGGATCGTGCTGATCGCTGCGCCAAAATTATGTGGGCAAATGATCATGCCTCCAAGTACCTGGGCCTATCGCTCAAGACGACGGGACTGGGCACAGCCGAGTTGTTTTTTACCGTCAAATCACACCACCTGAACGGTCATGGCATCTGCCATGGCGGATTTATCTTTACACTTGCCGACAGCGCTTTTGCTTTTGCCTGCAACAGCTACAACCAGATCACCGTCGCCCAAGAAAGCACGATCACCTTTCTAGCGTCCAGCAAATTAGGAGAAGTCCTGACAGCCTCTGCAGTAGAAATGCTCCGGACTGGCCGTTCAGGTGTTTACGATGTGACGGTGACGGGCACTGATGGCCGCAAGATTGCGCTTTTTCGCGGCCTGTCACGGACCATTAAGGGCAAACATTTTGACGAAAACCAGTAGGATTTGACTATGAAGGACCTCACCCCAAACCGCACAGATCTGGACTCGATTGAGATCGCCAGCCGGGACGAAATTACCGCATTGCAGCTCAGTCGGCTGAAATGGTCGTTGCGCCATGCCTATGACAACGTAACGTCTTATCGAGAAAGTTTTGATTCCGCTGGTGTGCATCCTGATGATCTGAACAGCCTTTCAGATCTGGCGAGATTTCCGTTTACCACAAAGAACGATTTGCGTGCGAATTATCCGTTTGGTATGTTTGCGGTCCCCCGCGACCAGATTGCGCGTATCCATGCGTCATCCGGCACCACCGGTCAGCCTACAGTTGTTGGGTATACCCAGAATGACCTGAAAACCTGGGGCTGCGTCGTCGCCAGATCATTGCGCGCCTCCGGCCTGCGTCAGGGGGACCTTTTGCACAACGCCTACGGCTACGGTCTCTTTACCGGCGGGCTTGGCATCCAGTTGGGCGCTGACGCCATGGGCCTAACCACGGTGCCAATCTCGGGGGGTATGACTCAAAGGCAGGTGCGCCTGATCGACGATTTCAAACCGAAAGGAATCACGGTCACGCCGTCTTATGCTCTGTCGATCCTCGATGAATTCATCGCGCAAGGTCTGGAACCACGGGATTGCTCGCTCGAGGTCGGGATTTTCGGGGCCGAACCCTGGACCAATGCAATGCGCCACGAGATCGAACAGGCCTTCGACATGCATGCCGTCGACATCTACGGTCTTTCCGAGGTTATGGGTCCGGGCGTCGCCAATGAATGTGTCGAAACAAAAGACGGTCCGCACATTTGGGAAGATCACTTCTATCCCGAAATTGTGAACCCAGAGACCGGTGTACCTGTTCCAGACGGCGAACATGGCGAACTGGTTTTCACGTCTTTGACGAAAGAGGCATTCCCGATCATTCGCTACCGCACACGTGATCTGACACGGTTATTGCCTGGAACCGCCCGGTCCATGCGGCGGATGGAAAAAATTACCGGCCGATCCGATGACATGATCATCCTTAGGGGGGTCAATGTCTTTCCTACTCAGATCGAAGAACAGCTTATGACCGTGGCCGGCCTTGCCCCACATTTCCAGATCGAGCTGTCCAAACCGGGACGCCTGGACCAGATGCGCGTGTTGGTCGAAGCCAGCGAAGGCTTTTCCGCCGCTGATGCGCGGCTGCACTCCGCAGCTGACCTCGCGAAGAAACTGAAAGCCAATGTTGGCATCACCGTGGCGATCGATGTTGCTGATCCAGGAGGCGTTGAACGCTCGCAGGGCAAAGCAGTGCGCATCATCGACACACGTTCCAAGCCTTGATGTGGCACGGCCCGGACAAGGGCGATAGCTGGCCAAAACAGGCCGACCATGCGGCTGAGTTTGAATTTCGCGGGATCGAGGCCATTTAAGAATTTGGCGAACGGCCGTCAAAAATTCTCTGATCGGACGTGCCAAGTATGGTTGAATTAACCCTCCGTTTGCCACAGGGTCATCGCAACACAACGGGAGGAAAAATAATGCGCACACGTGCCGCCGTCGCTTTAGAAGCC
>CBDTVL010000379.1:0-3162 GCA_965363755.1 uncultured Sulfitobacter sp.
GATTCAAAATCTGTTGCTTTGCGGCGTGCCGGTTCGAGTCCGGCCTCGGGTACCACACTGAGTTAACTGGAAAATATGACGAATGGCTGGGTGTGGTCTGGATGGCGTGTTCTGTGCTGGGGCCTGTGTGGGGCCCGTTTCTGATGCGAATCTGTTTCGCGATGCTTAATGCCTTTAACTGTCGCAACTTGTGACAGTTGCTGCAAATAACACTCTGTTACTTGCGCGGTCTGCCGGGTGCCCGACCGGTGTATTCGATTGTGATGCTGACCGTGAACGTATCGGCGGTTACACGCTAAACGGCATGCTGTGCTGGCGCTAGGGCGGGTGTCCAGTGCTTGGAACATGCTTGCTCACAAGTGATGCCATGGTTCGCTCTGCGTCGCTTTCGCCCATAACCGTGCCATAAGTGGGGTGTCGCGCTCTGGTGTCAGGGAGGCATCAGAGCGCGATTCTTAATGTGCGAGGTTTCTATGAGGGTTCTGTCGCAAACTTTGGGATCAAACACCTAGAGAACCGCCTGACCACCTTAAGTTGGTTTTGTCTGACACTGCCTATGGGTTGCTGGTGCTTTTCTTTGGCCCAATTGTCCTTGCAGTATTTTTTGGGCTGGTTCAAAAATGGTTGCAAACCCGAAGAGACTAGCCTTTGGGTGGCATCTTTTGGCAACCAATGAGGTAGATTCATGACAAAGCCACGAGTGCATAATGCTGACGACGAGACCTATGGCGCGAAGGACATGTTGTCACCGCTGCCCAAGAGCGGGTTCCCTGAGAACGGGCGTGATCCGCGCCATGCCTATGCCGGGATACGCGACGAATTGCTCCTTGATGGAAACGCGCGTCAGAATCTGGCGACCTTTTGTCAGACCTGGGAAGAACCGGAACTCCACCGTCTGATGGACGACTGCATCGACAAGAACATGGTCGACAAGGATGAATACCCCCAGACTGCGGAAATCGAGGCGCGCTGCGTACGCATGCTTGCTGATCTGTGGCACGCGCCTGACAGCGAAGCTGGCGTGGGCACGTCCACGACTGGCTCCTCCGAGGCGGCGATGTTGGGCGGATTGGCTATGAAACGCCGCTGGGAGGCTGCACGCAAAGCGGCCGGAAAATCTATTGACAAGCCCAACCTGATCACCGGACCGGTGCAGATATGCTGGCACAAATTCACTCGTTACTGGGATATTGAGCACCGTGAAATTCCGATGGAAAACGGTCGTCTGCTGATGACACCCGAAGAGGTGCTGGCGCGCTGTGATGAGAACACCATCGGGGTCGTGCCCACGCTCGGCGTTACGTTCACCGGGCAATTCGAACCCGTCCAGACTGTGTCCGAGGCGCTTGACCGGCTGCAGGCGGATACCGGCCTCGACATTCCAATACACGTCGATGGCGCGAGCGGAGCATTTCTGGCGCCGTTCTGTGCCCCTGATCTTTCTTGGGATTTCCGCCTTCCGCGGGTGCGTTCAATCAATGCTTCTGGTCACAAGTTTGGCCTCGCACCTTTGGGCGTTGGTTGGGTTCTCTGGCGCTCCGAAGCCGACCTGCCTGAGGAAATGGTTTTCTATGTCAATTACCTGGGTGGCAACATGCGCGACATTGCGTTGAATTTCTCGCGCCCCGGCGGCCAGATCGTCTGCCAGTACTACAACTTTCTGCGGCTTGGCCGAAGCGGATACAGTGCGGTTCACGGTGCCTGTTATGACACGGCCCAGTATCTGGCTGGCGAAATCGCCAAGATGGGGCCATTCAACATCATCTATAACGGCGCGCCGGAGGAAGGCATCCCGTGCCTGTGCTGGACACTGAAGGAGGGCGCCGATCCGGGCTTTTCGCTTTTTGATCTGGCGGATCGCCTCCGCGCACGCGGCTGGCAGGTGCCGGCTTATACGCTGCCGGCGAACTGCCAAGACCGCGCGGTCCAGCGCATACTCGTAAGGAACGGGGTCAGCCGCGATCTGGCTTCGCTCTTGTTGGACGACATGCGCACGGCACTGGAACATCTCCAGATGCACCCACAGCAACAGCCACTGAGCAGTGCGGATGCCTCCGGTTTCCATCATTGACCGATAGGGTGTGACGTTGACCCGGTTGAGCGACACTGAACGTGACGAAGCGCTGAAGGGAGATTCTGGCGCGGGGCCGTTTGTTACTCTGCGCCATCTGACCCTCGCCGACGGTTCGTTGATCTGGCGAGCGCGGCACCATCGCAAAGGGTTAGGGACACAACATAGTGGCGGCTCGGTCTGGCAATCGCGCGGCATCAATATCCTAATGGCGCTTGGCTTTGCTGTCGGAGCGCTGTTGTTCGTCGCAGGAGCGGTCCTGTCGCTCTGGCCTGGTCTGACTAAGGCCCTGGCTCTCTCGGAATACGAGGCCAACTTTATATATTTTGCAGGCTCTTTATTCTTCACCGCGGCTGCTTACCTGCAACTGCTACAGGCGGCAAACGCGCCGCCGTGGCCTGGTGCAGCCGGAGGGCAATCCCACATCACGTTGCTGGGCTGGCGACCGGATGATCCGGGCTGGCTGGCAAGCGCTGTTCAATTCGCTGGAACGCTTTTGTTCAACGCCAATACATACGACGCCATGCACGGAGGTGGCGGCGGGTTGGGCCAAGACCTCACGATCTGGGGGCCAGACATCGTGGGCTCGGCGCTGTTCCTGATCGCTGGGTATCTGGCGCTCATAGAAACCTGTCACAGTTGTTGGGCGTGGCGACCTCGCGAATTGGCATGGTGGATCGTGATGGTGAATTTCCTCGGCTGTATCGCCTTCATGGCGTCAGCCTGTTTGGCGTTTGTGCCACCAGGAGGAATTGTCGCGTCGATTGTCATCATTTCTACCGGCTTCACGCTGGTAGGATCCCTTGGCTTTCTGACGGGTGCACTACTGTCTGTACCCGAAAGTACAATGGATTAGAGTGCTTCGCGTTCACTTAGTTCGGCAGCCTACACGAGCTTTTCCTCTGCCAACAACTTCAGTGTCGTTTAATAGGACAGGCGACATCGCCAAGGCTCTGTTTAAGAAGTCGGTCCTGTTGGCGAGTATTCCAATACAATTTAGGTCGCATTGGCCAAATTCTTTGAGTTGATCCTCACCAATGACAGAGACTTGGAAAGAAATGGTGAAGCGAGCGTCATCGAGGCCGCCAAGG
>CBDTVL010000380.1:0-3156 GCA_965363755.1 uncultured Sulfitobacter sp.
TCCAACGGAATAAGATCCGTTATCAGCCCCGCCTTTTTCAGACGCACATGTTCATGCGCCAACGCGTCGTTTTCTGCGCGAATGGCAGCTTCGGCAGACTGGCGTGCCGCCAAAGCATCCGCGTTTTCAGTGATTGCTGTGGCCATCGGCCCACGCCGGGTTTCCGGTGTCCCCGCGGGGACAGGTGTTTCTGCTTTGTCAAAATCAATGTCAAAGACGCGTCTCTTCTTGCTCATTTCTCAGCCTCCTCAAGGTGGTCCCATGCGGTGATCAGATGGTCGCGAAACTCTTCATATGCTTGATCAAACGATGCCCGTGCACGGCGCCATGTTTCCCGTGTCGTATCGCGATAATCAATTTCGTAGATAGAACTTAGAAACCGACCTGATTGCTCAACAGCGCGGGTCATTTCGATGGGATGTTTAGCCACCCTATCGCCAAAGACTTGGACAAAGGCCGATTGCATCGCACGGTGTAATTCGTTGTTCGGTTCAAACCGTGTCAGCAGAAACCGCACATCAGCAAACGCTTTGGGCAACTTAAGTGTCCCCGCGGGGACAGCGCTCCCAAAACGGCCCAGATCCTCTAGCGCTTCGGCCAACTGGCCAATGAAAGACGTGGTGCTGTCATATTCCCAATACCCCGGGCCGGACGGTATATAAAGAACATCGGCCGCAAATACCGCGTTCATGGATTGATAGCCAATAGCCGGTGGGCAGTCGAACAAGATCAGGTCGTACGCATCATCGGGCAGGGCATCAAGATAGCGCGACACTGCGGCAAAGAATGACCACTCCGGATTAAGATGTCGGTATTGAGCGCTGGCAAATTCAACAAAGGCCGCGTTTGCGCAACTGGGCACGATATCGATCGTTGGCCAGCTAGTTGGTTTGATAAAATCAGTTATGCGCAAATCGCCAAGACCCATATCTGTGATCGAGGCGGGCAGGGCGCGCTGGGGCAGGGCGGTGCCGCTTTCCGCGCCTTGAGCTGCAGTATTCATGCGTTCCGTCTCGCGGATCAAATCGCGCGCCATGACCCCCCAAACGGTGAACTCTTCCGAGACGTCACTTAGCCCCATCGAGTGGCTAAGTGTGGCCTGCGGGTCAAAGTCGACACACAACACACGATAGCCATCAAGTGCTGCTGCGTGGGCAAAGTGCAGCGCCACCGTAGACTTACCCGCGCCGCCCTTAAAGTTGGCTATGGCTGCGCGAATGGCGCGGCGTCCGGCGGGGCGTTGCGGCATCAAAGATTTCCGATTCACTTTCAGGCGGCGGCGCAATTCATTGATCTCTTGCAGAGTGTACCAACGCTGACGCCCGTCTTCTTCTACTAACCCCTGAGGCAACGAGGGATCAGCTGCCATGCGCCCGCGCATTGTGGATTGATTAACTTTAAAGATCAGCTCGGCGACCTCCCAGCTTGAAAACCGGCGCAGGGTCTTTTCCATCTCGGGGGAGTAGGTCTGCTGACGAATGAACCCCTGCATTTTCAATGACTGGCTTTGCAACTGCGCCAGATCTTCGTGTGTAAACATTGTGCCTCCTGTCCCCGCGGAGACAACTGTTTTGTTTTGGCAAATATAGGCCCGTCCCCGCGGGGACGCTAAATCGCGATGTTCTCTGATTTACGCTGATTTGCAATAATAAGCAAAGCAGAATATTCTGGAAGCTACCTTTTTTCCATTGCTCCCGGGTCCAATGAATTAAGAACGGTTCCGACATGAGTTTGATTCGGAAGTACACCAGCCAAGACCGTCCGGCTTTGGACATCTGACACTGATTATGGGGGACACAATAATTCGTCCGCAAGATATAGGGTGACAAAATCGCTCTAATAGGGGACAGTCTGTATGTCCCCCAATACCTATAATACCAATTTATAATTTTTTATTGGGTCTTTAGACGGGCCTCTAAACCGAAACCTCTTGACAGAATCGGTGTACTGGACGCAAATCACTGACAAGAAGCGAAGAGCGCTGAGTTCAGAGCTATTGATTAAGTGGGACGTTAGATCCCATTCAAGAGGCAGCCATTAAGTTTGGCGAGGAAAGCAGAGCAGATGCTCAATATAAAACCAGTGGGACGTGGTGCGTCGTCCCACAAGTATGACCTGATCACAGCGCTGGGGGCTCATGCACTCTCGCTGGGAAAAACTGACCAACGTCGAGTGCTTCGCTTGATCACACTAGTCACAGCTCGCTACAATTGGGCGCGCGACGAACTGGCAGTTGGTCAACGCGAGATAGCACAGTTGTGGTCCTGTGATGAGCGGACCGTGAAACGTGAAACGGCGCTGCTGCGTGGGCTCGGCTGGCTGGTGGTAAAACGTCAGGGTACGCGTGGCAGGGTGACAGAGTATGGTGTCAACATCGAGCGCATTCTTAAAGATACAAGCGACAGCTGGGCTTCTGTCGGGCCGGATTTTCAGATCCGACTTGAGAAAGCAGATACGGGGCAGGGGGCGGACCGGTCCGTAGTCCCATTTCCCAAAGGTGGATCAATTGCGCCACCAGACGTTTCATCGGGTACCGAATGGGCACTGGCACAGGCAATCCTGCACCGCGAAGATATGGCTAGCTTTGGGTCATGGCTGTCGGTCGTCACACGAGATGAAAGGGCAGGGGGGCGGCTCACACTGCGCGCACCCAGCCGATTTCATGCAGCTTATGTGCAGACTCATTTGTCCGGCCGCATTCTTAACGCCTGTCGTGCCGTAGACGGAAAGGTATCTGAGATTGTTGTAATTGCATGAAGATCGAACACGCTAGGCGGATGGATCACAATATGCCCTGAACGATGTTTTTGTGTGAGTACTGTTCTGTCGCGTTATTCGAACTCCGCATGACAATTCCAACACAGGAAAGACCTGTCGCTGTCCGCGATTCACCGCTCAGTCCTGTCGGGCGAATTCGGCGGCCGCACTAAGGCATGTCGATGTGCCAAATTGAGGTTATCGGCTAGCCACCAATCAGTAGGTGAGTCCATGCAAGGGACAACAACGCTTTGCCAGAGCCTTCTGGTCAGGAAGGTCAGCTCAGTGGTGGTCACCGGCTTCCACCCAGAACCCCAGCCGATCCACCTGACCCACTAGCCCCTTACACGTGCACGTTTGAGCTCCCTGGGCCAAGTTTGTTGGAGAGGGTAGATTGAC
>CBDTVL010000381.1:0-3147 GCA_965363755.1 uncultured Sulfitobacter sp.
AGGTCATAGATATTGGTCAGGTTTGAGCGGGACCATTTGATAGAAATAATCGACACATTTGCCAAAGTCTTCTATCGAGTGAATTATTGGGCCATTGTCAATCTACCTGACAGCACGGGTCGATTCGATTGTCGAAGAAATTATAGCGGAATTGCCCGCAAGAATGCCTCATAGTGAGTGCTACAATTGGAGATTACATTGCTGCGTTGGATCAAATGGATTGCGGCCCTGATGGCTGGCCTGCTTGGAGTTGCCGTATTTGGTGTTTGGCTGGTGCTGTCTTCGTCGATGCTGGCAAAGACCCGGGGCGATATGACTGCACAGCTTCTCACAAGCAAACTGGGTCAGGTTGTAGAGATCACCGGTGGCGTTGTCGTTGATCTCGGCTCGGTGCTGCATGTGTCGGTTGAGGGGCTGGCGCTGCCTAGCCAGACCATGGCGAACATCAGCCTGGCTGAGATTGGGCAACTGGAATTTGATGTGGCTTTGCATGACCTGCTAAAAGGTCGTATTGATCTGCTTGATATTCAGGTTGCAGGCGCCAAACTTGCGCTTGTGGTCGACGAAGAGGGAACATCGTCATGGTCGCCGGCCAAGGCCAAAACACCAGGTGTCACCCCTGATGCAAATCCTTCGCCGGGTTCTTCAAAAGGCAAAAACGGCAATGTCGTCGACTTTCTCGCGGGCCACAGGATCGGGTTTTCGAACGCGGACGTGATGTACACAGATGCGCGAAACGGGCTGGATCTCGATCTGCTTCTGACGTCATTGGACCTGAGCCAGAAAGAAAGCTCTGCGCCTGTGGTCTTGCACGGGGCTGGCACGCTGAATGGGCAAGAGTTGTCCCTGAACGGTAATTTCCCGCAAAATCAGCCGTTCAAAGTGACAGTTGCCTTCAGCCAGATCAACGCTGTGCTTGACGTCACGCCGGATAAGGGCGGCTATGATGCTGGGTACACAGCCGCTATTGCGCTGGAAATTGCTGAACTGGGCCAGTTGCTTGATGTGCTCAAGCTCGAAAAGCCCATTGCGGGCACCGGCCATGTCAACGCGGTTTTCAAAAAGTCACCAGAGTCCGCGCGTATTGAAGATCTGGATCTGCTTGTCACCTTGGATGGCGGGCAAAGTCTTGAACTGACAGGCGAATTGGGTGAATTGGGAGACCCGACTGACATCACCCTTGATACGATCATTCGTCTGTATTCCGAGGCCAACCGGCCAGCGCCAACCCTGTCACGGCGAGAGTTGAAGCTGATTGCCGTCGACATGCGGATTGCCGCTCAGCCAGATGGGATATCGCAACGTCGAATGGTGATCGAGACCAATGGTTTTGTTCTTGATACCAGCGGAGTTGGACCACCGCCGATTTCGTTCTCCGAGATTTCCCGGACCGCTGACGGACAATTGAAAATAGGCAAACTGGTGCTGCGTCTCGGTCCACCAGAGGCGCATTTTGTGGTGCTTGAGGGGGTTGTCGCAGATGCGCTTCGGCTGGAGGGGATCGACATTGAGGGAACCCTGGACCTGCCGATGGCAAGTGTTCTTGCGCCGGAATTTTTCCAGACATCGGACGTGCTGGGAAATGTTACAGGTGGTTTCCGACTGAGTGGCAACAAAGAAGAACTTGGCCTTTCGGATCTGGTTGCAGTATCTCGGGGAACGGATCTCTGGAATCTGAACGTAAGCGGGTCGATCAAAAACGCGCTCAGATTCGACGATGTGGTACTGAACATTGCAGCCGATGTTCCGTCGGGCGCAGATTTTCTGGATGCGCTGGACCTAGAGCCGATCAAAACCGGACCTGTGAAACTTTCCACAAAGGTGTCGAGCCAAGGGACCGAGTGGGTCTCAGAATTGACAGTTGCCGTTGCACAGTCCCAGCTTGATCTGCGCGTGGATCTCGACGCTGACGAGCCAAATCCGACGCTGCGGGGGCGGATCGAGAGTGATCTGATCAGGGTTGAACATTTGCGCGATATTGTTGCGGCATCCGTACAACTGGCAAAGCTTAACGATTTGGAAAAAGCCGCGTCCCAACAGTCTGCGGCCGCCGATGGCCGATCCGAAAGCCTGAACGGAAAAATAGAAGAGCCTTTGGTTTTGGCTAAACCGGAAAAGGCTGATCCCGCCGGATCAGAGAAACCTGATGGCACATCCGAAAGCGCGGACGGAAAAATAGTTGAACAGTTGGTTTTGGCGAAGCCGGAAAAGGTCGATGCCGCCGGAGTAGATGACTCTGGTGGCACTGCACTTGCAAGTGCCGATGCATCACAGCAATCAGGTCCGTTTCGCAAAGTGACTCTGCAGCCTCTGGGCCAGGCAATCTTGCTGTCCGGCATGGATCTTAATGTCACAATTGATCTGCGCAAGATTGAGGGCGAGAAAGGCAGCACCAGTCTGAAGAGTGATCTGGAGATGAAGGGCAACAAGGCGCGTTTGGGACCACTGAAGTTCGAATACGGCGACGCGCATTTTGACATCACCGGGTCGATGGACCTGGATGAAAACCCCGATACCGTGAAACTGTCAGGGTCCACGGGGGGGTGGAATTTCGGTAAAATCATGCACGAATTACGGTTCAAAAAAGGGGCGAGCGGTGTTTTGAACGCTAGTTTTGATGTTTCTGGCAGCCACGCCTCGGCGCGTGATTTCCTTGCCACCCTGGACGGAACAGCCAACGTATCGATGAGAAACGGCAGCATTGATTCCCAATTGCTGGATCTGGCGGGGCTCGGTGTTATCCCCTGGCTTTTCTCCAAGGACCGAGGCGCTGCGGTGACCATTGTCTGCGCGCGTGCGCCGCTGCAGATCTCGAACGGGCGCATTTCCTCGAAGCAAGTCGTGGTAGAGACAGATCAGGTGCAGATTGTGGTGTTTGGCAATGTCGACCTGAAGCGCAAGACGCTGGACATTTCCGGGCAGCCGCGCCGGATTGGCAAACCACTTTCGCGCAGCCCATGGCCATTCACGGCCGTCGGACCAATTGCCAAACCGAAGATCAAAGTCAAAGACGGGCCAAGACGTCTACGCCGTTCGGATGGTGCATCGACAATGCCACAAAGACGCAAGATTTGCGTCCCGGACATTCTGCAACTGAAATGACAATGGTGCTGGCGGGTTCAGGCTAAACCGCAAGACGCAAACGCG
>CBDTVL010000382.1:0-3091 GCA_965363755.1 uncultured Sulfitobacter sp.
AGGTTGTCGCTGACGCACCAAAGATTCAGGCCGTTGTCGATCGTGCTGTCCTGACGGATTCGGCTGATAAACGTGGCATAGTCCCCCACGCACTCGATTGGCGTGACATAGCCGCCATCTTCGCGTTTATCGATCACCATGACACCGGGAGCTTCGCGTAATATATCGCGCGCTTCGTGTTCGTCCAGAAACTCTTCGAACTCGATGTTCAGTGCCTCGGAGTGGCCAACAAAGACCGGAACCCGCACACAGGTTGCCGTTACCTTGATTGACGGGTCGATGATTTTTTTGGTTTCAGCAACCATTTTCCACTCTTCTTTGGTCGAGCCATCATCAAGGAACACATCGATATGGGGGATCACGTTGAACGCGATCTGTTTAGTGAATTTCCGCGCCGGCTTGTCATCGACCGGATTGTAGATCGATTTGGTCTGATCCCACAGTTCGTTTATACCATCTTTCCCGGCGCCAGAGACCGACTGGTACGTCGATACTACAACGCGTTTGATCCGCGCCCGGTCATGCAGCGGCTTGAGGGCCACAACCATTTGCGCAGTCGAGCAATTCGGATTCGCAATGATGTTCTTTTTTGAATAGCCTATGATTGCATCCGCGTTCACCTCTGGGACGATCAGCGGAACATCAGGGTCATACCGGTATAGCGAACTGTTATCGATGACCACGCAACCTGCCTTAGCTGCTTTGGGAGCATAGATTTTGGTCGCGTCTGAGCCAACAGCAAAGAGCGCCATATCCCAGCCCGAGAAATCGAACGTATCCAGATCTTTTGTCTTCAGCGTCTTGTCGCCAAAGCTGACCTCGCTCCCCATTGATTTGCGCGACGCCAGTGCGGCGATCTCGTCAACCGGGAACTGGCGCTCGGCCAGGATGTTCAACATTTCACGGCCCACATTGCCTGTGGCGCCAACGACAACGACGCGGTAACCCATTTTTGTTCTCCAGATAGGTCTTTAGTGCTGGCGTCTCTTAGCCCCATCATCGCCAAGGTGAAAGGGGGCGTGACACTCTGCTCTGTCGCGATGACGGGCTTCGGGATACCTTGCGTTATGACCCAAGCAGATTCTGCCCCGTCTTTTTACGAGGATCTTCCTCGCATTGCACAGTTCGACGTGTTGTCGGAGGCCTCTTCTTATCGCGCCGTGCCATCTGACTGGGTTGTGGGCGTTGCTGATGTCAAAGGATCAACTCAGGCCGTCGCTGCTGGACAATATAAAACCGTTAACATGGTGGGGGCCGCCGTTATTTCTGCCCAGATCAACCAGATGGGCGGAAAGGCTTTCCCGTATGTTTTCGGTGGTGATGGCGCGGCGTTTGCGCTGGCACCACACCATCGCGATGGTGCTGTGAAGGCCTTGGCCGCCGTAAGACGCTGGGCAAAAACTGAATTTGATGTCGAATTGCGCGCTGCCGTCATTTCGGTGCGCGACATTTTAGATGCGGGCCGAAAACTCGGGGTTGCTCGTTTTCAGGCATCTCAAGGCGTGGATTATGCAATGTTTAATGGCGGCGGCGTGTCATGGGCGGAAAGCCAGATGAAGGCCGGTCACTACGATATTCCAGCCGCACCAAAAGGCACGTTCCCCGACCTTACTGGCCTGTCGTGCCGCTGGTCTCCTGTTGAATCGAAGAATGGAACCATCCTGTCGTTGGTTTTGCAAATGGCCGAAAATGCAGATCCTTTGGCCTACGATAAGATTGTTCAGCAAGTTGTGAAGTTATCTGACCGTCTGGAACGGGGCGGGCACCCGGTTCCGGTTGAAGGCGCGGGATCGTCATGGCCTCCACCCGGAGTCACTCTTGAAGCGCACGCAAGCCGGGGGGCGAAGTCCTTGAAACAGGCCCGTCGAAAGCTTCTGTATGACACGTTTGTGGGTTGGTTTTTTTTCAAGATGGGCCTGAAGGTGGGTGGGTTTGATGCGCCCCATTATGCAAGAACTGTTGGCCGCAATGCGGATTTTCGGAAATTCGACGATGGCCTGAAAATGACGCTGGATTGCGATTCGCAAACGCTGAACGCGCTTGAGAACCTGCTAAAGCAGGCCCAGCGCAACGGGATCGTAAAGTTTGGGTTGTTTCAGCAGGATCAGGCGATGATGACCTGTATTGTCCCGTCCATTCTGACCGACGATCACGTACATTTCATAGATGGTGCCTCTGGTGGCTACACGCAGGCAGCCGCACAGATCAAAGCGGGCTAGAATCAAACCGGAAGGTGTGATCGTAGGTGTCGTGCTTCAGAGCGGTTCAGGGTACTTTGCGAGTGGTATCAGACTCCTGAGAGGTTTGCCGAAATTGTCGATTGCACGGCGCTTTGCCATGCCGCGTAGCGCGCCGCTCGAACTGAGTCTTGCATTTCAGGAACAAACTGCCGCTCGCGTGCCCATGTTGCGGCGAAACCTGCCTGATCAGGGTAGAGTCCGGCCCGCATTCCTGCCAGCCACGCCGCCCCCAGCGCCGTCGTTTCCACGCCTTTGGGGCGATCAACCGGCGCATTCAGGATATCAGACAAAAACTGCATCGCCCAATCATTTGCAGACAACCCGCCATCAACACGCAGAACCGGAACGGTGCTTTGATCGGGCCAGTCGGCGTGCATTGCTTCAAGTAGATCGCGGGTCTGATACCCGACACTTTCCAACGTTGCCCGCGCTAATTCTGCAGGACCAGAGTTGCGCGTGAGGCCAAATACGGCGCCGCGAGGTTCGGCATTCCAATGGGGAGCGCCAAGTCCGGTGAATGCGGGCACTAGGATAAGATGCTGGTTCGGATCAGCTTGTTCTGCAAGTGCCTGGGTTTCTTTGCTGTCTTTGATCACACCCAAACCGTCCCGCAACCATTGCACGGCGGCTCCTGCGACAAAAATCGAGCCTTCGATCGCATATGTCGGCACACCGTCTAACTGATACGCCACTGTGGTCAGTAGACGATTGTGCGAAGTGACCGGCGCGGACCCTGTGTTTAGAAGTGCGAAACAGCCTGTTCCATAGGTCGCCTTGAGCATGCCAGGCTCAAAACAGGCCTGCCCGATAGTGGCGGCCTGCTGATCGCCTGCGACACCCAATATCGGGAT
>CBDTVL010000383.1:0-3090 GCA_965363755.1 uncultured Sulfitobacter sp.
CCAGCCTCGGGCAATAGCTGAGACAAAAGCGGCAATGCGGACGCTGTTGTTGCCGTCGTAAACATAACATCCGCATTTGACGAACGGACAGCAGACAGAACGTTCGGAACGGCGGCGACGACACCTTGTTGCGATAGCTGATATGGGACGGAGGCTACAACTGAGGCGCCGGTCCCTCTGACGGCGTTTTCAATTGCCGCTTTGCCTTGTTCACCGGCGACATCTTGCGAATGGACCACCACGATTTTGGATTTGCCCTGTCGCGCCGCGAATTCAGCAAGCCGGTTGGCGCTATTTTGAAAGGTTGGCCCCATAACATAGACGTTTCCGCCGGCGATGGAGGTGTTGTTAGAAAAGGCCAGCACGTTCACGCCACTGCTTGCCACAGCCAGTCCGGCGGCATTTGCTGAGGCTGCATAGACCGGACCGAGGATAATTTTGGCGCCATCTTTGACCGCAAGAACGGCCTGATCAGCGGCAAGCTGAGCATTTCCAGCAGTGTCATACACCCGCAAATCGATCTCAACACCTTGAAGGTCCGCAATCGCAAGACGCGCTGCGTTTTCAAGGCTTTGTGCGAGTAGATCATCGCCAGACTGCCCAGAACCCCGGGGCACCAGCAGGGCGACCGGAACAGGGTTGGATGTGTTGATCGATGGCCCGCCTGTATTGGAACCAGTCACATCACAGCCAGCAACAGCCACAATGCCCAGAATGGCCAATAGGCGCAGACCGAGCTTGCGGGTACGCGTCAAAACAGCAAACATGGACACAAGCGATACTCCCTGATCGGGTGGCATAATGCCCCCTTTTATCTTCGCCGCGATAATAGACGTCAAGAAAGGCGGGTCCAGCGTTGAATCACCAAAAGGTCAGATTGGCACCCGGATTGTACTTTGTCGCAACGCCTATCGGAACAGCGCGCGACATAACGCTAAGAGCGCTGGACGTGCTGGCGTCGGTGGACGTGCTTGCAGCCGAAGACACCCGCAGTATGCGGCGATTGCTGGATATTCACGGCGTTCCGCTCGGGGATCGCCCGCTGCTGGCCTATCACGATCACAACGGCGACGCGGTGCGGCCTAAGCTATTGCGGTATTTGGAGCAGGGGATGTCGGTTGCCTACGCCTCGGAAGCGGGCATGCCGCTGATTGCAGATCCGGGCTTCGATCTAAGCCGGGATGCAAGCGAGGCGGGGTATCTGGTGACTGTAGCGCCCGGACCGTCCGCAGTATTGACGGCGTTGGCGCTGGCTGGGCTGCCCACGGATGCGTTTTTCTTTGCTGGGTTTTTGCCCAACGCGAAAGGTGCACGGCGCAGCGGGCTTGAGGCGTTGCGAGAAGTGCCCGGGACATTGGTGTTTTACGAATCCCCCAAACGCGTGGCCGCGATGTTGGCCGACGCAGCTGAGGTGCTCGGGGCTGAACGCAAAGTGGCGATCTGTCGGGAACTTACCAAGAAATTCGAAGAGATCAGGCGGGGCACATTGGGCGATATGGCGCTGGAATTGGCGCAAGTAACCCTAAAAGGCGAAATCGTTGTGGCAGTGGATCGCGGCCGTTTAGCATCTGTTAGCGAAGCAGAGATAGAACAGGACCTGAAAAAGGCGCTGAGCGAGATGTCGGTCAGAGACGCGGCGGATCTTGTATCACAAGCCCATGACCTGCCGCGCAGGCAAATCTATCAACTGGCGTTGAAACTTGGAAAGGTCGCGTGATGACAACAATCGCTGGTCAGGTGGCGTATCATTCTGGTCTGGCGGCTGAAAAACAGATAGCGCTGTATTATGAACGGCGTGGATTCCCGGTGGCCTGTGAACGCTGGCGTGGCAGCGGCGGAGAAATTGATCTCATCGCGCGTGATGGTGATGGTCTGGTGTTTGTCGAAGTAAAAAAGTCTCGATCATTCGCGCGGGCCGCTGAACAACTCAGCCAGCGTCAGATCGAACGTATTTGCGCCTCGGCATCCGAATATCTGGCACTTGAGCCGCGCGGCCAGCTGACCGATGTGCGGTTTGATCTGGCGTTGGTGGACGGACAGGGACAGGTTCAGATCATTGAAAACGCGTTTGGTCACGGCTGACCTTGCTTTAATCCCCATTGCACCCTGTGATTGGCTGCGCCATGTAACGCAGGCAACAAAACTGGGGAAGTGTCATGAAAATCGCGTTTCAAATGGACCCGATTGGTGCAGTTGATATCAACGCCGACAGCTCATTTCGCCTAGCGGAAGAAGCGCAAGCGCGTGGCCATACCATGTTCTTCTATGTGCCGGATCAGCTCGCCTATCAGGAAGGTCGGATCACCGCACGTGGCCAAGATTTGACAGTGCAACGGGTGCAGGGCGATCACGCCTTGTTGGGTCCTTTGCGCGACGTGGATCTGTCTGACTTTGACGTAGTCTGGCTGCGACAGGACCCTCCGTTTGATATGAATTACATCACCTCAACCCATTTGTTGGATCGGCTTGCGCCGGGCACACTTGTGGTCAACGATCCGTTTTGGGTGCGCAATTATCCCGAGAAACTGCTGGTTCTCGATTTCCCGGATCTCACGCCACCAACGACAGTTGCACGTGATCTGGATACAATCAAAGCCTTCAAGGCACGCCATGGCGATGTGATCCTCAAACCGCTTTATGGCAATGGCGGCGCCGGTGTGTTCCGGTTGGACGCAAATGACCGCAACTTGACGTCCCTGCATGAGCTCTTCACCAGTTTTTCCAAAGAACCTCTGATTGTGCAAAAGTTTTTGCCGGATGTGAGCAATGGGGACAAGCGGGTGATTCTGGTCGATGGCGCGCCAGTGGGCGCGATAAACCGTGTCCCAGCCAAAGGTGAAACTCGTTCGAATATGCATGTGGGTGGGCGCCCCGAGAAAATCGGGCTGAGTGATCGTGATCGCGAAATTTGTGCAGCGATTGGGCCGCTGTTGCGCGAAAAAGGACAAGTGTTTGTCGGGATTGATGTGATTGGTGATTATCTGACCGAGATTAATGTCACGTCGCCAACGGGCATTCAGGAACTTGAGCGATTTGACGGCGTCAACATCGCGGCCAAAATCTGGGAGGCGATAGAGGCCCGCCGGGCAT
>CBDTVL010000384.1:0-3062 GCA_965363755.1 uncultured Sulfitobacter sp.
CGACCGATGAAATCCATGTCATGTTCGATGACAACAAAGGTGTATCCACGTTCCTGATTAAGCCGGATGATCGCGTCGCCAATGGTGTTCAAGAGCGTGCGGTTTACGCCCGCGCCAACCTCGTCCAGAAAGACGATGCGCGCATCCACCATCATCGTGCGCCCCAGTTCCAACAGCTTTTTCTGTCCGCCAGAGAGGTTACCAGCTTTTTCGTCTTTCAAATGATCAATGGTCAGGAATTTGAGCACTTCGTCCGCTTTGGCCAGCAGCGCAGATTCTTCCTCGGCGATGCGTCCTCTGCCAAACCAGGTATTCCACAGCGTTTCACCCGATTGACCGCCGGGAACCATCATCAGGTTCTCGCGTACCGTCATGGAGCTGAATTCGTGGGCTATTTGAAATGTGCGCAGCAGCCCTTTGTGAAAGAGATCATGGGGTGCCAATCCGGTGATGTCTTCACCGGCCATCGTGACCTTTCCAGATGTTGGCTTAAGAACGCCGGCTATTACATTGAAAAGAGTGGTTTTGCCGGCACCATTTGGCCCGATAAGTCCGGTAATTGATCCCTCAGCAATAGACATTGTCGAACCGTCTACCGCGTGAAAGCCGCCAAAGTGCTTGTGCACATTTTCTACGACAATCATATCACTCCCCGCGCCGCATTTATTGCGACTGTTATCTTATAGAAACAGCCCGGAAAGCGTTGCTCCGGGCTGCTTAGTCTTCAGATCATATCCGGCCTAGCGGAAATTGACAGTGACGTTCTTGCCGTCCTGGACTTCGATCTCGCGATAAGATCCGGCGCTTTCGCCCGGTCCGATCAGTTCGACCGCAGAGGCGCCGACATAATCCACATCGCCGCCACCTCGGATGATATCGAGGGCCTTGCCCAATTCACCGGGATAGATTTTTTCGCCGGGAGCGTTGGCGACTTCAAGGATCTTGGACATATAATCTGCAGGATCTTTGGAATCTGCCGATTGCATGGCCAGCATGAACAGCGCTGCAGCGTCATAGGACTCGGGTGTATAAGGTGAAGTGGCGTCAAAGGCGTCACCCGCCATTGCGGTCAGCTTTTCAATGCCTTCACCACCAGAACCCGCGATCTGACCATAAGAGCCGTTCAGGGCAGGGCCAACATTTGCGGGCAGTGAATCCCCGATCATGCCTCCGGGAAGCGCGAACTGTTCATAGGCGCCACTGTCGAGAGCGGCATTGATGATGCCCAGGCCGCCTTGATCAAGGTATCCTGCTACAACCAGAATATCGCCACCTGCAGACGCAAGCGCGCCAACCTCTGCGGAATAGTCTGCTTTGCCGTCTTCGTGGGCTGCCGAAATTGTGACGGTGCCGCCGACTGCCTCAAACGAGGTTGTAATCGCATCAGCAAGACCTTTGCCATAGTCGTTATTGGTGTAGGTCAGGGCAATGGATTTCACGCCACGGTCCGTCAGAACGTCTGCCATAACCTGACCTTCGCGCGCATCTGAAGGGGCAGTCCGGAAAAACAGTCCATTGTCTTCGGCTGTCGAAAGGCCCGGCGACGTTGCAGAAGGCGAAATCATCACCATGCCGTTTGGAATTGCCACGTTTTGCAAGATCGCGCCGGTCACACCAGAACAATCTCCGCCGATCAGCCCACTAATGCCGTCCGCGATCATACGCTCCGCGTTCGATGTGGACAGACCGTTGTCGATGCACCCGGTATCGGCGCGCATCGGAGTCACAACGGCCGCGTCAAGCAACTTGCCGCTGTCGGTGACCTCTTTCATCGCCAGTTCGGCACCTGCCGCCATCGGGCCGGTCAGTGATTCAATCGGGCCGGTAAAGCCGATCAGAATGCCAAGTTTCACTTCTTTGGCATGACCACCGGCAAATGCAGTGCCAGTCATCAATGCGGTGGCCGCTGTGGCCAAAAGCAGTTTCTTCATTTTTATGTCTCCCGTTTTGGAACTTTACGTTCGCCGCAAAGGTTATGACGATGTCTTGAGAAAGAAAAGCAAAAGCTTAAGTTGGCGCAGCGCCTTGTTTGACAGGGAATTGATTTGGCTGCGCCACATCGCGCCCTATGCTTTAATTAGACAAGCTCGGAGGCCGTCATGCGCGTTATGTTTATTGCTATCGCTTTCCTGATCGGGGCAGGTTCCGGATTTGCACAGTCGTTGCAAACCAGTGCAGGCAGGGTGGCACTTACACCGATGATGACCGGGCTTGATGAACCCTGGGCCATCGGCTTCTTACCGGACGGTAGTTATCTCATCACACAACGCGATGGCGTATTGCTGAACGTGAAAGATGGATCAGCCCGGAAGGTCGCCGGCGTGCCGCGCGTTGTTGCATCGGGGCAGGGCGGTCTGCTTGACGTGATGATTCCGCGTAATTTTACCCAGAGCCGTGAGGTATTTTTGAGTTATTCCAAACGACTCTCCGGCGGTGCAGGGACGGCGATGGCGGTGGGGAAACTCAGCTCAAACGGACGAAAACTAACCAATGTCCGTGATTTGTTCCAGATGAATCAAGGATCAAGCGGTGGTCGCCACTTTGGCAGTCGCATTGTTGAGGCGCGTGACGGCACGCTTTTCATGACGCTTGGTGAAAGAGGCATGCGAGCCGCAGCGCAGGACCTGACGCTGCACCACGGATCAGTCATTCGGATCAATCGCGATGGATCTATTCCAGCTGACAATCCGTTTGTCAGTCGTCCCGGCGCGAGACCCGAGATTTACTCGTTCGGCCATCGCAACCCTCAGGGTGCTGCACTTGATGCAAACGGAACCTTGTGGACAGCTGAACACGGCGCCAAAGGCGGCGACGAAGTCAACCGGATCAGGAAAGGCGCCAACTACGGCTGGCCGATCATATCTTATGGTGTGCATTATTCCGGGGCGAAGATCGGTGAAGGCACCGCGCGCGTCGGGCTGAAACAACCGGCGCATTACTGGGACCCCTCAATCGCGCCGTCAGGCCTGATGATTTATTCAGGAAAGCTCTGGCCGAAATGGCGCGGTAATCTGTTTGTTGGCAGCCTGAAGTTTGACTACATTTCACGACTGGCGGGCAGC
>CBDTVL010000385.1:0-3033 GCA_965363755.1 uncultured Sulfitobacter sp.
AATTAGCGGGTCCCGGCGAGAATAACTTGCAAAACCAAAGGGTTCGAAGCACGAGAGTAAAACTAGTAGGGCTAATAGTAGGGTCCAGGGCCGCTGTAGCTCAGATGGAAGAGAAATCGTGTCGTAGGCGATGGATCGGGAGTTCGAGTCCATTCATCCGCACCGACAAAATGCTAATATTTTTCAATATCCATAACTTGGTCGTAAAAACTTTCTAACCCCCCCCAAATTACCCCCCAATGAGACTCGATTGCACACCCTGACGAGCGGAAGATGAAACTTTCGTTTTTGAGCCTCTCTGTTCAAGAAAGCCCTCATTGTCTAGGTAGCCACTGGCGTCGGCTGCCTTTGGACGTCGACCTGCAAGCTCTCTCCAATTCTATCAAATGAACCCTGCCCACCCAGTTTGGGAAAGACATACCAATCGCGCTGGCATCGGGATCAACACTCGCCCGATGAGGAAACAGACAAAACCGGTCAGATTGCAAACCCATTCCGGCTTTCACACGACACCAAAAGTGATCGCTTCTGTGGTCAGCCGCACTTGGAATGACCACAGCTACCGCAAGTCATGCAGCCCTCAATCATTCGCACTTCGAACTGGCCACAACTGGAGCAGGGTTTGCCGCGTGGCGCATCAAGGCCCACAACTTTGGCCTGTGGGTCGGCTTTCAGCCCCATGCCTTCGCCTTCGATAAATCCAGTGGCAATCAAGTGCTGTTCGATCACGCCACCAATTGCTGCCAATATGGACGGGATGTATTTGCCCCCCATCCATGCGCCGCCGCGCGGATCGAAGACCGCTTTCAATTCTTCCACCACAAAAGACACATCGCCACCGCGCCGGAACACGGCAGAGATCATTCGGGTCAGTGCAACGGTCCAAGCAAAATGCTCCATGTTCTTGGAATTGATGAACACCTCGAACGGGCGACGATGACCGTTGATGACAATATCGTTGATGGTGATGTAAAGCGCATGTTCGCTGTCGGGCCATTTGACTTTGTAGGTATTACCTTCGAGCTCACTGGGCCGGTCGAGCGGCTCGGACATGTAGATCACGTCGCCATGCGGCGTGAGCGGTTCTGCAGCGTTTTTTGTGATAACTTCGGGGGCTGAGACAGCACCCATGAATTGTTCCGTAGAAAGTCCAAAAGCACGCGAAATAGCCAGCGCGTTCTGGTTTTTGGTGTTTTTGCTTTTCTTTTGAAGCAGCTTCTTAATTGCCTGGTATGAGACACCGGATTCCCTGGCGACGTCGGCTGCTGTCTTCTTTGATTGATCTATATGCCACAGCAATGCTTCGCCAAAACTCTCAAAGCTGTTTCTGGGCTTCTCCTCGCTTACACTCAAAACCGATCCCGTCACATCATTCGGTCGATAGGTCGTACAGCCTTTGCAGCCACTGTCCCACGCCGCCATGTAGACGTCCTTGAACGCCTCAAAACTGATGTCCTCTGGGCAGTTAATGGTTTTGGAAATCGACGAATCCACCCATTTCTGCGCCGCTGCCTGCATCTTCACATGATCCAGTGGGGCCAGCGATTGAGCGTTCACGAAATAGGCTGGCAACTCTTTGTTTCCGAATTTCTCGCGCCACATCTGCACCGCATAATCTACGACTTCTTCTTCAGTGCGCGACCCGTCTTTTTGCAACACTTTGCGGGTGTAGGCATAGGCAAAGACCGGTTCGATCCCAGAGCTCACATTGCCCGCATAAAGACTGATCGTGCCCGTCGGCGCGATGGACGTGAGCAGAGCATTTCGGATGCCATGTTCGCGGACCGCTTCACGTACGTCGTCGTCCATCAGTTTCATCGTGCCAGAGGCCAGATAGGCCTCAGCCTCGAACAGTGGAAACGCGCCTTTTTCCTTGGCCAGTTCGACTGACGCCAGATAGGCGGCTCTGGCAATCGCGTGCAGCCAGTCTTCAGTCTGGCGCGCCGCCTCGTCCGACCCATAACGCAGGCCAACCATAAGCAAGGCATCTGCCAGTCCCGTCACCCCAAGACCGATGCGCCGCTTGGCCCGCGCCTCTTGCGCTTGCGCCTCCAACGGAAACTTTGAGACGTCAACAACGTTATCCATCATCCGAACTGCTGTCGCGACCAGATCGGTCATTGCTGCCTCGTCGAGCGCCGCAGCCTTGGCAAAGGGGTCAGAGACCAGCCGCGCCATATTAATAGACCCAAGCAGACACGCACCGTAAGGCGGTAAAGGCTGCTCTCCGCAGGGATTTGTCGCGGCAATCGTCTCGCAATAGCTCAGATTGTTGGCGGCATTGATCCGGTCGATGAATATCACACCCGGTTCAGCATAATCATAGGTGGATTGCATGATCTTGTTCCACAGATCACGCGCCTGAACTGTGTGGTAGACTTTCCCATCGAACTGCAAGTCCCACGAGCCATCGGCTTTGACTGCATCCATGAAGGCATCTGTGATCAACACAGACAGGTTGAACATCCGCAAACGCGCGGCATCCGATTTGGCAGTGATGAAATCGAAAATGTCAGGATGATCACAGCGCATCGTTGCCATCATCGCGCCGCGCCGGCTTCCCGCGCTCATGATTGTGCGACACATCGAATCCCACACATCCATAAAGGACAGCGGACCAGATGCATCTGCCGACACACCCAGAACGTCGGCGCCTTTGGGCCGGATTGTGCTAAAGTCATAGCCGATCCCTCCGCCCTGCTGCATGGTCAGTGCCGCTTCTTTCAGCATCTCGAAAATGCCGTTGAGGCTGTCAGGGACTGTCCCCATGACAAAGCAGTTGAACAATGTGACACTACGCGCCGTGCCCGCACCGGCTGTGATGCGGCCTGCAGGCAGATATTTGAAGTCCTCAAGAGCGTTATAAAATCGGTCCTCCCAGACCTTCGGCTCTGGCTCCATCTGTGCAAGGTCCGCCGCAATACGGCGCCAGGTATCCTCAACGCTCAGATCTCTGGGGGTACCATCAGCATCTTTGAACCGGTACTTCATGTCCCAGATTTGTTCGGCGATGGGGGCGGTGAAACGACTCAT
>CBDTVL010000386.1:0-3026 GCA_965363755.1 uncultured Sulfitobacter sp.
GTCAGATTTGTGTAGGTAAAACCGGGTACAAAGAGATGCGCAGTGATCGGGGCGCCCGCCTCGCGCAAATCATGGGCGAGCATTTCGGTCAGTACCTTTACACCCGCCTTCGTGACATTGTAGGCGGGATTGCCTGGTGGAGTCGTAATGCCCTGTTTTGAACCAGTGTTGATCACCACCGCAGGCCGGTTTGCATCGATCATGCGCGGCAAAAAAGACTGCATGCCATTGATTACACCAAACAGGTTTACCTCGATCAACTTGCGCCAGGCCTCTGGCTGCCCCCAACTGGTCGAGGTCGGGCCAATTCCGGCATTGTTCATCAAAACCGCAACTTCTCCGGCAGCAAAGGTAGTTTCGCACAAGGCTGTAACCGCATCCGCATCACTGACGTCTGTGGGCACCGCAAGAACTGGCGCGCCCTCACGCGCAGCTTCAGAGATTTCCTTTGCAGCGCTGTCAAGCGCATCGCCGGGCAGGTCCGCCAGAACAACCCCGAGTCCAGCTTGCGCAAATCGCAGCGCCGCCACCCGACCGACCCCGCTGGCAGCGCCGGTCACAACCGCCAAGCCACCGCTTTTGAGTGCATCCTCATACATATCTATCTTCTCCTGAGCTGAGCGATGCGCCAAAATCGACGCAGGTCATTTTGTGCTGGGCAACTCTTACGGATCTTTGCGCTGGTGCTGCTTCAGGAGTGCAGCGCTTTTCGCAGACCTTCAACCTCGAATATCAGACTGGACTGAAGAATGCAGCTTACCCGACATGTGATTGCTCAAAAGTCAGGCCCGCAGGCGCCGCAGCGTCGGCCCCCAGAACCGTGCCATCAACATTACGGCGGCAAAGGCCAACCCGATCACCAGTCCTGACCAGACGCCGACGCCGCCAAAGTCGAACACAAAACCCAGCAGGTAGCTGCAGGGAATACCAATGACCCAATAGCTGATCGCGGCAATTACCATTGGGGCTCTGGTATCCTGCACCCCGCGCAACAGACCAAGTGCGATAACCTGCGCCCCGTCGACCAGTTGAAACAAAGCAGCCATCGCCAGCAGGACGATGCCAATGCTGATAATCTGCTCTTTGGCCGGGTCATCGGTCGCCAAAAATGCGTTGATCAGTGGCTCTGGTATCGCGACAAAGACCACAACGGTTATGATCGACATGGCAAGCGACAACACGAGGGCCGTCCTGCCACCCCGGGCCAGATGATCCGGGTCGTGCCGTCCAAACGCATTGCCTGCCCGGATCGTCGCCGCGTTGCTGAGCCCCAGATGCACCATGAAAGTGGCGCTTGCCATGGTCAGCGCAATACCATGAGCGGCCAGTGGCACCGTGCCCAACCATCCCATCATCAACGCACTTGCAACAAACAATCCGCTTTCTGCCAGCCCAGTCAGGCTGATCGGCCAACCCAGTCGGAACACCCTGCCAAACATCTCGGGATCCAACCGCCAAAGACGCTGAAACAGCGCGTGTTGCGGCAACACCAGTACGGCGTAAATCACCACACCGATCAGTGCAAGGATCTGGGTCACCAGCGACGCAATGGCAGCCCCCTGCAAACCAAGCTCCGGGGCGCCCCAATTGCCAAAAATCAACGCATAGTTGGCCAGTCCGTTGAAAGCTGCGGAAGCCAGCGAAATCCAGAGCACGATCTGGGTCCGCTCAAGCGCGGCAAGGTAAGATTTGATTACCACCACCAGCAATGCTGGAAACATCGCCCAGCCCGCAACACGCAGATAACGCTGCGCGGCATTTGAAAGCTGTTCGTCCTGCCCCAGCGCCTGAAGCACGCTAGATGACGACCACAGCAGCGGCGTCACCAGAACAGCAAAAATCATGGACAACCACATGCCCATGCGCGTCGCCCGACGCAGGCTGATTTCGTCGCCTTCAGCATTGAAACTGGCGACCATGGGCATTACAGCCCAAGCGAACCCTCCGCCCATGATGAACAGGGTGAAAAAATAACTGCTGGCCAGCGTAATCGCGGCCAGTGCATCGATGCCGTACCAGCCCAGCATGACTGTATCAGTCAATCCAATGGCAAATTGCGCCAGATGTCCGCCAATCAGAGGCAGACCCAGAATGGTAACGGCGCGCACATGCTGCGGATAGCTCATGACGCTGGAAGGTGGGTGAATGGGGGTCATGGCCAATCTCTAGGCAGTTTGGGAAACACCAGCAAGGTGCGAATAGATCGGCGTAGCGCGATCATGGCACGGTGGACACGGGCTGCATTTCGAGTGGCCGCGGTGCCGGACAAACTGACGGTCTACAGCACATTCTGCAACGACAGAGATTGATGTACGGCGGGATTACTCAGACCGAACCTTGAAGAGTACGAGTCACTCAACAAAGTTGGTCCTGATATTTTGGGGTACTATGCTGGGCATTGTGTTTTCTGGTAGTGCGTTTTTGTTCACAATTGTTATTTAGCCCAAAAGGTCTTCAAATGATCAATTTGGCGACCGTGCTCCCCCTAATTTTTGTTTTGGCCGCGCAGCTGGGGAGCAACGAAGCTTCCGCCGGTTCTGCAAAAAATGACTTCAGCGACACGGGCGACATATTTGCAAGGTCGGCAGCCGTCGAAGACATCGAGTATCAGATGATGGTTCAGAGGGCGACGCAAACTGCGATCTGGGCGATGCCTGCAGCTGGTATGGTCGACTTTATCAAAGGCACGCAACGCGATCTGGGTGGAGACATCAATGATATTGTTTATTTGGAGCGGCCGTTTAACTCCAAACATGGGTTTCTTTGGCCAATGATGTAACCGCGTATGCTTGGGCTTCCATGTCGTCAGAGGCAGGCCCGATTGTTGTCGAAGTTCCTGCAGCCACCGACAATATCAGCTATTTTGGAACAATCGTGAATGCATGGGATGCTCCCATTGAGGATGTCGGTCCGGAAGGCGCCGACAAGGGAACGGGCGGAAAATACCTGTTGCTGCCGCCTGGCTACGATGGCGTGAGGCCCAAATAATCATCGAAAGATGGAGGAACCACTACAACACCAAACGA
>CBDTVL010000387.1:0-3014 GCA_965363755.1 uncultured Sulfitobacter sp.
CTGAATCTCCGAAGCAATATCATCGACCGATAGGGCACTCAATTCAGGTGGGTGCGAGCTGTGCAGATAATAACCCGCACCCATTATGATATTAAGCCCAGTGGCTTTCGCTACCCGCATAAGAGCCTCGGGATCGCGTCCAATATCCCGATTCGTCGGGTCCACCAGTGTCCGCCCGCCATGAGCGGTGACCGGCGCGAGTTCCTGAATGGCCAACGCCTCGTCATCATTACCGCAGTTGTCCAAACACCCAAACGGATCTTTGATGAGTTGCTGCTGCATAGAAGCATCGACTTTGCTATGCATGATTTCCGAAGAATAATCTGGCTCATGGCCACGCCAGCAGCAAGAACAATCATTGAAGACATGTTCATGCATCAGCGTGACCCCAAGCTCCGAAGTAGGGACCGGGCCTAGTACTGTCATAGCGGTCGATTCGGACATCATCTTGCTCCTCAGTGGGTTGTACCGATGCGAGTGAAAACTCTGGTATTCAACCAGATTGCAATCAAGATGATTGCCCCGGTGACAATTTGCGTGAAGAATGGAGACACATGCGACAGGATCAGACCGTTGCCAATCACGACGATGGTCAGTGCTCCAAGCACTGTGCCAGCTACGGATCCACGACCGCCCATCAGAGAGGTGCCGCCCAAAACCACAGCCGCGATGACTTCGAGTTCGAATGCAACACCGGCGTTTGAACTACCACTGGCCAGGCGTGCTGCAAAGATTACGCCGGCAAAAGCTGCAGCCACTCCGGCTAGAACATAAACCATGATAATCACGCGCTTTGTGGAGATACCCGCGCGGCGCGCCGACTCTGTATCCGCACCAATCCCGATCACGTGACGCCCAAACGTCGTCTGTGAGAGCGTAACAAGACCAGCCACAACCACAACTATTGCCAGGATCGCCGGAATCGGCACACCCATGAACCAGCCACGACCAAGAGCTATGAAACCTGAACCCCGATCGATCGGGATCGAAAAGCCTTCGGTCATTAAAAGTGCGATGCCACGGAAAATCGACAGACCCGCGAGGGTGACAATAAACGGTGGAATTTTCTCGTATGCGATAAACCAGCCCTGCATCAGTCCGATCAATGCGCCCACGCTCAGTACAATTAGCACTGCCACCGGCCAAGGCGTTCCCTGCGCTATGACAATTGCTACCAGCGCATTAGAAAGTGCGAGCGTCGAACCAACTGACAAATCGATCCCACCGGTGGTGATCACGAACGTCATCGCCACCGCCACGATCATTAAAGGGGCTGATTGGCGAAGAAGATTTAGAAGATTGGTGCTAGTGAGAAAGGCGTCTGTCGACGCTGAAAAACCGACAACGCAGACCATCAGAAAGACAGCGATGCTAGATACCTGCGCATTTTGGGCCAAAAATTCCGTCAGCCCGACGCCCCTATTTTTGCTTTGTGTTTGCATGGGCATGCTCTCCAACAATTAGATGGACTAGGTCTTCAAGATCAGTCTCGTGTATGTTTCGTTCGGCCACTTTCGTGCCCTCGTACATAACGGCGATGCGGTCACAAACGCGAAATAGGTCCTGTAATCGGTGCGTTATCAGAATAATGGAAACTCCCGTTTCCTTTAAACGGTTGATCAGGTCCAACACAGCGTTGACCTCGGCGACTGCAAGTGCCGATGTCGGTTCGTCCATTATCAGCACATCAGGGTTAAATGCGGCGGCGCGGGCGATGGCGATGGCTTGACGCTGACCTCCCGATAGCATCGCAACCTTAGAATTTATATTTGGAATGCGGATTTGCAGTTTATCCAGCATCTCCTGTGCGCTCTTTCGCATCTCGCTCTTGTCCAGGAAACCAAGAAATTCGGGCGATCTGCGCAGCTCCCGTCCCAGAAAAAGATTGCCCGGAATGTCAATCGTGTCGCAAAGACTTAAGTCTTGATAGACCATCTCGATCCGATGCTCTCGGGCATCATTCGGCGTCTCGAATCGGACCTCGCGACCATCGATCTTCATCTCGCCTTCATCCGGCACGTATGCTCCAGACAACATTTTGGTAAAGGTTGATTTACCGGCCGCGTTGTCGCCCACGAGACCCAGGCACTCACCTGGATAGATATCCAGATCAACACCGCGCAGGGCTTCAACCGCGCCAAAACGTTTTTTTATTCCCCGCACTGAAATGCGCGGTTGTGAGTGATTGGAGGTGGCTTGCGAGACCATTACTTAAAAATCTCGCGGTAAGGATCAACGTTCTCCGTTGTGACGATGGTGACTGGAACGGCAACGTCATATTCAACCGCCTCACCCGCGATTGATCTGAGCACTGAGTTTACCGCAGCAGCGCCCATACCTGCCGGATCCTGCTGAATGACGGCAGTAACATATCCAGCATCAATTCCGGCAATCACTTCGCCAGTCAGATCCCAACCGATAACTTTGATGTCGCCGGTACGTCCTTGACTTTCAACGGCAGCAATCGCGCCTACAAGAGCCGGCTCACCAGTCGCATAGATCACATCAATGCCAGGGTTCGCTGTTATCAAATTCTCGGCAGCCCTTAGAGCATTGTCCTGCACGTTGCGACCATCGACTACACCCACAGTCGTAATGCGTGCGTCGCCTGAGATCCCGTCTTCAAAACCTTTCTGACGGACATTTTGAATGAACGAATTGAGCGCACCGACGACGCCAAGCTCCACGCTCTCGGAACCGCTATCATCAAGGTAGTCCATAAGATGAACCGCCATCAACTGACCAGCAAGTTCGTTATCGACACCGACTTGGGCGATCTGTGGGCCCTCTGGCAAGATTGCATCAACGGCAGCAACCGGGATACCCGCAGCGTCGGCATCTTCGACGCCTGGCATGACGCCGTTTACGTCAATCGCCACAACCACGAGGCCATCCACGCCTTCAGCGATGTAGGTTTCGATAGCATCTGCCTGCTTGGCCGGGTCGTTGTTTGCATTAAAAATGAATAACTCGGCCCCCGCAGCATCCGCTGCCGCCTGTGCGCCTTCATTCAT
>CBDTVL010000388.1:0-3014 GCA_965363755.1 uncultured Sulfitobacter sp.
GGAGATAGCCCTGACGGTTCCGCATTCAACTCTGAGGCGTCACATGGCCAATGACTGAAATCCGACCGTAGAAACAGAAAAGGGCCGCCCAATCAGCGGCCCTTCTAACGCAAAAACCCAGCGTCGGATTATTCTTCTTCAAGAGCCTCAATCGCCTTTTGCAAGACCTCCTTGGAGACCTTCTTGTCTTTCACGGTTGCCAGCTCGAAGATGTAATCAACCACTTTGTCCTCGAACAAAGGCGCGCGCAGCTGTTGCTGCATTTGCTGGTTTTTCTGAACAAATTCAAAAAACTCGCGCTCCTGACCGGGATACTGACGCGATTGGTTCATGATCGCCTGCGTCATCTCTGCATCCGTTACTTCAACCTCAGCCTTCTGGCCCATCTCGGCAAGCAGAAGACCCAGACGCACGCGGCGTTCAGCCAGTTTTGTGTGCTCGTCCGTGGTTTCGATCTCGGGGTGGTCGTGCCCTTCGACTTCGGGATTGTCTTCATGCCACAGCTGATGGGCAATCTGGCCAGCTTCTGCTTCGACCAGCGACGGCGGCAAGTCAAAGCTTACCACATCGTCTAGCGCATCCAGCAATCCGCGTTTCATGACTGAACGGGCAGCACCGGTATATTCAGCCTCCAGCCGCTCACCAATCTGAGTTTTGAGTGCTGCCAGATCTTCAGCACCAAATTTGGTCGCCAACTCGTCGTTAATCTCGGCAGCGGTTGGTTCTTTGACAGCTTTGATCGTGCACTCAAACACCGCTTCTTTGCCAGCCAAATGCTCCGCCTGATAATCGGCAGGGAATGAAACGGTTACAGCTTTTTCTTCACCAGTTTTCACGCCGACCAGCTGCTCTTCAAAACCAGGAATGAAGGAGTTGGATCCCAGAACCAAAGGATAATCCTCGGCCGTACCACCCTCAAATGCCTCGCCATCAACCTTGCCGAGGAAGTCCATGACCACCTGATCGCCGTCTTTGGCTTTGGAGCCTTTTTTGCGATCTTTGAAATCCTGTGCGGTCTCAGCCAGATTGGCGAGGGCCTCTTCCACAGCTTTGTCATCGGCTTTGGCAACCAGTTTTTCCAGCTTGATCACTTTCAGATCAACCTCTGGAATTTCGGGCAGCGCCTCATAAGACATATCAACCAGAACGTCGTCGCCCTCGGACCAGTCTTCGTTGGTCATCTTGACTTCAGGCTGAAGTGCCGGGCGGTCTCCACTGGCCTTAAAATGATCGCTCATCGCGCCATCGATGGTTTCCTGCATGGCCTCGCCCAGAACCTTCTGACCAAATTGCTTTTTCAGCAGGGCCATTGGAACTTTGCCTTTGCGAAACCCCTTCATTTCCACTTCGGGCTGGGCCTCTTTCAACTTGTCGTTGACCTTTGTATCCAGCTCTGCCGCGGTGACAGTAATGGAATAGCCGCGCTTCAGACCGTCGTTCATCGTCTCGGTTACCTGCATCTCGATTTCCCCATAGGTTTATGCGCGCGCAGATCGCGCACCAAGCAAATTTGTGGCCTTCTATTGGTCCACGCGAGCCGGTGCAAGTGGATTTACAAAGCGAAGACCAATGGGACGCGCGCCATCGCCGGAATTCCGCGCGCCAAACAAAAAAACACGCCCGGAAATCGGACGTGTTCACTTCAACTTCTAAAGTCCGGGGCAGTGATCAGAACTTGAGCCGCGTACCGAACAGGACAGAGGACGCATCCTGATAGGTCGCTGTTGTCTCGTTCAGCTCATAAGTCCGATAGCCAAGATAAACTTCCAGATTTGCACTATCGACTTTCTGTACGACGCCAATGCCCAGGCTTTCCGATGAAGACCCCACAGATATGGTATCTGCCCCGTCGTAATAATCTACAGACAGGGCTGTTGTCCCTGCCGAAAACCAGTTCCCGATATATCCCAGCTTGCCGTAGCGATAATCACCTGCTCCTTCGCGATCTCCCAGCGCCAGAGTGGCGTTAACTCCAGAGTCGTGCAGCATGCTGATCGAGCCGATGGTGTCATCGCGATCAACACCGCCGCGATCACGCCGGGAAATGCCGACGGCGCCCGCAAGCTTTACAGCGCCGAACTCATTGGCATAACGAAGCGCAACATCCATAAATTCATCGTCGTTGCCTTCTGCAAGAATCTCCTTGCCCCAAGCTGCTGAAATTGTGAAGCCGCTGAAACTTGGCGAGTCATAGCGCACCCGCCCTTTGCGCCCTCCGTCAAAATCAGAAAAATTGTCGCCAATTGTGCTTCCTGATAACGCGCCCGCGCTGGTGCGGAATTCAAAACTACCCGCCGTATCCGGGATGGAGGAATAGGTAACCAGCGTCGTTCCTGATAAATCAGTCTCAGCAACCCCATCCGTCGCCATGCTGCCCTGACCGGCAGAAAACGTTCCGTATTTTCCTGTTTTGAGACTAAAATCGACCTTCCGGATATCGGTGCGCTGCCAGTCCAGACCGGACGGGGTGTTGGTTTGACTTACACCTGCCGATGCGCGAAGCCCCAACGCCGTTTCAAAATTAAACCGAAACCTGTTAGCACCATATGGTTGGCGCAGGTCCAGTCCGACACGACTGTTAGAATTAGTGTTGTCAACGACCTCGCTGGTTGTCGTCACACCATCATCAAACGACAGATAGGCCGGGTCAAACTGGCCATACAGCACCACGCTACCGCCTGAGTTGTTATCAAATTTGAACTCTGCAAGCGCTGGCGCACCGGCAACTGCCGCCAATACGGCTACAAATGATATCTTCGGAAATTGAGTCATTCTGCAACTCGCATATCTAGAAATTCAGAATCCTAAGTAGGTATTTTCACATTGAGGTGAACTTAACCAATTGTAAACTCATAAAAAATTTCAGTCCGGTAATTGCCTACAGGTACCACAATTCTCCTAAAAAATATTTAAAAAACGGCCTAGCTCCCAATCGTTTTGGTTGTCGGCCAAGGAAGAAGTGCAAACTCCTCTCGAATCTAACTATGTTTTATATATTAATTCAAATACTTACC
>CBDTVL010000389.1:0-3010 GCA_965363755.1 uncultured Sulfitobacter sp.
GAGCTGGACCGGTCGCGCGCGTTCTGCATTGCGCTGGCTGCGGCCTTTACCGTGATCATCGCCAGCCAGCTAGGTTTGCCGGTCAGTTCGACCCATGTCGCCCTTGGCGGGGTGTTCGGTGTAGGTTTCCTTCGGGAGTTCCTTGAGCAACGCCTGGGCAAAGTGATCGAAAACGTCATACAAAGCCACAAAGGTGAACCGGACTTTCAGGAAGTTGAAGCGGTTCTTCGCGATTTTCAGAACGCTCCCCCCGAAGACAAGAAACGCATTCTGGATGAGCTGAAAAAGATGGGTCCCGAGGCAGTTATTTCAGCGGCTCAACGCAAAGAACTACAGCGCGCCCTGAAACGGCAACTTGTCAAAAGATCTTCACTGCTTAAAATTGTTTCGGCCTGGATTATCACCGTGCCGGTTGCCGCAGTCCTGGCCAGCATATTCTACTTTATGCTGCGCGGAATGATGATGCCCTGATATGAAAAGTATATACAAAAGAAGCCTGCTGCCGGTCATCCTGGTCCTCCTGATCTTCAGCTTTTGGATAAGCCCTGATTTTCAGGAGATCGCAGCAGGAGTTGCCATCTTCCTGTTTGGTATGCTGATGCTTGAGGACGGTTTCAATCGTTTCAGCGGTGGCATTCTGGAGAACCTGCTGAAACGCGCGACCGGATCAACCTTTAAATCGCTTAGTTTTGGGGTGCTGAGTACGACGATCATGCAATCCTCGTCGCTGGTCTCGGTCATTGCAATTTCGTTCCTCAGCGCCGGTTTGATCTCGCTTGCCGGGGGTGTCGGGATCATCTTTGGCGCCAATATCGGCACCACGACGGGCGCCTGGCTGGTAGCGGGCTTTGGCCTCAAGGTCAAAATCTCGGCCTATGCGTTGCCGATGCTCGCCGTCAGCATCGTTCTGGTATTCCAGAAATCGAAGTATTTAAAGGGCGCCGGTTATGTTCTGGCGGGACTGGGGTTCCTGTTCCTTGGCATCCACTACATGAAAGAGGGTTTCGAGGCCTTCAAGGACCAGTTCGACCTGACGCGTTTTGCCATGACCGGATTTGTCGGTTTGATGGTCTACACTCTGATCGGGGCTGCCGCGACAGTGGTCATGCAGTCCAGCCATGCGACAATGGTGCTGGTCATCACCGCCCTGGCCGCTGGGCAAGTCTCTTACGAAAATGCCCTGGCCCTGGCGATTGGGGCCAATATTGGCACGACGATTACCGCGATCATTGGGTCAATGACAGCGAATTACCAGGGCAAGCGGCTGGCTCTGGCACACTTGATCTTCAACACTGTCACTGCCGGGGCGGCGTTGATCCTGATTTCACCGATCGTAACTGCTGTAGATTGGGTCAGCGATGGTGTCGGCATTCGCCCAGATGACTATGCGCTGAAACTGGCGGTCTTTCACACCATCTTCAACGTGCTGGGCGTGGCACTTATGTTGCCAGCGATGAACAAGTTGATTTCGTTCCTCACTCGCGCCATTCCCGATGTCGTACCGGACATCTCATTGCCGCGCTACATCAACGAAGCCGTCGGTGAGTTTCCGGCAACCATCGAACTGGCGCTGCGCAAAGAGATTGCGCACCTCCATGACAACGCTATTGAATTGATTTTGCATGCTCTGAATCTGCACCGTCACAAGCTGTATGAAGCGCCCGATATCGAGGCCTATGTCAACGCCTCGCGCCGACCCTTCGAAATCGATGCCGACGCCCTCTACGAGCAGCGGATCAAGTCACTTTATTCTGCGATCCTTGAGTTTATCACCAAATCTCTGGCAGGGGACTTGCCGGAATCCTCGGTGAAAAACCTGCACCAGTTGCGCCGCTCCGCCGAAGAAATGGTACGCGCGGTCAAAGAAGTGAAGCACCTGCGAGATAACGCTTCGACCTTTACATCGGCGGACCATGGGGAAATCACGCGGCTTTATAACCGGCTTCGCACTGAATTGGCGCGGGTGATCGTTGAGGCAAAGAAAATGGCCGATGCCGATCCCGAGGACCGCAGTAGCCTTTGGCTGGAAGAAGAAAGGCTGCGTGCCAAAAAGGTCAAGTCGGAACTGGGTGATTTTGTTGAAACCCTTATGATCAAGGGGGCCTTGAGCGGCCCTCAGGCAACGTCGTTTCTCAACGATGCCGCCTATGGGTATCGGGCGATGAAGGACGTTATTGATGCAACCCGGTTCCTCTATTCCGAACCCGAGGGGCCGATGGCCGAGATCGAAGGCATTCTGTCTGCCGACGAAGATGATATCGACAGTCAGGAAATGCCGTCATGAAACTGTTGCAACGCGTTTGTACGTTACCCAGATACGAAAAGGATGCAGAACCATGGGATTAAAAAGCATAGTCAAACGGTTGGGCAAATATCAGGAACGTTTGGCCGAGGGTAAGGCAGAGAAGATCAAGCCGCGCCATATCAAGAAAGCGATAGAAAAGCTTATGGCAAAGGAAACCCAGCTAGCAGTCGAGCTTCAGGACGCCACCAAACCTGAAAAGCGTAAGCGTCTGGAGCATAAGATTTCGGTTATTCATGAGCAAATAGACAAGGCCAAGTGGTTGGAACAGAAAATTTGACCATATTGGCGCATGGATATGCCAATGCAATTTCTTATCAGGACCTAGCAAAATTTCGGGCGACTTCCAAAAACCCTGACGACGGACAGTGCACCACCGAAGAAAATCAAAGGCATTTTGCGGGCACAGCTTGATCTGATGGAACGCGAATCTGCGAACTTAGAGCGTGAGGTGCGCTTGGTTGAAGACAACTACGGGGTCGACCATCTCGATCTCATTCTGGCACGCGGCTACATCTCCAAACTCATGACCAATGATCGGATCGCGAAATACTTGGCGCTGCACCATGGCGAATTTCTGCCTGAGTTTAAAAAGATCACAGAAACGGAAGCATTCACGACATAGTCGTCATATGGCGACGAACCGTTATTTGGGGACCAGGACCCATTAAGCGCGGGGACCGCAGGAGACGCCGCACTGTGGGGCGG
>CBDTVL010000390.1:0-2999 GCA_965363755.1 uncultured Sulfitobacter sp.
GAACAGGAGAGATTGGGGTAGATCAGGCGTTGAGACGAACAACCCGATTGACGTGACCCATTTTACGGCCCGGCTTAGTATCCGCCTTGCCATAAAGGTGCAACGCGACGTCGGCCTGCTTCGCAAGATCGGGCACCCTGTCCACATCATCGCCGATCAGGTTTTCCATCACAACATCCGCATATCTTTGACCATCGCCCAGCGGCCATCCGGCAACTGCTCGAATATGCTGTTCGAATTGGTCGATTGCGCAGCCGTTTTGTGTCCAATGCCCGGAATTGTGGACCCTTGGGGCAATTTCGTTCACGATCAGTCCTTGAGGTGTAACAAAAAGCTCGACGCCCAGTACGCCCACATAATCCAAGGCGTTGAGGATATTGGCGGCAAGTAGAATCGCGTCCATCCTCTGCGTCGCGCTGAGCCGGGCCGGGACGGTGGTGGTGTGCAGAATACCGTTCAGATGAACATTTTCGCCGGGATCAAAACAGGCGACATCTCCGTTCAACCCGCGCGCCGCAATGACCGACACTTCATGTGTGAATTCGACAAACCCTTCCAGAATGGCGGAAGCGCCCGCCATATCTGCCAGCGCTGCATTGATGTCGTCGGGGGACTGCAGGCGGGCCTGACCTTTGCCATCATAGCCAAACCGCCGGGTTTTCAGGATCGCCGGTGTCCCGATAACTTCCACAGCGTTGGACAGAGAGGCGGCATCTGGAACGTCACAGAATGGCGCAACAGCCAAACCAAGATCCTGCAGGAACATCTTTTCAGTCAGCCGATCCTGCGAGATGCGTAACGCGTCACGGCTCGGTCGGATCGAAGCGTGAGCTTCTAGAATATCCAGAGCTTCGGTTGGGACGTTTTCAAACTCGTAGGTGATCACATCAACCGTATCTGCGAATGCGGCCAAAGCTGCGGCATCGTCATACCGGGCTGTTGTCACCTGATGGGCGACATCGCTTGCTGGTGGGTTTGCGCCGGGTTCGAATATATGGGTCTTGAAGCCAAGACGGCTGGCAGCAACCGACAACATGCGGCCCAATTGTCCGCCACCAAGAATGCCGATTGTCGCGCCCATTGGCAGCACTTTAGTCATCTTTGGGCGCTTCCGGGATTGAGGCAGACAAGGCGTCGCGCCAGGCCTCAAGCCGCGCCGCTATAACATCATCTTGCAAGGCAAGAATGGCGGCGGCCATCAGCCCGGCGTTGGCTGCGCCTGCCGCCCCGATCGCCATTGTAGCAACCGGATAGCCCTTGGGCATTTGCAGGATCGAATAGAGCGAGTCAACACCCGACAAGGCCTTGGTCTGAACAGGTACGCCGATCACCGGCAGGCGTGTTTTTGAGGCCATCATACCGGGCAGATGCGCGGCTCCGCCGGCACCTGCAATGATGACCTGAAGACCTCGCGAAACAGCTGTTTTGCCATAGTCCCAAAGACGATCAGGTGTTCGGTGTGCAGAGACGATGCGGCTTTCATAAGAGACGCCCAAGGCATCCAGAATATCTGCGGCCTCTTTCATCGTCGCCCAATCGGACTGGCTGCCCATGATCAGGCCTACTGTCGGAGTGTCCATGGCTCATTTGCCTTCTGCCGCCTTCGGAGCGGGCACTATAGCCAACGCCACAGGCGGCGCAATGCGCCTTGGCAGCCTGACTGCAATTCAGTCTCAGGCAAGAATGTCGGGTGTCAGGCGATCTTCGATACGGGCAATGATGTCTTTGAGACGCAACTTGTTCTTTTTTAAACGCCGCAGAGTCAGCTGATCACTGGTGCCCTTTTCCACCAAGGCTGTGATCGCCTCGTCCAGATCGCGGTGTTCGCGCTTGAATACCTCCAACTCGACCTGCAGTACGTCGTCGGTTTTCATGGATATATCTATAGGAGCATTCATAAGGGTCTGATTCTCATCTGATCGTGATCGACATCTTAAGATAGTCGTTCATCTTGATTTGGCAAAGCCCTTGTCGGAAGTCTTGTTTAACCCCATGTTTAGCCCAGAGCGGTTGCCATAACGGGGCCGCGGTTTAATCGTCGCTTTGTGCAAAGGACGTGCTGATGACAAAACTAACTTTGGGGGGATACCCCCATTTGCTGGGGTTTGAGCAACTCGAGCGGATATTGGAGCGCACTGCCAAGTCTGGCAATGAAGGCTATCCGCCGTTCAACATCGAACAAACCTCTGATTACTCCTACCGGATCACGCTGGCAGTTGCCGGTTTTGCCGAGCATGACTTGTCGATCACCGTTGAAGACCGGCAATTGGTCATTCGTGGCCGCCAATCTGATGACGATGACGGACGCATCTTTTTGCATCGCGGCATTGCCGGGCGCCAATTTCAGCGCTCGTTTGTGCTGGCGGACGGTGTTGAAGTTGGCGAAGCCATCATGGAAGATGGTCTGCTGCATGTGGACCTGACCCGCGCTCAGCCCGAAACCATCGTACAGACGATAGCCATCAAGAAAGGATAAGTCATGGATACGCGTTACAATATGCCAGAAGATGGAAGCCGCATTGTTTATGTGAAGACAGTGGACGTGGCTGACTTGCCCGACGAAGTGCGGCGTGAAGCTGGTGGCTTAGAGCAACTCTATTCAGTTCACAGAGAAGATGGAGAACAGTTGGCGCTGGTCGCGAATCGTAAACTGGCCTTTAGCCTCGCGCGCGAGAACGATTTTGCACCCGTGGCTGTGCACTAGGGTTGGAGACTAGGAAAGCGGGCGCACCAAGGCGCTAGGCAGCAATGCCATCCCGCAACAGGCGGCGTAGAATCTTGCCAGACGGTGATTTCGGAATGGTGTCGACAAAACGAACGCTATGCAGGTGTTTATAGTGCGCGAGATGTTCAGCCACATGTGCTTTCACAGCATCTTCGGACAGTGCCTGTTCCGGAGCCAGAATAACAAAAGCCACCGGAACTTCGCCAGCTTCATCGTCCGGGATGCCGATCACTGCAGCATCGCCGATTTTCGGGTGTGATGTCAGTACTGCTTC
>CBDTVL010000391.1:0-2996 GCA_965363755.1 uncultured Sulfitobacter sp.
TCCGGATTGAAGTGATGTGTCAAAGCGGTAGACTTGTCGGGTCCCAAAATCAACCACGTCTGCAAAGTCCGGTGGCAGAACAATCACGCCATCTTCGTTTTCAAAATCGGTCAGTGATTGGTTGAAAGAAACGTCAGACTCACGATAACCTGCACCGATTGAAAACAAGGCATTTGCGCCGATGCGTGAATAGTCAAGACCAATGTTCGGATCAACAAATCCGGTAGATACATCGATTGGAACGTCGCCAAGGCGTAGCGCGCCTCCGGCAAAAAAATCCAGACGATCAGTCGTGGTTGTCTTGGAAAGGCCGAACCGCAGTTTGGTCGAGGAAAAGGCTGAGTCCCCATCGGGGGGATCTCTGAGTGAGAGATTATTACCTGCCTCGAACCTTTGATCCACGCCAAGCGTCATGCGCAAACTGCCACTATCCTGAGCCAATGCTGGCAATAGCATACTGCTCAGCCCGCAAAAGGCTGTGGTCCCAAGAATTAGTTTTTTGTTCACGACTGCGCGCCCCGTGATTTATTTTAGTTTATTCGAACAGCTTTCGTTGCGGCACAATGATCACGTCACCTGTTTTCAGTGTAGCTGTACCGACGCTGGTTTTACCTTCAAGAATGTCTTTGAAATTCAAGTTGTAGACGGACTCTTTTCCGGACTTTTCGGTGCGTCGTACTTGAACTCGTTTGATTGCAGCAAATTTCGTCAGCCCGCCAATTTCCGCCAAAAACTGCCAAATAGTGGTGCCAGGGGAAACTTCGAACTTCCCAGGATTATTGACTTCGCCCAAAACATATACAGTGATTGTCCGACCAGTGGTACTGGTCGGCGCCACCGCTTCCGAGAGACTTTCAATCGATACAAATACCGTTGGTTTGTTGGCAAAATTTGGTCCCAGTCGTTCGGTAACGTCTGATCTGACCTGATCAACGCTGCGTCCAGAAGCCCGGACAGTCCCGGCCAAAGGCAGCGAAAACTGCCCGTCCGGTGTGACCAGTACGCTCCGGTTAAGATTGGGATCTTCAAGGACTTCGACCCTGAGCACGTCGCCAGGCTTGATCCGGTAGCTTTCCTGAGCATGCGTCATACCGGTCCATACGGGCAGCATTAGTAACGCAGCAATGAGCGTGAAGATCTGTTTCATACTGTACTCTCTCTTAAGTCCGGGCCGTCTGGAGGCGACACTAAGGCCTAAAGTGCGGTGGATGAAAGAAAAACCTTCGATTTGGGTGGCGATCATTCTGAATCCGTTTGTCGCCGTGCCGATGATGCAACAGGAGGGAGGACAGAACACTTTGTCCGTAAACGCGGAGAAATAAGAATCTCTTGGTGAATTGCCCGCCTTTTACGCTCCTGTTTCGGCGGTTCTCCACAATTGTGCGTTAATGAAACCAAAATTGGAGGACTTCATCAATAGTTGAGGATGCACAGGTACGCATGCGCAACGCTCTTAGGCATCTTGCAAGGGAGAATGAACATGATGATTGGGATTGACCTTTTGACGATATCAGCAGGACTTATCGTATCGTTGGGAGGTCTTGTTGTGGGCGCTTCAATCTGGTCTGTGCTTTTTATGTACGCTTGCATTGGCAACGCGATGCATTGTGGGCTTGTGATGGTGATGATGCAGCGTGCCCGTTAGGGTCTCAACAACAATTTAATGACATCTGGATTTCAGTAACCGGACTGATTGCCATAACCTTCGTGGCTGCCCAGATAGCGGCATTTATTGAGCATCACACCCAGCACATTGGTCCGGGCCGCCAGTTCCTGCTCGCACCTGTCAATCTCATCAATTGTGGTTTTTTCAGCTTCGCCGATCAACAAGGCGCAGTCCACCTGATCCATAAATGCCATGGCGTCATCGCCGGCAAAGATCGGTGGCAGATCGAATATCATGATGTCCGGCTCATACCGCTCTTCAATATTATTAATGACCTGCGCAGCACCCGCGCCTTGCAGAAGCTCAGCCGGATTGCGCGCCGTTGTCTGGTTAAATGCAAAAGCTAGGTTCTTGCCATGGCGCACCATGTGATCCTCGGCCGGGGATCGACCGCCCAGTGCATCTGAAAACTGTTGAGTTCCCTTGACGCCCAGAGCCAGAGCCATCGAGGGGCGACGCATGTCCATCTCAATCAACATGGTCCGATGATCCAGTTGACGGGCAAGACTGAAGGCCAGATTGACGCACGTCATTGTTTTGCCTGCACCGGCATTTGGCGATGTGATTGCTACGCGGCGCCAGTTATTGGCCCGCATTTCATGCAGTAGCCGTGTGCGCAACACGTCGTAGGGCAGCGCATCCTGGCCGGTCTGATATGCCACAATACGTTTTTGTTCCAGAAACGCTTGCTTGGGGTCAAATCTGGCGAGTGCAGACCAAGCGTTGTCGCGTCCAGGCACTGACACGGATTTTGACAAAACGTAGGCGCCCTCGGCTTTCTTCGCGCGGGGAACGGTTGAATCCTCGACGCGCGGGTTTTGTCTGGCCTTGCGGGCTTTTTCGATAGCTGTTTGAATACGTTCCATTTAGTACTTTCCTGCTCCGGACTATCGTAGTTGTTCTAGAAAACCAGAGAGGCCGGTTTTTTCCAGAGCGCGATCAACCAACAAATCCATGGGCAGATAATAAAGGTGCAATAGATATAATGTCAGCGGGATGCCGACGGCTACAAACAACAAGGCGCTGCCAATGATAAAACGCCGGCGGCCACGCTGACGTTTGGTTCGAATATGAGGAATCACCGCAAACGGTTTGATGCCCAAACGAGTGCTGATTTCGGCAGGGCGGCGGATTGCATTATTCAACAGTTCAAGCAGCGCAATGAAGCCGATACCAAGTGCAATACCTGCCCCAACCGACGCCACTGCGATTTTTTTTCGGTTTGGGCTGTTTGGCTCATTCGGTTCAACTGCCTGCTCGACGACAACGATTCTCTGTCCGCGGGATTGCGATTCGACCCGGTCGCCAGTGCGGGCAGCCGCAAATTGGG
>CBDTVL010000392.1:0-2973 GCA_965363755.1 uncultured Sulfitobacter sp.
CTTGCAATGCAGCAGCCATCCACACAGGCGTTCAGATCATCGGGTCATAGGCCCATTGCAGCAAGGCTTGCCGTTGGCGCGGGCGGCAAAATAAATCTCCTGGGTAGCAGTTGGCACGAATTTGGCCAGCGTGACGGGAAAATCCTCTCCATCGCTTTATCTGAATTGCGTCGGTTTCAAGAAGGCGACGTCCAAGATAGTAGCGGCAATACCATTGAAACCACCCTCGGGGGTCTGGTCCAAATATCCACCCCTTTTGCCGCCAATGCTTGAGAGGCTGACGACTTTTTACTCCAAAATAGTTGATTTTTGGGTCTGGAGTGCCGCTGGTTTTCGCATTTTCGAACCAGCGTGACGGGAACTCATTGGTGCAATCATTGCAGTATTTCCCTTCAAAAACACCCATTTCCAGCATCTGTTGAGGGGAGAAGAATGGTCGGAAATTTGATGCGAAATCCTCACCGGCTTGTGCGTCCAACTGGTAACTGTAACCAGTTTGCATCTTATCATTGACTTTGATTTTTTGAACAATTTTCATTCATCAACCCATACGAAACAGCCCGGTTTTATCAAGGATTTGACTGCCCGACAGGTCCGCTTTGTCCACACAGCGGACCCTCGCTCTATACAGATTTTGGATCCTGTCTCTACGCCAGCATCACTATCGGGTTTTCCAGATTATCCACAATGGCTTGCAGCAATTGAGCGCCCAGTGCTCCGTCAATCACTCTGTGGTCCACGGACAAAGTCACTGACATCACGGTCGCGACGGCCAATTCTCCGTCACCGCCGACGACTGGTTTCTTGACGCCTGCACCCACAGCCAGAATGGCGCCGTGTGGTGGATTAATGACCGCGTCAAAGTTGTCTATGCCAAACATACCCAGATTTGAGATGGCAAAGCTGCCGCCCTGATACTCGTGTGGTGCAAGCTTGCGGTCGCGTGCTCTGGCTGCCAAATCTTTCATCTCAGCAGATAGAGCCGACAGTGACTTCAACTCGGCGTCTTTCAGAACCGGCGTGAACAGCCCGCCTTCGATGGCCACAGCTACCGCGACATCCGAGGGCCGCAGCTTCAGCATCCGATCACCGGCCCAGACCGAATTTGCATCTGGCACAGATTGCAGGGCCAGCGCGCAGGCTTTGATAATGAAGTCGTTCACGGACAACTTGACGCCCCGGGCTTCAAGCTCTTTGTTCAACTGGCCGCGGAATTTGAGCAGGGCATCCAGTTTGATGTCGCGGCGGAGATAGAAATGCGGAATTGATTGCTTTGCCTCGGTCAGGCGTGCTGCAATGATTTTGCGCATACCGTTCAGAGCGACTTCCTCGTAATCCCGGTCGGCATACATCTTGGCGACAGCTTCAGCAGAAGGACCTGTGGCAAGTGACGGTGCAGTGCTTGGTGCTGCACTGACAGGAAGGACTGCTGCCGCAGTTTGTGGGGCAGAAACAGCATTCTCTACGTCCGCCTTGACGATACGACCATGCGGACCAGACCCGGCGATCTGGCTTAGATCAAGACCTTTGTCTGCGGCAATGCGACGGGCAAGCGGAGAGGCAAATACGCGGGTGCCATCAGATGTTGCCGGGGCTGATGGGGCAGGGGCGGCAGATACGGCTGCCGCGACGGGCGCTTCGGCGGCAGCGGGTGCATCTACCGGTTTTGCAGAAGGTGTTCCGATATCATCTGCGCTTTCGCCGTCTTCCAGAATAACTGCAATTGGTGTGTTCACTTTCACACCTTCGCTGCCTTCGGCAATCAGGATCTTCCCAACCACACCTTCGTCGACGGCTTCAAATTCCATCGTGGCCTTGTCAGTTTCGATTTCGGCCAGCAGATCGCCGGAGCTGACTGTGTCGCCTTCTTTGACCAGCCATTTGGCCAATGTGCCTTCTTCCATCGTTGGCGAGAGGGCGGGCATGAGGATTTCTGTAGGCATCTTGCGCGCTCCTTATCGGTACGTGACTTGTTTGACCGCCGCTACAACTTCATCTGTTGTAATCAGCGCGAGTTTTTCGAGATTGGCCGCGTAAGGCATCGGGACATCTTTACCAGTGCAATTGATCACCGGAGCATCGAGGTAATCGAACGCCTCCTGCATGATCACAGAAGAGATGTAGTTGCCAACAGCGCCTTGCGGCCAGCCTTCCTCGACGGTCACGCAACGATTGGTTTTCATGACGGAATTGAGAACCGTTGTCGTATCCATCGGGCGCAATGTCCGCAGATCAATCACCTCAGCCGAAATGCCGTCTTCTGCCAGCTTGTCAGCCGCAGCCAGAGCGTAGGTCATGCCAATGCCGAAGCTGACGATGGTCACATCCGTGCCTTCACGCCAGATCCGGGCTTTGCCGAAGGGCACTGTGAAATCTTCCAGATCCGGTACGTCGAACGTGCGGCCATAGAGGATCTCGTTTTCCAGGAAGATAACCGGGTTGTTGTCACGGATTGCCGTTTTCATCAGACCTTTGGCGTCCGATGCTGAGTAGGGCATGACCACTTTCAGGCCGGGCACCTGCATGAACCAAGCTGCATAATCCTGTGAGTGCTGCGCGCCAACTCGGGCAGCAGCGCCGTTGGGGCCGCGAAACACCATCGGCGCGCCCATCTGACCGCCGGACATATAGCGCGTTTTGGCCGCAGAGTTGATGATGTGGTCCATCGCCTGCATGGCAAAGTTGAAGGTCATGAATTCGACCACAGGACGCAGTCCACCAAAGGCGGCACCGGTGGCGATCCCGGCAAAACCGTGTTCCGTGATTGGTGTGTCGATGACCCGTTTTGCGCCGAACTCGTCCAGCATGCCTTGCGAGATCTTGTAAGCGCCCTGATATTCAGCAACCTCTTCGCCGATCAGAAACACGCTTTCGTCGCGCCGCATTTCTTCCGACATGCCATCGCGCAGGGCTTCACGGACGGTCTGGGTTTTCATTGCTGTGCCTTCCGGCCAGTCCGGGGTCAGGTCCGCA
>CBDTVL010000393.1:0-2970 GCA_965363755.1 uncultured Sulfitobacter sp.
GCATATCTGCTGACCCCGCTCGGACGAGGCGTGTCGATGGGTGTGCATGAAAGCCAAAGCCGGATCTATGAGAACCAATTGGGCCGCAGCCGTGCGTTTTGTGGCTGGCTTTATGGGCAGATGCGGGACGCTTTTGGCGATTTTGGGATTGCTGATGCTGATGCGTTTTATGGCGCCGTGAACCGGGTCTCAAACGGCTATATCCGCACGGAATCCGACGAGGTGCAGTACAATCTGCACATCATGCTGCGCTTTGATCTGGAGCGGGCGCTAATCTCGGGCGATCTGGCGGTGAATGATCTTGAAGCGACCTGGAATGACCGGTTCAAGGCCGATTTTGGCTACGACGTTGATAAAGCCTCGAATGGGTGTCTGCAGGATGTGCATTGGTCGGTTGGCCTGTTCGGGTACTTCCCGACCTATTCGCTGGGCAATGTTTACTCAGGGTGTCTGCATCAGGCATTGCGGACCGCAGTACCGGATCTGGACGATCAGCTCGCGGAAGGTGATCTTGCCCGGGCAACGGGCTGGCTTGCACAGAACCTGCAGCGCCACGGCGGATTGCACCTGCCGCGTGAAATCATCGAACGCGCCAGTGGGATCGCACCGTCTGAGGCGCCATTGCTGGACTATCTGGAGAACAAGTTCGGTGCACTTTACGGGCTGTGATGCCGGGAAACGGTGAGATCCGGTTCGGGTTTTTTCCCGGTATGCGAACAGCTATTCCAGCGGGCCGTAGCTGTCGGTGTTTGCGGCCTTCACTAGCCTATTGGAAACATGCCGCCGGTCGAGAGGTTGAATCGGGGAGATGTTTCAATGACCAATTTTTGCGTCTGCGAATTACAAAGACCAAACGGAATAAATTGAGTTTCTACAAGGTCATGGAATACAAAATGTGAATAGAAGAAGTCTTGCAATGTTGGTTGCACTGGTCTCGGCAAGTGCCACATTGGCCCACCAAGGGGTGCAGAATGCAAGTATCAAAGCCCGCATGGATGGCATGAGTGAGATAGCTGAGAACATGAAAGTGCTTGGGACTATGACCAAAGGTGCAATTCCATTCAATGCTGACGCGGCCAGAGCAGCGGCTGCTGCAATCACGGATCATGCTGCTCCAATTCCCACACTTTTCGAAGCCAACGAAACTGACCCAAAACCTGAGGCGAAGTCGATAAACTGGGATAACTTCGAAGAAGTTTCATTGAAAGCAGCAGAACTAGAAGCGATTGCAGTTGGGCTTTCGAGTTCGATTTCCAGTTTCGAAGACCTACGCCCCACAATGGGTGCATTGGGAGACAGGTGTAAGTCCTGCCACTCAGTCTACCGGAAATGATCTAGCAGCCCCCCAAAAAATGCGGTTCTCTCGCCGAACATTCATGGCTACTTCGACTGCTGCTAAAGGCGATACATGCCGCTCGGAATCGACCACACCATTGATGCGCAAGCGGAATGGTGTTTCGCCCGCAGACCCGGGCTTTGCCACAGCAACCGGCAAGCACCTTCAATTCATACGTCGGACCTCTTGCTGCCGATAAACAGGTTTCGTGGATTCATGTCGTTCGAGCTATGTGCAGCAATCGCAAAATGGACTCCAAGCGGCCATCTGGTGATTTTTGTCAAGTCATGGATCCTGACCTCGAGGAACGGCCTAGGTCGCTGATGATTAAGCAGATCTTCCCACAAAACGTGTCTGATCGGCTCCTTGGTGAAGGTCTCCACAGCGCACTGTGAAGTGCTTGGTGAACTTTGAGAATTGTCTTAGCTGCTTGATAGCGGCGTGTGAGCTTGCGGCGCTCCAGACTCGTTTGGCTGAGCCATCAGCCCGGCCACGGAAAGGTTTTTAATGCTTAGGCAAGAAATTCTCGCGCCGAAACAAGACGGTGACCGCCTGCCTCATCGTCAAAAACGGCGACAAGTCCCGTGCAAAAGAAGATCTAATTCTGGCGGAAAACCGAAATAAGACGGATGCGTTTCCACCGGCCCGAACAGAACCTTCACTGGCAAGCGGCAGCCTGTATGCTTCGGCCAGTGCGACCTGTGCATCGGGCCAGCCCAGACCTTTTGTGAGGGGAGCGTTCAGATGTCCGGCGGGGGTGGCGCCGGTCTGATTGGCACGTACGGCGGCCTGGACCGAGGCAAAGCGGCGTGCCGACTTCCGGCGCACCGGGCGGCGGGGCCTGACAACGTGGCCGGTCAGATCGATGTCGAAGATCGACAGAAAGTCTTCAGCGCGCAGTTGCGCTGTCGGTTTCAGCCATTCCACACAAACCGGGTAATGGGCCCGCACAAGGTCGATCATGAGGAAGGCCAGAAGCGTTTTCGGGTCATCATTGAGACAGTCTGAAAGGGTGATTTCGACATGTAATGCGGTATTTTCCGGACCTGCCTTGGCCCGGTTTTCTGCGCCTATGTCGACGTCAGGATGGTTTTTGCTGGCCCCTGACAAGGGCTCAGTGAACTCGAGGGTTATTGAACACTCGTCCGTTATGAACTGAACTTTCCGGGCCACGAGATCAACACCGATCTCTGCCTCCAAGCCGCGTTTCTTCAGCGAAAACTCTACCGTCTGCCGGATTTTTTGAAGGCGCAGGTCAGAGCCGGAGGCAAAGCCAAGCCCTCCGTATAGTTGTTTGGTGCCGTCCATGGTTTAATCCCTGAGCGTTAACTCTCCTTTAACGAGTATGAAGGTCAATAAAGGAAGAATTGTGTCAATATCGCGATGGATCTGAATAATTCGCGCCTATTTCGCTCTCCTGAACTAAATACACCGTGAAACCGGGTGTTAGGGCGCGAGTTTACATGTTGAGGACGCGCTCGCAACTAGGTCCAACGGAGGCTGAGCCACACTCAAAGGTTGTCTGAGACGCCTGCAAGCGACCCGTCCAGAACTCTGGTCAGTTGTTTTTGATCTTGGTTTTATTGACAGCGCCCTGTGTCGCGCGCGTCAATGTTCTGATCCTGCGTGTGATT
>CBDTVL010000394.1:0-2946 GCA_965363755.1 uncultured Sulfitobacter sp.
CAATCCGCCCTTAACGTCGAATGCTGCACTTGCACATGGAGTCTGCTTCCGGCCCAAGGACGAAGCCGCTGGCGCGGCAATGGCGCTTGTTTCTGGTGGTGTTTGCAGATCTGAGCGGTGTGATTTTGTGAATCGATGAACCTGTCTGACGATTGGAACCTTCTCAATCGATTGACAGGAGCTTCCGATGACAGATGATAAGAACACCCCGCTTCGCGAGCGGATGATGGAAGATATGCGCATCCGAGGGATGGGCGATAAGGCTCAGAAGTCCCACATCCGGGCCATTAAGGATTTTGCGAAGTTTTTGCAGCGCTCGCCTGATACGGCAACCCCGGAGGAGCTTCGTGCGTATCAGCTGCATATGACGGATTCCGGAGTCACCGCATCGACATTCAACACCCGCATTATCGCTCTGAGGTTCTTTTTTGGCATGACCTGCGGGCGCGAGGACATGAAGCGGTTCATGCAGTTTCGAACGCAACCACGGAAACTGCCCGTCGTATTCAGCGTCGAGGAGGTGTCTGATATTTTGATGGCGACTCCGGGACCGGGACTGAAGTACCGTGCCGCACTTAGCATTTCGTACGGTGCCGGACTGCGCGCGTCTGAGGTGTGTAACCTCAAGCTCAGCGATATCGACAGTGACCGAATGTTGATCCATGTCGATCATGGGAAAGGTGGGAAAGATCGCAAGGTGATGCTGTCGCCGGGATTGCTGAACCTCTTGCGGGATTACTGGCTTGAGGCACGGCCCGAGGGATGGTTGTTTCCCGGGAATCCCAAGATCAACCCGATCTCATCGCGGCAATTGAACCGAGCGTTTACGTCGGCCAAACATATGGCGGGGATAGCCAAACCCGCCACGCTGCACACTCTGCGGCACAGCTTTGCTACGCATCTGTTGGAGGCCAATACCGATATCCGGGTCATTCAGGTGCTGCTGGGACATGCGAAGCTGACGACCACGGCGCAATATACTCATGTCGCCACGAAGACGATCAAGGACACGGTCAGCCCGTATGAGATGCTTGCGGGCCTGCAGGACCAGACCTTGAAGCGAGGGTTGGAATAGCCGCGAGGGCGGTTGTCACGCGCCACGCTGGAGATTGCTGATATCTTCCGTGCGCATGGTCCTGCGTGGCGGCAGGCCAATGTGGGGCATGTGAGCCTGAGCCAACTCAAGGTGATGTCATCAATTGAAGCCTGCCGGACCGAGGCGCTCGGCGGGCATGTGGCGGCTTGCACCAAGTGCACTCACCAGCACATCGCCTATAATTCCTGCAAGAACAGGCATTGCCCAAAGTGCCAGGGATCGGCGGCACGCGACTGGATGGCGGCGCGTGCTGAAGACCTGTTGCCGGTCGAGTATTTCCACTTGGTCTTCACTCTGCCCGCCGAGATCGCCCGCATCGCCTACTGGAACAAGAAGGCTGTCTACGGATTACTATTCAAGGCGTCGGCGCAAACGGTCGCAACCATCTCCGCCGATCCCAAGCGCCTTGGTGCGCGGGTCGGCATGACCAGTGTTCTCCACACGTGGGGATCCGCACTGACCCATCACCCCCACATTCACATGATCGTTCCAGGTGGCGGCTTGTCGAAAGACGGCACCCGCTGGGTCGCTTGCAAACCGGGGTTCTTTCTCCATGTTCGGGTGTTGTCACGACTGTTCCGACGTTTGTTTCTTGAAGGGTTACAGGCACTGCATCGCGCAGGAGAATTGGCATTCTTCGGTGATCTGACTGGGCTGTCAGAGCCACAGGCCTTCGCCGCATATCTCGCCCCGTTGCGCAAAATAGAATGGGTGGTCTATGCCAATCCACCCTTTGGTGGCCCCAAGGCGGTGCTGGCTTATCTCAGCAGATATACGCACCGGGTGGCAATCTCGAACAGCCGTCTGATCAGTGCCGATGCCAACACCGTCGCGTTCCGCTGGAAGGACTACCGCATCAAAAATGGCGACAGACAGAACGTCATGCACCTCTCCACCAGCGAGTTCGTCCGCCGCTTTCTGATCCACGTCCTGCCCAGCGGTTTCCACCGCATCCGACACTATGGCTTGCTGGCCAGCGCAAACCGCAAGGCCAACATCGCAAAGATCCGAACAATCCTCGGGACGGAAACTACAACCCAAGACGACCCCTCAACCGCCGAGATCATCCCACTTACCCTGCGCGAACCATGCCCCTGCTGTGGTGGGCTTATGCGCATCATCGAGACCTTCCGGCGCGGGCAACTGCCCCTGACACGCGCACCGCCAAGAAGGCAGGCAGCATGATGGAACGTCCATCAAATCGCCAAAATTGCATCCTGAAACGCACCTCGTTCCGGGCCAATACCGATTTGCACTCCGCCGTCACGAGCTCGCTCAAATGGCTCCAAACGACAGCAAAACTCATCAATCAGTGTCGGAAAACAGCACCACAACACGCTCTCGTCTCATCAACGCGCCGGTGGCTGCCGCCGCGAATAGCACAAACTGCAACAACCCTCACCATGCTTTCCCCATAGCAACCGCCAGGACCACGCGGCTTCCACCTTGGGAGGATTTCCAACGCGGGCCACACTCAGCACTCGCCGAGACCAAGCACTCTGGCCCACATCGAAAATCCTTCACCAAAGCTGCCGTTCAAGCTATCTGCAGCGAAGGTCCGCAAAGAGCGTGAACTTCAATTATACGGCACAGCAGCCAAAGACCGCCTAGTTCAGTTGAGTGGCATACGAGCAGCACGTTGGCTTCGGACGATCATAGTAGGTGGAGAGGCTAAAAGTCACAAGTTTAGCCAGAAAATACGAACCGCATTTCTTGTAACAGAGGCTTGGATCGCTACACTAAACAGCGGTTCGTTTAGGTAGTCTCACCACAGAGGTTTGTAGGCAATGGCATCAATCTCAACTTTTGCGTCAACCATGATCTTTATGAGAATGAAGAGCAGCAAAACC
>CBDTVL010000395.1:0-2942 GCA_965363755.1 uncultured Sulfitobacter sp.
AAACAATTAGAACCATGGCATTAGTCATAGGGGTGCCTCATCGTTCAACTGTAACGAGAGTACTACGCTTGGTGCGAAAACGCAAACAATTCTGGACTAATTTAAGGTATTGTTTCGGCGAGGTTTAGACCGGAAACTGGGCAGTCCCAGTGCAAGGTGAGGTTGAATGCGACCATTTTCTCATCGGACGGCCTCAATCGGTCCTTCTGCGCTGCCATGTATGAACTGGTCCAGATAGGGATCACCGGACGTGTCCATCTTGGTCACTGGCCCGGTCCACTGGATCACCCCGTTGTGCAGCATCGCTACTTTGTCGGCAATGACGCGCACCGAACTCATGTCGTGGGTGATGGTCATTGCCGTCGCGCCCATCTCCACCACAATCTCGCGGATCAGGTCGTTGATAACGCCGGCCATAATCGGATCGAGACCGGTTGTCGGCTCATCAAAAAAGATAATTTCGGGTTCTGCGGCGATGGCGCGGGCCAACCCGACCCGTTTTTGCATGCCACCCGACAGTTCAGACGGGAACAGGTCGGCGACGTCCGGTTTCAGACCAACGCGCCGCAGTTTTTCGAGGGCTATTTCGCGCGCTTCATCCTGTGGTCGCTTCAGCGTGCCGCGCAAAAGACGGAATGCCACGTTCTGCCAGACTGGGAGCGAATCAAACAGAGCGCCGCCCTGAAACAACATGCCAAACCGGGCCAGAAAAGCGTCCCGGTCGCCAGTGTCTGCATCTTGTCCGTCCACCGTGATTGTACCCGCATCGGGTTTGATGAGACCCAGAATACATTTCAACGCTACAGACTTTCCGGTGCCAGACCCGCCGATAATCACCATGCTTTCGCCGCGTGGAATATGCAAGTCAAAGTCACGCAGTACGACATTGCTTCCAAAAGACTTTTTGACATTCTCCATTCTGATCATACTGAGAAAAACACCCCCGTCAGAACAAAGTTGGCCGCGAGCATGAGAATAGCCGCCGCCTCAACAGAGCCTTTTGTTGCACTGCCGACACCTTGTGCTCCGCGGCCGGAATTCATGCCGTAATAACATCCCATCAGCGCGGCGATGAAACCAAAGACAGCGCCTTTGGTAAGAGAGGAGATTATATCAAGCGGTTCGAGGAAATCGGCAGTATTTCTCAAATATGTGGCCGGATTGAATCCCAACGTACCGGTGCCGACCGCAAATCCACCAAATATGCCGATGATGTCACCAATACCAACCAGCAGCGGCACCGTAATCAGCGCAGCCAGAACCCGCGGCGCCGTCAGATATTTCATCGGGTGGGTTGATAAAGTGACCAGCGCATCGATCTGTTCAGTGACTTTCATCGTTGCGATCTCGGCGGCAATCGAGGACGTCACCCGCGCGGCGATCATCAGACCCACCAATACCGGCCCTAATTCGCGCACCATACCGATGGCCACAATCTGGGGCACAACTGCTTCCGCGTTAAACCGCGCTCCTCCTGCATAAATCTGCAGGGCAAGCGCGCCTCCAGTGAAAATGGCGGTCAGGCCGACAACTGGCAGAGACAGCCAGCCGATGTGCAAGAGCGCGTGACCAAATTCCCGCGGGTAATACGGCGGGCGCAGAATATGAGTGACCGTGGAAAACGCAAACAGACTGATCCGCCCGATTGCGGCCAGCACAGCAAGAACACCCCGACCGAGGGCGGCGAGGGGGGCAGTTAGGCTCATTGGGTGTAGTGCCGCGCGTAGCGGTGCCCCAGCGCGGTCAGTATTTCGTAGCCGATTGTACCAGCGGCCTGCGCCAGCGCATCGACGGATTGGTGAGTCCCAAGGATTTGCAGGCTATCGGGCGCGCCGGGCACATGGGTGATATCAACGCAAATCAGGTCCATCGAAACGCGCCCGGCCACGGGGCAGGCGATGTTGCCTGCAAACAGTTTTGCATTTGGTCCCATTGCACGGATCAGCCCATCCGCATATCCGGCGGCGACGGTGGCAATGCGCGCCGGTAGCTTGGCGGTCCAGCCGTTGGCATAGCCCACTGTTTCACCAACGCTCAGATCACGGATTTGGATCACCGGCAGGGTGAGCGTGACAACAGGGAAGGCATCAATGAATGGTAGCCCCCCAAAAAGGCCGACACCCGGACGGGTCAGATCAAAGTGATAGGCCTCACCCAAGAGCACGCCTCCGGTTGCGGCCAGAGACAAAGGAACGTCCAGCCCTTGAGTCATGCTGCGAAACACCTCCAGTTGTTGGGCATTCATTTGATGATCAGGTTCGTCGGCGCAGGCCAGATGTGACATGATCAGTTTGGGACCCAAGGGCAGCGCCAACTCGTTCAGGACACGCCACTCCTCGGGTTCCATCCCCAATCGATTCATCCCGGTGTCGAGTTGGACACCAAAAGGTGCGTTTTGTAGCGACTCAACGTGACGCAGCATCTGATCGATAGAATTGATCATTGGCGTCAGCGCGTGGTCACGGATAAGGTTCGTGTCGCCGTGCATGTGTCCAGAAAATACGCTGATTGTTGGCCCCGGTCCCAGAGCCTGGCGAATCTCGGCGCCTTCTTCTGCCGCCGCGACAAAAAACTGGCGTGCGCCCGCATTGGCCAGCGCGCGTGCAACCGCCGGTGCGCCAAGCCCATAGCCGTCAGCTTTGACCACGGCGGCGGTGTCACAAGCCGTCATTGCGTCCAGCGCGCGCCAGTTCGAAACAACCGCGTTGAGGTCAATATGAAGCGTTCCTGTAGCCATGCGCCGTTCTTGACATCCGGGCGCGCGGGGTCAAGGGGGAAAGGCGGGGCAGGCGCTCCAAAACATAGGATTCAAGAGAGTCTCAGCTGGGCGGGTTTTGCCACAGAGACCAGGATGGTCCGGCCAGATCTGCTAGGCGTCGCGACAGAGGGGCCGCCGTGGGATCGGCGAGCAAGGCCGCGACAAGTGCGGGTTCAGCATCCGA
>CBDTVL010000396.1:0-2918 GCA_965363755.1 uncultured Sulfitobacter sp.
GGACGGCTATGCTTGCGTCTCCCCAAGTGCAGTCAGCCAGATTATACACCAAACGCGCGTAAGAAACCTGCCCATTTGTATGTTGTTCAGAAAACCGCTCTGCCAACCCCATGTGATTGAAACACCGATCAGCGCAATACTTCCGGCCCTTTCAGGCCAACGAAATCGGGCAAAAGCAAGGAACCCAGAGTACGGCTGCTTGCAATCCAACAATTCCGCCACATACTGTTTCCAAACGGAAGGGTCGACGCGCGTTTCGTCTCGGTCAGATTGAACCAAAAGTTATCACCGATAGGCAGTGGATTTGCTATTTCCAAGCCTGGCAAGAATTTATTACCGAACGGATAGTATATGACAGTTCTCAGCCGCATAGATGACCTCAGAACTCGAATGGGCCTGTCCATTATTGGGCAGCGCGACGTGGTTGATCGCTTGATCATCGGGATTTTGGCAAACGGTAACCTGTTGATCGAGGGTCTGCCAGGGCTTGCCAAGACCCGCGCGGTCAAAGCCATGGCAAATAATCTGGAGGCTGACTTTAGCCGGGTTCAGTTCACACCGGATTTGTTGCCATCGGATGTGACCGGCACGGAAGTCTACTACCAGACCGAAAAGGGTGGCGAGTTCCGATTTGATCCGGGGCCTATTTTTGCAAATATCGTTCTGGCAGATGAGATCAACCGCGCGCCCGCAAAAGTTCAGGCCGCGCTATTGGAGGCCATGGAAGAACGGCAAGTGACGGTTGCTGGCACGACCCATATGATGCCGCCTTTGTTTATCGTCATGGCGACCCAAAACCCGATTGAGCAAGAGGGCACCTATCCTTTGCCTGAGGCCCAGATGGACCGGTTTCTGATGCATGTTCGTGTCGATTACCCACCCGTCGAAGACGAAGTCGAAGTCATTCGCCTTGTGCGTAGAGAAGAAGCCGCAAAACTGGTGACTAAGTCGGCCAAGGCCAAAAAGCCCGACAACATTCCCCAAAGTGTCGTGTTTGACGCGCGCGCCGAGATTGCGGGCATCCACGTCTCTGATGCGATGGAGCGTTATATGGCTGATCTGGTCTATGGAACACGCACCCCGGCTGTTCTGAGCGAAGATCTGGCGCGCTGGATCGAGATCGGTTCAAGTCCTCGTGCCTCGCTTGCGCTAGACAAATGTGGGCGGGCTCATGCGTGGCTTAAGGGACGCGACTATGTCGACCCGGCTGATATTCGTGCTGTCGCCCATGATGTTTTGCGCCACAGATTAACTCTGACGTACGAAGCGCAGGGCGAGGGTGTATCAGCAGATCACGTGATCGATACGTTGATCGCGCAGGTGGCGTTACCATAGGGCGGGCCAATGACGCAGCAAATCGACCCTCGCATTCATGTTGACCTGACGCATTTGCGTTCGTTTGAGCGGCTGGGCAAGAGTATCTCTTTCCTGCCCAAGCAAAAAGTCCGCAGCATCCTGAACGGGCGACATGCCTCGCGCATGAAGGGGCGGGGGCTGAATTTTGAGGAATTGCGCCACTACTCTAGGGGTGACGATATCCGCACGATCGACTGGAAAGTGACTGCAAGAACCCAGACCCCCTATGTTCGGGTATATACGGAGGAACGGGATCGCCCAGTTTTTCTGGTCGTCGATCAACGTATGTCGATGTTTTTCGGCAGTCAGTTGAACATGAAATCCGTAACTGCAGCTGAGGCCGCAGCTCTTGCGGCTTTCGCTGTGCGGGCCAAAGGGGATCGGGTTGGCGGTATCATCTTTAATGATCACAATTTGGTCGAGCACCGCCCACGGGCCTCAAGAAGCGCGCTGAACAGATTCCTGAACTCTCTTGCCACAGCGAATTGCGCCTTGTCTGCGGATGCGCCCACTCAAGAGATCATGCCTGTTAACACTCCATTGGCGGCCGCGGCGCAGATTGTAAAAACCAACGCTCTGGTCTTGGTCTTTAGCGATTTTGACGGCATGGACGGGGATACCGAAAAACTCCTGAGCCGGCTTGCTCAAAAAAATGAGGTAATTCTGTTCTCGGTGTCCGACCCCCTCAAAGATAAGTTTCCAGACCTCAAAAACCTCGTGGTCACAGATGGAGAATTGCAGGTTTTTCTGGACTTCGAAACGGAAAATACTCGCGTGCGGCTCGAGGAATTCACGGCTGGGCGGTTAGCGACTCTTCTGTCGATTTCAAAGAAATACGGGCTGCCAGTTGTTCCTTTGTCGTCGGCTAAGGACACACTTTCGCAGATCTTATACCTGTTTGGTGCAAGGCGTGGACAGCGATGAGCGATGACCTCTCAACGCTCAATCTGGTCGAACTTTACGATCAGCTAGTGCCGCCATCTGCGCCAACAGATGTGTCGATGATGCCGCAAACCGCTGGATGGGCGTGGCTCGCGGGATTTGCCGTGGTTCTGACCGGATGGGGCCTGAGGTGGTGGTATCTGAGGCGGAAGTCCAACGCTTATCGCCGGGCCGGATTGCAGGCGCTGGACAATTGCGGCAATGACCCGACAAAAATCGCAACGCTGCTGCGGCGAACTGCGCTGGGGGCTTTTCCACGCGCAACCGTAGCGGGGTTAACCGGCGATATTTGGGTGAACTTTCTGGACAAATCCCTTGGGCAACCCTTGTTTGCGGGAACTGAGGCCGGGCGGGTTTTGACCAAAGCACCTTATGCGGGCGGAGGTCCGAGTGACGCGCTTGCAGATGCCGCGCGGGTCTGGATCAAGAAACACAAAGCACAAGGGACCCGATCCTGATGCTGTCACTGGCCTACCCTTGGGTTTTGACAATCCTACCCCTGCCCTACCTAGTGTGGAGGTTTCTGCCGCCCTTTCAGGAAAAAGCCTCTGCCATCAGGGTGCCGTTCTTCAAATCCCTTGCAAATGCTATCGGATCTGAACCGACCCAAGGCGCCATCA
>CBDTVL010000397.1:0-2915 GCA_965363755.1 uncultured Sulfitobacter sp.
CCCCCACCCATTAGAGGCTCATCTGTTAGACGACCACAGGCTCACTGGAGGGGGTTCTGATGTGATGTTGATGGTAGATACCATTACTCATCAAAACGAGGGGCACGAGAGAACCCTTACTGTTTACGCTGAGTGGCGTAGTAGCCACCTGTGTGGGTAAGTGATGTACCCAACTAAATAGTTTACTCACCTTCAGTTGGTTAGAATGTTGTTGTTTGTTTTCAACTACTAACCAACTTAACCAACTTAACCAATTATTATTTATATTATATTGGAACATTCAGTGGCTCAATCTTTGCAGATCGATGGGGAGAACATAAGACAAGCCCTTTACGACTTCAAACTTTGCGCAGCATCCGAAGCCAAGATCGGAAAGTTGACATTCGCTGCGCCATAAAACAAATGACTTTTTGTCACTCAAGACAGATCGCAGCCAAGGAACTATGGGTATCCAATGCTGATCTAGGGAGAATTTTGCGTAACTGGCCAAGCCCAGCATTATCGGCTACATTTACGGCCATCGTGTAATTCACAGTTTTTTATAACATCGATAAACTGGCAGGCCCGTGAGTTAAACTCGCAGCGGGCTTCTTGCCATTCCGCGCCTTTGCGAGGTGCTATTTAGGAAAATATCCATGAAAGTCGTTATGTTGGCCGCCGGCATTGGCGCCAGAATTGGGCAATCAATGGCGGAAACCGTCCCCAAAATCTTATTGCGTTTTGATGGAAAATCTTTGCTGGAACGCCATATCGATATCTTCCGACGGCAAGGGATCAGCGAGTTGGTGCTCGGCGTCGGCTTTCATCACGATGATATCCAACGGGAGATCGAAACTCTGGGTGCTCAGGATTTTGTGCGGACTGTGCACAATAAGGACTTCGAACAAGGCAGCATCGTTACACTGTCGATTCTTCACGATGAAATCTGTTGTGGAGAGCCTGTTCTCGTCATGGACGCAGACGTTCTATATGATGCACGGCTGTTGGAACGTCTCGCCAATTCCCCGCACCCAAATTGTTTGCTGATCGATCGTGCTTTTGTGCCCGGCGATGAACCTGTCAAAGTATGTGTCCGGAATGGCGAGATTGTCGAGTTTCGCAAATGGTTGAGCGCCGACTTCGATTTCTGCGGTGAATCGGTGGGATTCTTTAAATTTTCTGCTGAGATCGCGGAGAAGATTATGTTTCAAGCCGACCTCAGTCTTCGTCAGGGGCGCCGAAATGAACCCTACGAGGAGGCGATCCGCGACGTTCTGCTGACATCGCCGCGAGGCACATTCGCTTTCGAAGATATAACTGGCATGCCGTGGATTGAAATCGATTTCGCGGACGATATCGAGCGTGCCAATAGTGAGATACTGCCGCGAATTTCAAAGGCAATTGACGATCACGGTCTGACCAACAGGGTCGCAGAAAACAAAAACCCAAGTTTAGAGCATACATCATGACTGCGGTTGATGATCTTGCCAGCAGCCAAGTCATTGCTGCAGTGATCGCCGCTGGCCTGTATTTCATGACCTATGTTTCATTTGTTCGGTTGTTACGGTACTGGCGAAATTGGTATCCTCCGACCCGTTCATCGTCTTTTCTGACTGCGGGGCTGGCACTTGCGACGGTTGCTTATATCTCGCTGTCATCTCAAGGAGTGAGTTTGGCGGCATTGCTCCTGGCAGCCGGGTTTATCGTCTGCTTGTTCAGTATCATTGCTGCGCCTGCCATCGCCTTTGAGCCGAGCGCGCCGCGGCCAGTTGTTGAGTTCCTAGCAAAGCATGGAGAACATGCAGGTTTGTGGATGATCCCACCGGCCATGCTCGCCGGCTATGCGCTGCCGGATGCCAAGCTGCTTGGGTTGCTGGTGACAGCTACAGCAATAGAATTGGCGTGGTTTTTACGGCGCAGAGGGGCTGCGAGGCCAACGTATCCGATTGATGCCCGTGATCTGTTGGTTCTGCAGACGCAGGCCAACGGCGACTTAGAAAGTTTTGCGAAGCAGCACTCCATCGGAGAGTTACAAATATCGCCAGACGGCGGTGCCAATTGGCTTGGCTGCAGCAAGAACTCCCTGCCATGCCCGCTCAGCCACTACATCCACCGTCTTGGCTTGAATACGCCACCTTGTTGCCGTGCGCACATCGCAGATCTGGGTCAGTTTGTGACTGGCTGTCTGCGCGATATGGGCGCTATTCACTGGATCGATGGTGGCACGCTCTTGGGCGCAGTGCGAGAAGACGGCGCGCTTTTGGCATGGGAGGATGATATTGATATTTCAGTTTTGCTTGACGATGACACAACCTGGGAAACACTCTGTGCAACGATATCCCGACGCGGTTCGGCGGACGGTTACTATGTCGATACCTTTGAAGAGAAAAAATTCCTAACCGTGTCCTACGACAAGCCGCTATCGTGGCCATTCCGCTGGGAACGCAACCGGATGCGCGGTGAAATTCGACTTGACCTTGTGCCTTTTAGACATGCTACAAACAACGGCCAACCTGTACTAGAACGGCAACTTCTTAAGGGCGAGATGCCGGTTATGCAAAGTGGGTGGCATGGTGTGCCGAAAGAGACTATTTTACCAACGTCGACGATCAATTTTTTAGGATCAGATATCCCGTGCCCAAATCAGCCTGAAGCTTTTTTGCAAATTCTCTACGGTGAATTTCGAACCGTCGAACTAACCTACGTTGATAAGGACGCCGCCAAAACCCGCGCTGATATTGACTTGGAGCACGTCACATAATCTTCCAAGCTAACGGCTGCTGCTGCTTACCCTCGAGCCTCAGGGCGGGGTACGCCATTAGAATTGGTCTGGTCGATCGGCAGGCTTGTCCTGCACTGCAGACCTTGGTGGTCCTTGCGGCAATGTCCGCTCTGTGCGGCGAGCTCAACCGATCGACGCAACACACTCTGCGCAC
>CBDTVL010000398.1:0-2913 GCA_965363755.1 uncultured Sulfitobacter sp.
CAGACAGGGCGGCGTGGCAATTGGATCAGAGCTGACTGGCTCAGGCGACATCGAACTCAAGCGGCTTGACTTGGGTGAATTTTCCGGTCGCTTCCAGCTTTTTGATAACCGGAGCCGGCACCAGAGCGTCCACATAAAGCAACGCAATAGCCTCACCACCAGCCGCCGACCTGCCCAGCGTAAAGTTGGCAATGTTCACACTATTTTCGCCCATGGTCTGGCCCAACATCCCGATGATGCCCGGCACATCTTCGTTGGTGGTATAGAGCATGTGAGCCCCGATTTCGGCATCAATGTTGATGCCTTTTATCTGGATGAACCGCGGCTTTCCGTCACTGAACACTGTTCCGGCGATTGAGCGTTCGCGCTTGGACGTGACAACCGTCACTTTAATATACCCTTCAAACGTCCCGGTTTTATCCTGATTGGTTGTGCTTATCTGAATGCCGCGATCTTTTGCGATGACCGGTGCGCTGACCATGTTTACATCCGGGTTCGCCTTTTTCATGATCCCGGCGATCACAGCGCAATTGAGCGCCTCAAGGTTCATCTCAGCCACACAGCCGTCATAAAGGATGTTAATCGCCCTAACCGGCTCGTCGGTCATTTGCCCGATGAAGGCACCCAGATGACCGGCCAGTTTGATCCACGGCCCCATGACTTTGGCTTCTTCGGCGGTGACCGATGGCATGTTCAGCGCGTTGCTGACCGCGCCGGTCAGCAGGTAATCGGACATTTGGTCAGCCACTTGCAAGGCGACGTTTTCCTGTGCTTCGGTCGTCGCAGCACCAAGATGCGGGGTGCAGACGACGTTGGGCAGGTTGAAAAGCACGTTTTCCGTCGCCGGTTCGACCTTGAACACGTCAAAAGCCGCGCCAGCCACATGGCCAGATTTTAGCGCTTCGGCAAGGGCCTCTTCGTCGACAAGTCCGCCACGGGCACAGTTGATGATCCGGATGCCGGGTTTCATCTTGGCGATGGCGTCGGCAGACAGGATATTTGCGGTCTGGTCGGTGTAAGGGACGTGCAGCGTGATAAAATCGGACCGTTGCAAAATATCGTCCAGTTCGACCTTTTCAACGCCCATCTTGTCAGCCTTTTCGTTGCTCAGGAACGGATCATAGGCAATCACCTTCATCTTTAACCCACGTGCCCGGTCGCAAACGATGCCGCCGATATTGCCAGCACCGATGACGCCAAGAGTTTTGCCGGTCAGTTCGACTCCCATAAATTTCGACTTTTCCCATTTGCCAGCATGGGTAGACGCAGAGGCTTCCGGGATTTGCCGCGCAACCGCAAACATCATCGCAATGGCATGTTCAGCGGTTGTGATCATGTTGCCAAAAGGCGTGTTCATCACGATCACCCCTTTTTTGGACGCGGCATCTTTGTCTACATTATCCGTCCCGATTCCGGCACGGCCGACCACTTTCAGGTTTGTCGCAGCAGAGATGATTTTTTCGGTGACCTTTGTGGCAGAGCGGATCGCCAATCCGTCATATTTGCCGATCACCTCGGCCAGTTTGTCTTTGTCTTTGCCCAGTTCAGGCATGAAATCGACGTCAATGCCACGATCGCGGAAGATCTGAACAGCGGCTTCTGACAAGCTGTCGGAAATGAGTACTTTGGGGGCCATATCGGCGCTCCTCTGATGGATGAATTTGAAGAAGTAAGGTGGGCTTGGACCCACCCTAAAAGGGACTCAGGCAGCCGCCATTTGCGCATCGAGCTCTAACTCGAACGCCCAGGCGAGCCACGGCAGCATTGCGCTGATATCTGACGTTTCGACCGTCCCGCCGCACCAGATACGCAGCCCTGCTGGCGCGTCGCGATAGGCCCCGATGTCAAAAGCGATGCCTTCAACCTCAAGCCGCTTGGCCACCGCTTTGGCAAAGCCAGCCCCGTCAGAAATTCTGCCATCTGTGAACTTCAGGCAGACCGATGTGTTAGAACGCGTGTCTGGATCCACGGCCAGAAAATCGATCCAGTCGTGCGCCTGAACGAAATCGGCGATTGCGCGTGCATTGACATTCGCGCGGGCAATCAGACCTTTCAGGCCGCCAACCGAGCGGGCCCACTGCAGCGCCACCAGATAATCCTCGACCGCCAGCATCGACGGTGTGTTGATGGTCTCACCTTTAAAGATGCCTTCGATCAATTTGGCGCCTTTGGTCAAACGAAAGATCTTGGGCAAGGGCCATGTAGGTGTGTAGTTTTCCAGCCGTTCTACAGCGCGTGGTGACAGGATCAGCATGCCGTGCGCTGCCTCGCCTCCCAGGACCTTTTGCCAGCTGAACGTTGTGACGTCGAGCTTGTCCCACGGCAGGTCCATCGCAAACGCTGCAGAGGTTGCATCACACAGCGTCAAACCAGCGCGATCTGCAGGTATTGCCTCGCCATTTGGCATACAGACACCGGAGGTTGTCCCATTCCAGGTAAAGCAGACATCATGATCGTAGTTGATCGCGTTCATGTCCACGATCTGACCGTAGTCGGCCGTATGAACCTGTGCTTCAATCTTGAGCTGCTTGACCACATCCGTCACCCAGCCCGCGCCAAAGCTCTCCCACGCCACCATTTCGGCGGGGCGTTCCCCGAGCAGGTTCCACATGGCCATCTCAAAAGCACCTGTATCAGAGGCGGGAACAATCCCGATCCGATAATCTGCCGGTACACCCAGAAGATCGCCGGTCTCTTCGATGGCCGCCAAAAGCTTGGCTTTGCCCACGGCTGCACGGTGGCTGCGACCTAGTGGGGCGTCCGACAGATTTGATAGTTCAAATGTTGGAATTTTGGCGCAAGGGCCTGACGAAAAACGCGGATTCTCCGGCCGCGTTGCCGGTTCTTGCATAGTCATTTCTGCTATCCTTCCAGATAAGCGCCCTTCGTTGGGGAAGGGTGTCCCACTTGCCG
>CBDTVL010000399.1:0-2913 GCA_965363755.1 uncultured Sulfitobacter sp.
GGCAGTTTGAACACTGCTGCTAGATGTCACTCAAGCGATACAGGGCGCCTGCCGATCGAGATTTGATCTGGTCCAGACATGTAATGCAGCATGTATTCACCCGGATCGGCCGGAAGTTGCAAAACGGCTGGGTTACTGCTGGCGGTTGCAACTGAAGCTTCCACCGCCTCAGAGCCGATTTTAATGATGGCGATGCTATCACCCTCGCCATCCGGCCCAATCCAGAAGACCTCAAGCTCTGCCCCAGCGGTTGCCCTGTCGGCAGCTTCTAGAACGGCAGCTTCGGCCACGGCGGCGCTGATCTCGACAACTTTGAGTGAGCGGCGCGCGAGTACCTTTTGTGGGTTGCCATGGGCAATGTAACGGATGAGATATGTGCCAGTCTCTAAGGGCGCCTTCAGCCTGACAGGGTTGCCGCGTTTAGTATATTGATAGCCGAGGTGTTCACCGGGTTTTGACCCAATGGTCGCGACTGAGACAAAGTCATTTTGGTTGTCAGGGCCGATATAAGACACGTCAAATTCGGTGCCGACGACAGCAGTATCAGGCGCGTCCAGAACCACATTGGCTGCAACGATGCTGATCTCGCGCTGAGCCAGGATGCGCTGCGGATTGCCCTGTGCGATATAGCGGATCTGATACTGACCCGGCTCAAGCGGCATCTTGAGTTTGGAGGGATTGCCGCGCTTGGTGTAGGTGTAATGTGAATATTTCTGGGGTTTCGCATCCGGTGCCGCGACCGAGATGTAGTCATTTTGGTTGTCCGGCCCAACCCAATTTATGTCAATCGTCGATCCGGCTTCGGCGCTGTTTGACGCGTCAAGCGAAACCTGTGGCGCAACCACGCTGATGTTGCGCGTTGCCAGTACCTTTGCCGGGTTGCCGTTGGCGATATATCTGATCTGATAATCGCCCGGTTCGAGTGGCATTTTAACCGACGCCGGGTTGCCGCGTTTGGTATAGGCATAGTGCTCGTATTTGTGGGGTTCCTGTTCTGCCGTTGCGACCGAGATGTAATCGTTCTGATTGTCCGGCCCTGTCCAGGTGACGTCGATTTGCGATCCCGCGACCGCGTCGACCTGCGCGTCAAGCGTGACCTGGGCCGCAATAACTGTAATAGGGCGGGTTGCGATCACCTTGGCGGGGTTGCCGGCTGCGATATAGCGCAGTTCATACTGACCGGGTTCAAGCGGCATTTTGACCGAAGCAGGATTGCCGCGCCGCGTATAAGAATAACTGGTGTATTTGTGGGGTTCCTGATCCGGTGCCGCGACCGAGATATAGTCGTTTTTGTTGTCAGGCCCGCTCCACGCCACGTCGACAGCGCTGCCCGCTACAACCTCGTCAGCGGCGTTCAGAACTGCGCTGACGGCCACTACAGTCAAGGCACGTCGCGCCAGCACCCGTGCCGGGTTTCCCTGTGCGATATAGCGCACTTCATAAGATCCTGGCTCAATCGGCGATGCTACCGGGGCAGGATTACCTCGGGCCGTGTAGGTGTATTTGTCATAAGCCGTGTCCTTGGCATCAGGGAGGGTGATCGCAATGTAGTCGCTTTCGTAGTTTGGCCCATCCCATGTCACGTCCAGGACCGAGCCGGCGTTGACTTCGTCTGCGGCAGCCAGCGTCACAACCAAATCAGTGACGGTAATCGGGCGGGTGGCCGATACGTCCTGCTTGCCGGGGACACGGCGGATGTAGCGCAACTCATACGCGCCGGGTTTCAGCGGCATACGTACCGAAACAGGATTTCCCTCAGAGATGTAGGCATAATCCAGATACTTCCCCGGTTTGGCGTTAAGCGGCACAACCGTCACGTAGTCCTTTTCGCCAATTTCAGCGTCCCAGGTAACATCAACTGCGGACCCGATTGGCACACTGTCTGCGGCATTCAGCGATGCCCGGTATGCGATTTCAGGTAATTCGAAGGTGATGAATTTGTCCTGACCGGCGACCGTGAAACTTGCTTCGGCCGTCGCCTCGTCTTCCAGACGCAGTACCGAAGCGGAATAGTTGCCCGGCAGCAAATCCAGATGTGTTGTGCCCGTCGCGGCGGTCTGATCAGCTGTGCCGTCAGGTGCAAAAGACCAGATCAGCCCGTCACTGATGACTGGACCGCCTTTGCCGAGTGTCGCCCGGAAGGTGATTGTGGCCGGCATCGGCGCGGGCTCAGGGGCGGCGGCGATTTCAATCAGGGCGGCGCCCAATTCACCCGCGTCATCCGCAGAGCGGAAAGTGCCACCGGTTTCAGCAGCCAGACATTGCATCTGGGCGACGGCATCGGGATCGTTGATGTCAAAACCAACGACATGGGCGGTGAAATCCACACCCGCCTCTTCAAGTGCACGGGCCGCGGCACAGGGGTCAGGGTGACAGGTCTCGATCCCGTCCGAGATAAGGATGACGGTTGCCTTCTCTTCGGTGTAGCGCAGCGATTGCGCGGCCGCGATCACCGCGTCGGTCATTGGGGTTTTACCCTTTGGCTTGATGGCGTTCACTGCGCTGGAAATGGCGTTTTGGGTTCCGTTGGCCGCTGGCACTAGCGTTTCAATGTCGCTGCAATCACCTTTGCGGCGATGGCCATATACCGTTAGGCCAAGCGCCTGATCCTGCGGCAGAGTCTGTAACAAATCGCTGATAACATCTTGTGCGATGGTGATTTTGGCGGTGCCATCGATCTGGCCCCACATTGAGCCCGAGCCGTCTAAAACCAATATGGTCGAGGCCTGATTTTGGGCCGATGCGGGAAGCGATAGGAAAAACGACAAAAACAATGCTGCACTGAAACGCATGAGAAAACTCCCGTGTATACGACCCAATTGAAGCAGATTTCACGCAAAATTTCCAGAAAGTATTGAATTGGGGCCATTGAAGGTTTGTTCCTGCAAACAAACTGATAGGCATTCGGCCGTC
>CBDTVL010000400.1:0-2908 GCA_965363755.1 uncultured Sulfitobacter sp.
TCGCGGGAGGGGATTTCTTTGGTTTAGGCGGTGGCGGCGGAGGGGGAGGCGGCGGCGGGGGTGGTTCAGCAATACACTGCTTCCCGGCCAATTGCCTTTCGAGCGCGCGGATTTCCAGTGACAAGCCAGCGTTGTCAATCTCGAGAACAGCCAGACGGTCGCGCCGCAGTCTGGTCTGCTCGGTTTCGCAAATAGAGATATACTTTTGCGAGAAAGGAATCCGCATGCCGCAGGATTGGAGCAAGAGATAAGACGAAACCGCGATGACCAGCACCAGCAAGACAGCCAGTCCGATGATGGCTGCGCGCATCACTTCGACACCCTTCTGGCCGCTGTCTCTCTCTCGCGGAGTGGCGCTAATGTGACGAATGTCATCTGGTTAATTGGATGCTCAAAATAGGCCTGAAAAAATGTGCCAAGATGCATATCTAGTTACTGTCTGTAACCCCAAACACGGGCATTCCGGACGCTACTTTTGCCACTTCACCTGTTAACGCCTCGCTCAGAACTGCGATGCGATCAGGTGTTTGCCCCAGCACCGAGGTATCGCCGTTTTCCAGACCTGTCAAAGTGTCTTCCAGCCAAATATCTCCTTTGGCAGAGGACTTTTGAAGGTCGCCCAGCCCTTCCCGAAGGTGGTGCGCGATGATTTCTCCGTATGCCGGTAATCCAGATGCAATCAGGACAGCAGCAGAGGCAAGTACAATTTCTTGATCGTCAATGCGATAACCGACTCCGAGACAGACGCGGCCCCCGGTAATCAACTGGCCCTTGGTTTTGCCGGATGCTTCGACGAACTTACCAAGCTCGCTGCGCACTTGCGCTGGCGAATTGTCTTCCAGCAAAGGCATCATAGGCGCCATGAACGATGCAAGGCTGTCACATTGAGCCTCGATCTGAGATTCACTCAGATCTGTTATTGTTGATATGATACTATTACTTTCAGACTCTGCATGGGCGCGCGCCAGGCAAAATTGCTCATTCAGGGCAAAATTTGCGTCCGCCACTGCCCCTGAGGTGGCCATTCCCCCGTTGGCCATTGTCAGTATGTTCACTTCGTTGCAAAGCTGGCTGGCCGACCGGGTCCGTTTGGCGATGTTGAACGCTGGCAGTGTAGGAGTTGCCGGCGGTTGGGTGGCATCGTTCTGGGTCGGTTGCGGTACTTCTGCCTGCTGTACTTCGGGCGCGGGAATGCCGAGCAGTTCATCACGATAACGTTCTAACAACCCGGCGCGGCCTTCTGAGGCCAATATACTGTCATAGGGTGGCTGATCCCCAGAGGCCTTGGCGCGCTGTTCGCTCTCCAACAGGAAATTCCGCTCTGCTACATTCAGGTCTCCGTTGACGGGGAATTTCATCGAGGTCTCAAAACGCCGCATCGCTGCACGGCTGTTTTTGCCAATCAACCCATCCACAGAACCGGCGTTATAGCCAAAATAATTAAGCGCGTCTTGCATTTCTCTGTTTTGCTGGAGCTGTGCTGTTGAAATCCTGGGGCGGCGTGGCGCCGCAGCCTTTGCTTGGCGCTGCTGCGCCCTTGCAGCTTCCTGCTGCCGTGCAGCTTCCTGCCTTTTTTTGTTGTTGTTGGAGATGATCGCGGCGCCTAAAATACCTCCGATAATCACCACCGCAGCGGCCTCGGATTTCCCGGCACTTACCGGTTTCGCCTGCATCACGCCCAGGCTTGCAACAGTCATTGCCAGGATGAAGAACCGAAACAATTTATATATCCTTCCAAAAACCAGCGCTTCGCCGCGACTCGAATGTGAACCTTCTCGCACCGACCGATCCGACCAAGAAGTTAAGGTATTGTCAAGGTTTATGGCTTGTTCCAGAGGATGTTCGCTGGTCCTATCCATCCGACAATGCCCCGCGTGGTGAAAGTGTTAGCGCTTTGCGGGCTTGCTAAGCCTAGGGTGGTTTTATCGCGTTGCGCCGACGACTGTGCCAGTTATTTAGCCAACCGGCAGCTGAGGTCTGCGCGAACCATTCTGCCCAGACCTTTGTCTGACTTCACATCCATTCAATGCATACGATGGGCAAAAACCTCTCGCCTAGCGAACAACACCGTCTGCCTCAAAAGCCGTGACTGGATAAACCCAAAACAATCGGATTCTTCAATCAAATGGTTTGTGAGCGGTGCTTCACGCTCCCGCGAAAGCTGCATGGCAAAAACTACCTCCTGACTTGCCATCACGCGCGGTTCTGGTAGGACGTCTGCGACACCAAAGGACGAGCGAGTGATGGACGATCTCAAGCAGAAATACCTGAGCCAGATCGCGGACGCTGCTGACGAGGCGGTGCTGGAAGATATTCGTGTAGGCGCCGTTGGCAAAAAAGGTGAAGTCGCGCTGAAAATGCGCGAGCTTGGCAAAATGACGCCCGAGGAACGGCAGGTGGCCGGTCCCGCGCTCAATGCGCTGAAAGACGAGATAAACTCTGCGATTTCGGCAAAAAAATCGGCGCTGGGCGACGCGGCGCTTGACGAACGACTACGCACTGAATGGCTGGACGTGACTTTGCCGGGACGCCATCGCGCGCAGGGCACGATACACCCTGTGTCTCAGGTCACCGAAGAGGTCACAGCGATCTTTGGCGAGATGGGTTTTTCGGTCGCGGAAGGGCCCCGCATCGATACCGATTGGTATAATTTTGACGCGCTGAACATCCCGTCACATCACCCCGCGCGTGCTGAGATGGATACGTTTTACATGCATCGAGCCGAGGGTGATGATCGCCCGCCGCATGTCCTGCGCACTCATACCAGCCCGGTTCAGATACGCACCATGGAGGCACAAGGCGCACCACTGCGCATCATCTGCCCCGGCGGCGTCTACCGCGCTGATTACGACCAGACCCACACGCCGATGTTCCATCAGGTCGAAGGATTGGCGATTGATAAACACAT
>CBDTVL010000401.1:0-2894 GCA_965363755.1 uncultured Sulfitobacter sp.
CAAGACCTGCGCGCAGGCATCTGACGGAACTCCCGTACCGCAGCCCACAAGAAAAAGCATCACACAGCGATGCATTTTCTTGTTTGCGCGCTATCGCAACTTTGAACTCCTAACATTCGATGCGGCATTGTCGGGCAAAATACCGTTCTGCATCAAAGCCATTCCCCGAAGAACTGAAGGACATATTTCCTTGCAATCCTCGGGATGGAAAAGGCTCACAGCGCGTTCTCTGTATATGACCCTCGGGTAACAGTACCAGCCTGGTGCGACGACCCGCAACAACTGGAGGATACGATGGAACAACAGATTCAACTCGACCGTCAAGAACAACCGGGGGAGGGCGCGGTGACACCACTGATACAACCCGACCATGAGGAACAGGCGGAAGAAGACATGGTAAAATCAAAGCTTCAACCTGGCCAACAGGAACAGCTGGAAGATGACGCTGTGGAATCACTGATGCATCCCAACCCTGAGGAACAGCTGAAAGAGAACATGCCGATTAGCTGGATGAGAAACATCTGGAGGAGGATCACGAGGAACGGCTGATTCAACCTTGTCATCAGGTGCACGTTATGGCGGCGCTTGACGCAGTACGTCCGCAAGCTCTGATCGGTCAGGTCTTAGTGTGCAGCGGTCACGTGTCAGGTCCTTCAAGTCTTGTATTGCGCGGTCCTTCTTGCCCGTCCTTTCATCTGTCGATTGTCGGGCTTCCCTGATCACGATGGGGTGGTTGGATGTTTTATAAATCTGAGTAATTTAGTTGGTTATGTCAACCTGACTTTTTAAGTCGGGATTAAAATCGTTTTCATGATGCATTTTGTAAGATACTGAACACCAATAGCAGAGTTAGGTTTCCGCCAGAAACTTCATACATTTGAAACGCCTCTGGAAAGTGACCCAGACATGCAACTAAACCCAACCAGAACGGGATTTTGCGCCGTTATTGCTCGACGGCTATTGCCACCAACGGCCTCCGCCGAACCGATGATGACTCTTACTGATATCGCAGACCGTGAAGTGACGTTGCCGGCGCTGTCAGACGGATGCGAACCAGTCTCCTGAAGGGCAGTGACGCGGTTCTGCTGCAAAGTTTGGCAGAGGCTTCAAAACGGAATTTCTTATTGAAAGAAACGAGTAGGATTCATGCAATTCGCACTTCCAATTCGGCCATTTTCACTGTTCTAAATGGCGGGTTTCAAAACTTTGCGACAGAGCCCCCAGGGCGTCCAAATATCGACCCCCCGTTCGATCCGACAGCGGACTGGCGTTAAGGTTAGCTGTTTTAGGTGGAGCCGGAATTGCGTTATTGCCGCAGTTCCTGGTCAGCCGTCCCATCAAAGACGGACGTTTGATCAGCCTTCTACATGGAGCCAACATGCCCCGTTACACGGTCTACGCGCTGCGACCGCCTGGGAGCTATTTGACCAAAGCCACCGAGACAGTTTTGGGTTCGCTGCAAAGTTGGCTAGCGCACGTCGAAATCTAATGTTACCGCGCAAGATCCAGCAGCCTTGTGTTACAATAATGTAAAATTTCTCACCTATTTGTGCGATCCATTGCCTTGTCTGTTTGAGCAATCGTTTACATCTTTACTTTCAGGCGTTTGAGCGATGCAGACAGGAGACCGCAAATGAACAGACGAGATTTTCTGACCAGCGGCGTTGCTGCCGGCACCATGCTGGGACTTGGTCGGGCCGCTCGTGCCGCGACCGGGTTTGAGATCACCCGATCCGAGGCTGAATGGCGCACTATGTTAAGTGATCAGGAATATTACGTGATGCGCGAAGAAGGGACCGAGCGCGCGGGGTCTTCAGCTTTGGACAAGAACTACTCCGAAGGGACGTATCACTGCCGTGGTTGTGATCTCGCGCTTTATTCGTCGGAGAACAAATATGACAGCGGCACTGGCTGGCCCAGTTTCTGGCAAACGCTGCCTGGTGCAGTTGAAACCAAACCCGATCGCGGGCTGTTCTTTACCCATACCGAGTGCCATTGCCGCCGTTGCGGCAGTCACATTGGCCATATATTTGACGATGGGCCGGACCCAACTGGCAAACGCCATTGCCTGAACGGCGTGTCCTTGGCGTTTAAATCAGTCTGATTGGCCTTCCTGGGCCCAGATATTTACGCCATTGGTGCAACCCAAAAGCGGCCGTTGAGGCGAATCTAGCGAAGTTCTTAAAAGTCCTGCAAAGGAGTCATCGGGGATCGGATCCATCAGCTCCAGCCTGCAAAACCAGCGATACGCCAAGTTGAGATGAGCCTCCTCACACAGCCGTCTTTCAGACCGGATGCCCATGATATATCCGACTAGCAACATGCGCATCATTAGTTCCGGGTCAACCGAGGGTCGACCGGTCGAGCTATAGAACTCCGACAGATGTTGGCGAACACCAGACAAATCAATGACGCTATCTATTGCCCGCAAAACGTGACCGAACGTAACATGATCCTCAGTCTAGAAATTATAAAATAGGGCGCGTTGTGTCTCTTGCTTTGGTCCCAGAATCGCAATCAACCCCTCATAGCTACAAGGAAATTGAATCAGCAGCACGCTCTCAAATCAAGTGAAGTTTTTCACCAGAATAGGCCCTTTGCCGACCTTCGTGGACAACGCAGCGAAGGGCGGCAAGAGCCCAATGACCGATGCTGAACAACGCCTGGCACCAAGCGGGGAGGCTCTACAGAAGCATGGGGATTGGGCTCGGATTTGAATGACAGTCATCATCACCGGTAACGCCTGCGAATTCAAAGGTCGGCATCACCGTCTGAAAGCTTTGAGCAGTCAGTCGGATAGATAAGTCCTGCCGAAATCACCAATTTGGCTGAGTCCTCAACGCTCATGTCCAGTTCCTTCACGTCAGATTTCGGAACAAACAGCAGAAATCCGG
>CBDTVL010000402.1:0-2888 GCA_965363755.1 uncultured Sulfitobacter sp.
ATGCGGGGACTGTCCAAAGGTCCGGCAAATCCTGACCATGCCAGCAATGATCCGTCCACACCCCGACAAAAAGCACCTGTTCTTCCGGGGATGCCGCAGCTACTGCACCATCTCGCAAGCTGCTGAACGCTACTGTCGGATGTCTCCTTGGAACGCAGGTGTCGCTGATGTCGTGCGAGGCAAGGTTCCAGAGCCGCCAACCGGGGAGATCACAGAGGAACTCGCTGCTGCTGCCTAAGGACAGTGGTCAATTGGGGGTCAAATATCTGAGAGGTCTACATATAACAGTCACACCGACGATTTACCCCCATGCCCGAGGCTGCGTGTATGACCACTGGGACAAGCTTTAGGGGTCAACTCAGGCGCTGTTATGAGTACGCCACCGGGAACCGCACTGAGCCTCTATGGACAGCTCAAGGGCTATCGCGGTCACCGTAGACCATACCGTAGACCATATGGTGCCTGTTGACTGCAGCCCACCACCTCGGCTACCCCTTGTTTTGCTGGAGCTACCAGCTGAAGAAGTGCCTGTAGGAGGAGCTGAACCGCATCTCCTGGGCACCACTTAAACCAATATTTCTGATACAAATCCATAAGATAGCATATTGATATAATAATCCATCCACCCTTCTGTACACCTTTACATGGATGCTGGTTTGCCCAGTTTTCGTGCTTGAACGACACATTGTTCTGGAAACGACGCGGATCGAAAAAGTGACCAGCTTTCCGTTAACAAGCAGACGACTCAATATTAGGCCGCTCGTGGAAACTCTGGCCCCGTTGCCCTTTCGAGATGCCAGTACATCCGGTCCCCATGATTGCACCGTCTGCATTTGAAGTCCTTGGCGATGACATCGAAAAGCTGATACTCGTGGTATCGGTCATAGAGGACATGTGGCGCGACCAGCCAACGCCGGTGACAAATTGGGCAGACAACCACGACCACGTCGCGCGGTGTCAGGTGCGATAGTCTCACCCTTCCTTTCAATCCCAGCACTAGTGGTTCGTTTGGCATGAATGAGAACATAGAGTGAATATTTAATGAATGACTAACATTCATCCCGATTTCTTACCTGTAAATTCTGAGGTGCGGGTGCCGGGCCGTTCTGTCTGTTCACGGGCGTTGGGCAGCATTGCTTTGTGGGCTTGCTACTTGGGGCAAGTTGGCCACATATTTTTCTCAAAATTGGGGATTCGATGAAACTACAAATACCCAAATCAGCCGTGTGCTTACTGTCCGTTCTTATGTTGGCCTCACAGGTGGCAGCGCAGGCCGGTCCTCTATGTAATTCTCCTGGTGAGATTTGGCCGCGCGCGCGCGTACTGGAAAGCCTGACAAGTCACATCATCAAAGGCCAATCAGCCAACGGAGGGGATTGGGTTCTGCGGCTTGACCCGTCTGAAGGGGCGGTTTCCCCCGCGCGTTTTACGAATAGCGCAGCTGTAACGACTGAGGGTGCATTTCTGGTGCAAAGCAATAACCTTTGCCAAAGCTACGATAATGCGGCCACTTGGGTCTGTCACCAAATTCAAGATTGCAAAGACCTTAGTGGACTGCCTTTTTTGTTGAATGAAGCGGGGCTGCAAACTTCACAAATATTGTCGACGGTATCATTTTCGCCGGAGGGGCAACTGTGTGCCGAACCGGGGCGCGGCTATAACCGCGAAAGGCTAGACTCGCTTGTCCGTGGTCACACGATGGTAATGCGGACGCAGGAAGGGACATCTCTAACGCACGTGTTTATGCCAGATGGTACCGGTGCCAGCCATCCCGAAGCGAGTCTTCCGGAGCAGATGCAATGGAAGATCAATTTCGCTCGCCTGTGCACCGAGTTCCCTAGCGAGACTTTATGCATGACAATCCGCGATTGCGCGTCTGGCGAGGGCAGGTATCTCGTGCTGGGCAATATCGGTAATCAAGTGGGTCTTGTGGCGGAGTTTCTTGATCTTGATGGTCGACCGCTGGTCAAGGCAACTGCTGACACAACACCTGCGAAGCAGTCGACGCCTGCAATGTCGAGCCGCGAGCATCAAGCCGCAATGGAGTGTGCAGCCATTGAGAGCGCTTTGGCGCGACTAGACTGTTATGATGCATTGTTTGGCGGGACTGCTACACAATTGGAGACAGTCCTGCCAAACACCAACCGTTTGCGCGCAGACCTCTTGGGTTTGAGACTTTTGGACCCCAATAATAACGCGCTTGGCGTTGGACGGCGCTATTTCGATGTGGGTAGCCTTTCGCAATTTATGAGTACCCAGATTCTCAACACGACACAGGAAGGCGACGTGGCCGAAATTGCGTTCCGGGTGGTGTTGCGACCAAACTCTTCATCCACGTATTACCAGACGGTGGTGAACATGGTTTATCGGCGCAAGGCTCCGGACTGGGTGCTGCAGAATATTGCTATGATGGAGAATTTTACATTGACTGAAGGGCGTTAAAGTATGCCCAACACGTCGCTGTCTGACCTGCCATTTTTGACTAGGGTCCGCCCCTGCAGATTAGCCTGCTATGTGGTTGGTTATTGCTTCGCCTAGCTCAGTTCTCCCGCTTCCCTTCTGAGAAAAGACGCCAACTGTCGAATGGATTGCATTTCCTGACTGCACAGTCCGTGTCGACCTAGTGGCCGTTCCCGCCTCTATTTCCCTCTATTTTGGAAACCGTGTAATGATCAACTCTATAGTGGGACCAACATACCGCGGCTGGTACATTGGTTTCCCGCATGACGGCGTCAGCGATCAAATCTGAGCGAAAGCGGCTTGCGCAATGCCGGTCGGCGCGCCACCACTAGCGCCGTGCAGGCTGCAGACGTTCCATCCTTGCCTAGGTTCAGGCCCCATAAAAGTGCTTGAGACCCAGCAGTTCGCGTGATTCACGTTCCCAAAGC
>CBDTVL010000403.1:0-2886 GCA_965363755.1 uncultured Sulfitobacter sp.
CAGAGTGCAATATTAAATAGGGAGAAAAGGTCAATGAAAACTCTTATCGCGGCAAGCGCAATTGCGTTGACGGCAACTTCGACTCTCGCTGGCGACTGGACTGGCGGCTACGCCGGTGCTGGCCTTGGATATGCTGATGTAAACATCTCGGGCGGCATTTCTGGAGGCAACGGCGGAACCGCAGGTCTTCACGGTGGCTATGACTATGATTTCGGCGACTGGGTTGTCGGTGGTGAGCTGGAATATGACTGGATGAGTATCGGTCTGGCCAGCGGTGCCGCGAATCTGGACAATGTCGGACGCCTGAAACTGAAAGTGGGCTATGACTTTGATGACTGGTTATTCTACGGGGTTGTCGGTGCAGCGCGCGCTTATACAGACACCCTAGGCGACGACACAGGATGGCTCGCCGGTATCGGGGCAGCTTATCTGATTGCACCTCAGTGGTCGGTTGGTGGCGAGATTCTGTACCATGAGTTCAGTGATTTCAATGGAAGCACTGCCGACGTGGATGCCACCACGTTTAATTTGCGGGCATCTTACCGCTTTTAATCTGATCTCGACCTCAAGCAGGGCCGGAGTGATTGCTCCGGCCTTTTTTACGCGCTGATGTTGGCGCACTCGATGGCAAAGGCGCAGACCGTTTTCAGCGCGGCGGAAAAGGCGGTGTCGTCAATTGTCATTGCGACCCGGATGTGACCAGCGGCAGACGCCCCAAAACTCTCACCCGGCATGACCGCGATCTGATGCGCATCCAGCAAAGCATAAGCAAAGTCTTCACCGGTCATGCCGGTGGTCCGGATATCCAACATCAGGTACATGGCACCCTGTGCGGGGATCAGGCCAACTGTATTTTGAGCGGCCAGAATACCGGCGGCCAGTTCTCGACGCCGCCGAAACGGGGCCGCGACTATTTCTTCCAGTTCCGGACCTTGATGAATGGCATAATTGGCGGCGTCCTGAATAAAACCGGTCACGCCGTAGGTCGTATTAGTGGCCAGATCGGTTAAGGCGTCGATCACCCTTTTAGGGCCGATGATCCAGCCACAGCGCGACCCGGTCATGGCATGCGACTTGGACATTGACCCGACAACCAAGGTGCGTTCGACCATATCTGGCAGGCTGCGCGGCGAAATATGCGCGCCTTCCCAGACCTGCGTGTCGTACACTTCATCCGATATCAGCCAGAGATCATGTGCTATACACACATCTGCAATGCCGGTGAGCGTATTGCGGGAATAGACCGTGCCAGTCGGATTATTGGGCGAGTTGATCAGCAACGACTTGGCCCCGGCGGCGACAGCATCAATATCTTCTGCGCGCGGTTGAAAGGCATCCTCAGGCCGGGTTTGAATGGCTTTCGGGATGGCTCCTACGGCCCGCAAGGTGCCGGGGTAGGTGGCGTAATAGGGTTCTAGGAACAGGGCTGTATCGCCTGAGTCACATACGGCGCTATGACACGAAAACAAAGCGGACTGCCCGCCTGGTGTGATCATCACGTTCTCGTAGGTAGTCGGAACGCCGGTGCGCTGCTCTACCCGCGCCGCCACCGTTTCGCGCAGTGCCCGATTGCCGGGCACGAGGGCATAGCCCGTGTTACCACCCATCGCAGACCGGTTCATTGCCGCCAGAATGTCGGGATGTGTACCAATATCATGTTCGCCCTGCGTCAGATCAACGATCGGTAAGCCATCGATCTTGAGTTGGTGCGCGCGCGTGAACAAACCCCATCCGTCATCACCGCCCCCATTCAGATGGGTAATCCTGTTGGACAACTGCATGCCTTTGATCCTCGCTCAACACAGTTTTCAATTGCGGCGGAGGGGGCACAGATTTGTCGCCCTTGTCAATCAGCAGAATTGGATGGTATCACGCCTCCATGACGGACCTGATTATCATTTGCTGCTGCATTACCATCTGAGTTTTCTCAGCGGGCCCGTTACTTTGCGTTTTCATGACAGACAAGAGTTGCTAAGCCCGCGTTACCCGCGCGAATAGGACTTTTGCAATGCCGACGAACCCTACGATCAAACTGCACAACACAATGACCCGCAAGAAAGAGGTGTTTACGCCGATTGATGCGCAAAACGTGCGGATGTACCTGTGCGGGCCGACTGTCTATGACCGCGCGCATCTGGGCAACGCGCGGCCCGTGATTGTGTTTGATGTGCTTAACCGGTTGTTGCGCCATGTCTACGGCGAAGATCACGTCACATACGTGCGCAATTTCACGGATGTAGACGACCGGATCAATGAAACCGCCCGCAAGCGCAAAGCCGCGGGGGAGCCCGGCACCTTGGAACAGTTGATACGCGCCCGTTCTGATGAAACGATCCAATGGTATCACGAAGATATGGACGCGCTTGGTGCCGCGCGCCCTGACGCAGAACCTCGGGCAACAGAATTCATCAAGCAGATGGTCGCGATGATTTCTCAGCTGATCGACAAGGGGCACGCCTACGAGGCGGAGGGCCACGTCTTGTTTGCCGTGGATTCCTGGAAAGAGCACTATGGCGCGCTTTCTGGGCGCAGTGTGGACGACATGATCGCCGGCGCGCGTGTTGAAATTGCGCCTTACAAGCGTAATCCGATGGATTTTGTCATGTGGAAACCGTCGACCGATGATCTCCCCGGATGGGACAGCCCTTGGGGGCGCGGACGGCCGGGCTGGCATATCGAGTGCTCAGCGATGGCGTACGAGCTTTTGGGCGCAGAATTTGACATTCATGGCGGCGGCACTGATCTGCAGTTCCCACATCATGAAAACGAGATTGCGCAGTCGCGTTGCGTCGGGCACGGCTTTGCCAAGGTTTGGATGCACAACGAGATGTTGCAGGTCGAGGGAAAGAAAATGTCCAAATCCTTGGGCAACTTCTTTACCGTGCG
>CBDTVL010000404.1:0-2881 GCA_965363755.1 uncultured Sulfitobacter sp.
CGATGCCGCCGCCGGTTCCGGCTACCGCCTGATCGGACTGGCCTACAACGAAGGGCCGGATCAGGCGGGCTCGCCCTACCAGTCGCTAATCCTTGTCGGGTTTGTCACCCTGCTCGACCCGCTGCGCCCGGACGTGCCCGCGGCGCTGGCCGAATGCATTGGCGCGGGTGTTCGCGTGATTATGATGACAGGGGACCATATCGCCACGGCAACCGAGATCGCCACCCAGGCCGGGCTGGGCGCACAGGGGCGCCTTGTCGCCCTCAGCGAGCGAGACCTGCGAGGCCTGACTGCGGACCCCGTGGATGCCGACCTCAAGCAGCGGCTGTCGGACGCCGATGTCTTTGCCCGCGTGGCACCGGAGACCAAGCTGCGACTGGTGAATTACTATCAGAATGAAGGCCATATCGTCGCAATGACAGGCGATGGGGTGAACGACGCCCCGGCGCTGAAGAAGGCCGACATCGGCATCGCAATGGGCCAGCGCGGAACACAAGTCGCACGCGACGCGGCCGATGTGGTTCTGAAAGACGATGCCTTTGCCTCGATCGTGGTCGCGATGTCGCAGGGCCGGGTGATTTTTGGCAGTATCCGCCGATTCGTCATCTACCTGATGTCGTGTAATTTCAGCGAAATCCTGATTGTCGGCCTCGCGATCTCCGCCGGTTTGCCCGCCCCGCTCATTCCGCTGCAGATCCTGTTTCTCAACATCGTGACCGACGTGTTTCCGGCCTTTGCCTTGGGCCTTGGAGAAGGCGACCACAGCATCATGAAACGCCCACCTCGGTATCCAAAGGAACCGATCGTCGGGCGAGCGCAATGGAGCGACATCATCGCGTTTGGCCTCATGATCACGATTGCCACGCTCGGGGCATTCTGGATTGCGTTGTCATATTTGACGTTGTCGCCCGTGGATTCGGCCGCTGTCGCGTTCCTGACGTTGGCCTTGTCGCAACTGTGGCACGTCTTCAACATGCGCGATCGGGACGAGAACATATTCGTGAACAGCATCACCAGGAACCCTTACGTATACGCGGCCCTGGCCGTCAGCATTGCGCTGCTGGCGATCGCTTTCCTGGTTCCGGCCATGTCCGGCGTGTTGGCCCTGAACCCCCTGACCAGTGTGCAACTGGGTCTTGCCAGTGCCGCCAGCCTGCTGCCATTGATTGCTGGTAACCTCTGGTTACGATGGTCATGACCCGCGCGTCCCGACAGGGGAACGACGAGAGGATATGAGATGACGCAAGGTCTGCTTTCTCGCGAACAGATAGCCGATCGCCTTCTTGAGGGCTTTGTCACGTTAACTCTGATGAACGAAATATGCTGACGCAATCCCAGATCAAGCAGCCACAATTTCGAACCATTCAGTGAATGCCTTGGCGCGGGTTTGATGGAGAGTTCGGCGAGAGACCAGATGGCGCTGCAAATTAAAATGGTTGTAGATGGCATCGTGAACAGACAGAAATCGCTGCATTGATCCGGGTGATTTGAACCGTCCCATTCGCCGTTCTCGTCGGCGTGTTGGCCCCCTCTTGTCTTCTGTGGTTGCCGCCCGTGATGCAAGAAGTTTTTAACCTTGTGAACGTGTGATCGAGTGCGGTCTTCTGTCAGGCCTCTCATTGCGGCACTTCCAGAAGCCGCGGGCCGGTATGGTGATCTGCGGATCAGGTCCAAATCTTATGAACGAGCTGATTTGCTCTAAGACAAGAACTGGTTTTCCCGATCCAGATCTGTTCGATCATTGCGCCCATTCGGGTCGTCGCCTTCTCACACCCCCTTCACCGGATCAGGTCGCTGCGGCACATGTTGATAGTGCTGCCGCGGCCTGCGCCGGATCCCTATAGTTCTCATTCTTCGTCAGCATGGCCCAGATCCCACGCGCCATCTTGTTTGCCAGCGCGACCGCCACCAGCATGCGCGGCTTCCTTGCCAGCATTCGTGCCAGCCACGATCCCTCAGGGATCGTCTTGCGACCCATCCAGTTCAATCGTGACATCGCCCCGATGATCAGCAAACGACGGATATCGGCCTGACCAGCCTTGGAGACGCGCCCTAATCGTTCCTTGCCGCCAGATGAATGCTGCCGGGGCACAAGCCCAAGCCAGGCGGCGAAATCGCGCCCGCGCTTGAAGTTTTTCATTGCCGGAGCGAATGCCTCCACCGCCAGCGCGGTCAGCGGGCCGACCCCCGGCATCGTTTGCAGCCGCCGAGTAGTGTCAGCCGCCGCGGCCATTTCCTTTGCCGTCTTTGTTTTGGCGTCGATCCGGATGGTTTGTTCTGCGATCTGTTTAACAAGATCCTGGCATTCGTCGCAAACCAACGTTGGCAAATCGCAGTTCGGCTCCTCCAGAATCGCGTCGATCCGCTTGATATTTCCGATCCCCTTCGGGATGACGTGGCCGAATTCATAGAGCACTGCGCGCAGGGCATTCACCAACTCGGTGCGCTGATGAACCAGGCGCTCGCGCGCCCGGAACAGCACCGCTCTGGCCTGCTGGTCTTGCGACTTCGGGGCGACAAAGCGCATCTCGGGGCGCTGCGCCGCAATCACAATCGCCTCGGCATCGGCGGCGTCATTCTTCTGACGTTTCACAAAAGGACGCACGTATTGCGGTGCGATCAGCTTCACGTCGTGGCCAAGCCTAACCATCTCACGCGCCCAGTAATGAGCGCTACCGCAAGCCTCCATCACCACCATCGAAGGCGGCTGGTCTGCCATAAATTTTCGAAATCGCGGTCGCGTAAGCTTCTGGCGGTATTTCAGCTGGCCCGTCATCGACGCGCCATGGAGTTGGAACACGGTCTTTGCCAAATCCACCCCGATCATTATATCTTTCATCTCGCCGTCCTCTCCGTTTCGTGGTTCTTTCAAGACCACATC
>CBDTVL010000405.1:0-2874 GCA_965363755.1 uncultured Sulfitobacter sp.
AAGTCATGGTTTCCACCGACGTAAAACAACGGGGCGCGAGCATCCTGAACGCGCGCATCGTAAGCGTCCCATTCGAAGGCGAGTTGGTCAGCGTCCACATCGCCGCCTTCAATCAGATCGCCGACGCTAATGATGAATTCGGGGCGTAAGAGCGCCAGCTGCGCCATGGCCGTTGCAAAGATGTCTGGGCGCTCGCCACCAGTCAGGTCAGAGTGAATAGCAAATGTGAACTTGTTTGGCCCAGCATCAAAGCGTTCATGTGTCCACGGGTTGGGGTTGCTTTCGACAGAATGCACCAATGACTGTGAGAACAAACTCGTAGCAAAAGTCAGGCTAAGGCCCGTGATGACACCCAAGGCAATTTTTTTCATAACGTCCAAAGCCCTATAGGGTTTTTGTGAAATTGGCGGGGCGGCCGAGGTAACCTCCGCCCCGCGTCTCATCAGTCCAGCGTGCTTTTAAAATTGGCGCCTACCTTCGTGATGCTTGGGCCTGTTGAAGTTCGGTTTTCAAGTAGATTGCCGCCACTCTCAATCAGAGCGCGGCAATCTGAGAACCGCTTACAGGTTACCGAAATAAGCTTCCCGGCTGGGACTTGCAGGTTTGAAAGCTGGGGCACTTTCACTGGGTAGCCAGTTTTTATAAACGTCCCCGTCCTTCATCACGAAGTCCACGTTCTCGCGCTTGATCGCATTGATGTCCTCAAGTGGATTGCCGTCGACAAGAATGATGTCGGCGTAGCCACCTTCGGCAATCGTACCCAAAGTGCCCTCTTTGTAAGGGTTCATACCGCCACTCCAGGTTAGCACTTCGGCCGCGTTGCTGGTTGCGGTTTTCAGAGAGAAATGCGGATCATTGGTTACTTTATCATTGAACCAGATGATGTTGTCCGCCTGTCGAACCACATCTGGGCCAAACATATCGCCGCCCGTGACGATAAGGAGCTCATGCTTCACCGCCCATTCCATCATCTGCTGCGCACCAGAGTTTACCTGGGTTGCCTTGGCTTTCTGGTCCGCATTGAAGAAGGTAATGCTCTCGGGATCGCCAAAGGCTTCAAGCGACATAACCGCCTGAACAGAAAGCGCGACGCCTTCTTCCTTCATGCGGATAATGGTTTCTTCGGAGACTAGGAAATTGTGGTCGATCACGCGGACACCGGCGTCAATCGCCCGATTGACCGAACGGTCGTGATAGGCGTGAACCAGCACATAGGTGCCGTAGTCTTCTGCCACGCCAACGATCGCTTTCAGCTCTTCCAGAGAATATTGGGTGGTGTGCAAAGGATCGAACTCGCTGGCAACCCCGCCGCCGGCCATAACCTTGATCTGGGTGGCACCGGCCCGAAGGTTGTGACGCGCCGCGCGAATGACTTCAGGCACGCCATCGGCAATAAAGCCGAACATGTGGGCTTCGAGATCATCTACGTCGCCCGGTACATCGTTAAATGATCCAGTGTCTGCGTGACCACCTGTCTGGCTGAGGAAGGCGCCGCTGGGGTAGATGCGCGGCCCCGGAATGATGTCGTTGTTCACGGCCTTAGCGATGCCAAGGATGTTGCAGCCAGCGTCGCGCGCGGTGGTGAAGCCCTGATCAAGATAGTCTTGCAGGACAAGTGCCACGTAGGCGCCATTGGCCATCTGGTCATAGTTGTCGCGAAACTCGAGCATTCCGTTCCGGATGCAGAGGTGAGAATGCATATCGATCAGGCCGGGCATTAGCGTTCTGCCTTCGCCGTCAACGACATACGCGCCCTCGGCCGAAATTGCTTCGGCCGAAACTGTCTTGATCAGGTTGCCCTCAACCAGAACAGAGCCGTTTTCGACCAAGTCGCCATCCACACCGTTAAAAATGTTCACGTTGGTGAAGAGCACCTGCCGTGGCGCTTCGTCCTGTGCCGCCACTGCCGATGGCCCAAAGGCCAGAAGCCCAACTGCCAGTGTTGTCGAAAGTAGATTAGCTGAAATCACTGTGGATCCCCCATAAAAAGTAATGCCCCCTGAGGGACCCCTGTCGTGGGTATCGCAGATTGATCCCATTGGCGCGCGTCATTTTCGGACAGGTCAACACGATTTATGGTTAAAATTGACAGATGCGATTGACCAACCGGCTGAATTCAGTCTGAATGCTGGTTCTCATCAGTTGTTTGTGAGGTTCCCTATGCCGAAATCATTGCCTTTAGTTCAGCTTCAACTCCTCCATCCACTTCTTGCCGGGCTGAGGGAATGTGGCGTGGATCCGGAACCTGTTTTGGAAAGTGTCGGATTGACACAAAGCGCTGTCGAGGAGGAGGGCACATCGGTTCATGTTATGGTCATGCACCATTTCGTCGAAAACTGCGCGAAAGCTGCCAATGATCAAACTTTCTCTGCGAAGATAGGTGCCCGGCTGGATCCGACTGGTTGGCCGATGGTCCGAAAAGCCTTTCAACAAGCCACGACACTTGGGGACTTTCTGAACATCTACGTGGCACAGGCAAACAAATATGCATCGTCCTCTACCCCGTATTTAGAAGTTCGGGGAGAGATGGCGACGTTCGGAGAAACACGCAGGTTCAAGCCCCTTATCAAGCCAGCACAAAACGACGGCTTTATGATTGGTCTGCAACTGTCCATGCTGGAAAGGGCGCTGGGTGATGTCAGGGAACCGGAGCGTGTTCTTTTAGTGCTTTGCGACCCTTCGGTGCTGCCAGCCTCTTTTGACCGCTACCAGGTTCTGCGTGGTAACAATATGGGTCCCCGGATCCAGTTCCCTTCTGATTGGCTGACGAGTTCCATCTCCAGCGGTGTCCTCGAAGCCGGACCAGCGGTCAATGGTCGGGAAAAAAACCATGATCACTTTCTGTCCGGTTTTCGCGAATTGTTGCGCCAGAAT
>CBDTVL010000406.1:0-2831 GCA_965363755.1 uncultured Sulfitobacter sp.
GCTGGTACATTGGTTTCACGAACGCAGGCGGCTGAGAAGGCTCAGGACCTATAAACCCAAGATTGCGTGAAGGTCCGCTATGTGGGGGCGAACCTGCCGCTCGACCAACGCGAGTCAAAGGCCGCTTCCGGCCCATTGCCGACCTTGGTGCTGCACGCAGCGAATGTCCGCCATGAACGTTTAATGCTAAGGAGGTAGCCCCACTATACTAGTGAAGCTACGAGTGCGCGACGCAGTGATTGGCAGCGACTGTCCAATGGCATAGATGGAAGGGGTCAACTGAAAGGGGCTTTCCATGGATATCCTGCTTTTCCTTCTATTTTTGGTTGCTGCGTTTGGCGCTGGAGCGACCGGCGCACTGTTCCCAACAGGGCCCTGGTATAAGAGTTTGAACAAACCGTCATGGGTGCCACCAAATTGGATGTTTCCGGTAGCTTGGACATCCATCTATTTGCTGATCTCATTCGCGGGTACTCGGGTGGCGGGTCTGGAAGGTAGCGCATATGCGATGGCATTCTGGGCCATCCAAATCACACTCAACGCGCTTTGGACGCCGGTGTTCTTCGGGCTGCGTCATTTGCGCGCCTCAATCCCTATCATGGCCTGCCTTTGGTTCGCAGTTCTGGGGGCGACAATCACCCATTGGCAATTGGACACATTAGCCGGGTTGGCGTTCATGCCCTATCTGGCGTGGGTGACCGTGGCGGCGGCATTGAACCTGTCCATGTTGCGCCTGAACCCAGATCAGAAACCGTTGGATTTGGTGAATTTGTGAGTTTTAACTGTAGTCTTTAGCGTCTGATGTTGTTGTAAGTAGATCGAATTTGGTTCGTGAAGGCTTTCATCGACCTCTCATCTCACCAATACGCGTTGCCCCATTGCGCAGGTTGAATTGCTGGTTGGCAGGCTCACCATGCGGTTCTTGGACCTTCGCCGACCGGTGTAAGCCCTGACGCTAAACCACGACCATTAAGGAAGCATTCAGCCGACCAAGTCTTGCGAATCTCGACTTAAGACTGGAGGATAAATCGTTTCCTTCGACGCAGATCATACGAAGACTCGGTGCCTGCTGCGCCCATTCTAGAAGTGCAGCCCCGCCAGCGTCTCCGAGTGAGCATCCGACAAGACCCAACTCGGTCATTGTTTTGGGAAATGACCCGGCCAGTACAATTCCACCGGCATCATTCAAATCAGGATTGTAGCTGGCACTGAAAGACCTCAAGTGGTGCGTGGCTAAATCAGGCATCTCTTGCAACGCATTTGCAAGAATGCGTGCATCCAGCGCGCTCAGTCCAGCACCACGCAAATGCAGGTTAAAACCGCCGCTATTTGCGCTAACGGTCTCCAACCTGGTCGCCGCATCGAGGCAAACAGGCCCTCCTATGGAGTGGAGGGCAGTAATGAGGGCATCCATGTTCATGTTTCCGCTTCCAGCCTCAGATTCAGCGGCTTTGGCGATGTCGGTTAAGCCTGCCATTGCGGGCAAAAGACCAAATCCTGTCGCCATCCCTCTTTGAAGCATCGTGCGGCGCGATAGTCTTTGTCGTTCTACTGACACTGCGGCCCTCGTTCTTTACCCAACTGTTCTCGTTATTCGTCGATAATTAGCCCGCGTCTATGGAAAAGCAACGCCGGTCACGTCCTGGCCAACAGCCCAAAGCCTGCCCGCCACCGCGGCATCAAGTGCTGCGTCATCAATCAAACCAAGTGCTGGGAAACCGCCCAACTCACCGGGACCATCGGGGCCAAAATAGTCGCCCGATTTTACGTCGTCAGTCGCGGCAACAAGTATTGGCAAGGCCCCTTGCCAAGCATCCATGAAGGTCATCTTGTCAAGGATTGCGGAGTCCAGATGGCGCTGCAACTCTGTCTTCGTGAACCCCGGATGACATGCCACCGACACAATGCCATCGCCTTTTGCGTCAGCGCGACGACCAAGTTCCAGTGCAAAGATGATGTCGGCCAGCTTGCTTTGGTAGTACTCTCGGCGTGTGTCATAGGGCTTTTCGAGCCGCAAATTGTCAAAATCAATCTCGGCTCCGCGATGTGCGATGCTGCTCAAGGTGACGACACGCGAACCAGACGTGGATTTCAGCAGGTCATAAAGCCTGCCGGTCAAAGCAAAATGCCCGATGAAGTTGACGCCGAACTGACTCTCTAGCCCATCTTCAGTTGTGCCTGCTGGTGGCATCATAATGCCAGCGTTGTTGATTAACACATCCAGACGGGAATATTTGGTTCGGAATTGGTCCGCATATTCCTGAACAGACTTGAGGCTCGCCAAATCAACAATACCCGCTTCAATTTTACCTTCAATGCCCTCAGCCCTGATGTCGCGAACCGCGTGGTCGATCCTTTCGGCGCTGCGTCCTGCGATGACCACGTCTGCACCAACCTTCGCCAAAGCGAGTGCCGCATAGTAGCCGATCCCGGAATTGCCGCCGGTAATAAGGATCGTCTTGCCCTTCTGACTTTGAAGGTTTGCAGTGATCCAGTGCAGAAGGTCGGAATTCATGTCTCGGTATCCTTTTTCAAAACGATCTTGGAACAGCTACTAGTACCCCGCTCGGCAATCAACTTGGCAGGCTATAATCGCATATTCGCGATGCGCCAGCACCGGCTATTGGTAAACATGCAGTAAAAGCCCGCTTTGTCAGCACGGCAGACCTTGGTGCGCTCCGCAGCGAAGGTCCGCTGTCTGCCCTTATCGCCGAAATGTGCATGCTGAGGCATCGGTCACATACGGCCCTTGTGGCGCCGCGAATTCTCACTCTCTGCCCTTTGCGCCGGATGCTGCGCTTGGTCGTTTCTAGGCAGAAAGGCGCTAGCGC
>CBDTVL010000407.1:0-2821 GCA_965363755.1 uncultured Sulfitobacter sp.
GGTCGCGTCAATATTTCCGAGGCGACCTTGACACTGCTCGGGAGCGCCACGACCGAAGAGCGCGGCACCCTGCCGGCGAAGAACAAAACGCCCCTGCGGATGTTTTTCGTCGATCAGCTGAAATGACGGCAAAAGCCCCTTGTTCCACCCGGCCCGAACTTGCGCTATTCGCGCTGAAGCCGCATTGCGCGGCCACTCCACCTGCCTCGATGCACCTGGACGGGCCCTTACGAAAAGTGTCCGCCTGTTGAGGACCGGCGTTTCCGGTCCAGCTGGACCGGATCTTCCCGTCCTGACACCTTTTCCACCGCCTTGCCCTTTTGCGCATGTCCGCCAGCTTCAGCCCGAGCGTAGCGATAGCGCTTGATGGTTGGATACTGCTGCGGTCGTTCTTGTCTGCCGTTTTAGAACCCGCCGAGATCATCAGCGGATATATGACCTGGCTGGTCTTTCCTGCAGACGGGACCGGGGCCGTGTTCCGTTAGTCATGTCAGATCCCCTTTGTTTCTTATTGATGGACTTGTCGCAGATCGCGGCCAGGTCGTGCCCTCCGCTATCGCTCCGGCGAGCTGAAATACGGTTTCCACCCCTGCGGCGCGGACCCACCGCATTTCGGCTTGCGCCCTGTCCTGACACGATCTGCTCTTTTCAAACCATCGAAACAAAGGAGATCAAGACAATGACCAACTACGTCCTCACCGTTCCCGTCACTTACAAAAAAGACGACCAGGAGCACACCACCTACCGCCGCGTCGGCGCGGTGTTCGAAAACACCAAGAACGACACCGGCGAGACCTTCCTCTCCATCAAGCTGGATTTCCCCGTCGCCGTCACCGAGCTGGTGGCCTTCCAGCCCAAGGAAAAGGACGCCGATGAAGGAGGAGGGGATCAAGTCTAGTCCCTGCGGGCCTTGGGGCGGCGGAAACGCCGCCCCTCTTCGCGCGCCGCGACGACCTTGCTGGACGTTGGCCGTGGGCCGCTTTCGGCGTTAAAGCTCTAGTTGCTCTGGCGGTGTCCCCGCCTTTAACGCTGCCTTGAACCACGCCGGGCGGCGGCCCTTGCCGGTCCATGTTTGCGATTTATCTGCCGGGTTTGCGTATCTTGCCACGCCAACTTTTTTCGCTGGACCACCCGTTTTCTTTTCGGGCTGCGTCGCCCGTAACAAATCCTTCAATGTGAACCCGAATTCCCGAGTCGCTGCCTCAGCGGCAGCGAGGGCCTTGCTTCTATCTTCGACTTCAACCTGGACCAGCCGCTCTGCGACTTGCGCCTTCAGCTCAATCAGATCGACACGTGTCCACTTTGTTAGATCTACCATAGCCATCCCTAAAAACTGTTTTCCAACTTGGGCAATATCGCCGGATGAACGGCAATCCGCAATACGGCGCATAATTGGCCAAAACCACCAAGTTCGACCGCACCGTCCTCGATATGGTTTGACCCGCGACGCGCCGGTGAATCATCCTCTCATAGCGCGCGGCATCGAATGGTCAGAATTAAGCTTTTCCTGAGATTGCGAGCGCCAATTAATGGGTGATTCGGATTCTGGATGTTCAGGGCTGTGCCCTACGCATTCAGGACCGGCGCTGTTCGCGCAAAACCGCTAACGCGGTGTGCATAGCAGCAACGCGCGGCTTAGATTTTGCTCAGTGCTTGGGTCATTCAATCAATTGTCGTCGGAGAAGGGGTACCAAGAGGTCCCTCTTCTGCCACCGGGGAAGCAAAATAACGACAGCTGGTCGGGCGCCGAACATTGTATATAACTTGAATAGTACTACTGAGTAGCATAAACTCTTAATGAGACAGGAGGTCTGCCATGAGTGTCAAAGCGTCTATTTCCCTAACTGAACCGCAGGAAGCCTTTGCCCGCAATTTGGTCGGTCAGGGCCGGTATCCAAGCCTGAGTGCCGTCATGCAGCAAGGACTTGAGCTGTTGCGAGAACAAACCGAGGCCAAAGAACTGGAGGCTGAGGCCCTGCGGGTACTCATTCAGGAGCGGCGTGACGGACAGTTTGTTGATATGGATGAGGGCAGCGTGAGAACACGCGCCATGCTGGAGGGTAAAAAGGCCCAACATGGCCTATAAGGTTGAGCGATCCGTTGCTTCGGATCGCGATCTTGAAACCATATTCGACTTTGTCTTTGAGGCGGCGCTTGGATTTGGCGAAGATGAGGCCACAGCTTTTCAGCGAGCGTCAACGCGCATTCTCGAGATCGAAGATGCGATGAACGCCTTGGGCGACCTGCCGCATCAGGGTACGTTACATCCTGAATTCTTTGGCGGATTGCGCAGTGTCACAAAGGGGCGCGCCATTTTCTATTTCGATGTAGAGGACACCTTACACCGTGTTCGGGTGCTAGCGGTCTTTTTTGGCGGACAGGATCATCAACGGCAAATGCTGTTGCGTCTGCTGTCCCCGATTGGTCCATCCTAAATTTTAGGGGTGATTTGGCGCTTCTCTATCAGCCGAAACGCAAAGCGCTTTGGCCTCTTGCTGAAACATCTCAACAAGGATCGGCTTGCAAGCCTCTTTCGCCACGCCAAGCTCGAATGGATCAAACCACTGACTGAGGTTGCGCGCCTGATCGCCAGAGAATGTCGCTGCATATCTGATGGACAAGCCACCTGAGGCAGGTTCTGGAATTGATGGCTTTGTGTTCTCCGACGCCACCCTCTTGAACCGCTCCGCAGCCTTATTGCGAAGTCCCTTCATGACAAAATTGATTGGCTGGTCATGGGCAACAGCAAGGCTCTGAAGTTGCTCCGACAAGCTATCTCCCAGGTTCAACCGGAAGTTCACTTGAATGGATGCCTCGGTCT
>CBDTVL010000408.1:0-2807 GCA_965363755.1 uncultured Sulfitobacter sp.
CGTTCGCTGCGCCGTGCATAGACGTCTGCTCAGCGGGAGCGAGCGGGCATTCAGTATTCTGGAATGCACGATGTTGGTGTGACGAAAACATCGTTTAGACAGCGCCCTGCTTCGGGCGCTCTCTGATTGCGCCTAAAGGTCTAGTCGCTTGCTTTCTGCATCGTTGCCTCGAGTTTCTTGATGTCAGCCGCACTGAGTTGCGGACGGTCCACTTTCAGTGTCAGTTTCTCAAGTTTCGCCGTCAATGTGAACGGCGGCATGTAGTCCTTATCATTCACACCTGTCAGCGTGTCTGAACCGACATCAAACGACTCATCCCATTGAAGGATCATTGGCAGGGTCTTTTTCATCTCCTTAGTGTCGACAACTTTGCCATCCACTTTAAGCGAGCCGGTACCGGATTGCCCAAGACCGGTGAAGCTGTTGTATTTCAGCGTTCCCGATCCGGTCCCGTCATAGGCGAAGTCGAACTCGACTACATGTTTGCCTGGGCTAAGCGCATCGGCACCTTCCCACTTGATGCGCTCGAGATCGAGCATGTTCCAAAGAAAAACCGGTTTGCCCTTCAGCAGATAGAAGCCATACCCGGCAAAGCGGCCACCCGACGTCAGGATCATGCCTTCGGCACCTCCTTCAGGCACGTCAATCTCAGCCGTGATCGTGTACGACGAATTCAGCAGACCCGGAGAGTCGCCCTGCGGCAAGCCAATCATTGGGTGAGTATAAACGAATTCCGTCCGTCCAGAGGTGATGTTTGGGCGCGGAGCGCCAAGCCGCGCCGCCACTGATGCGTCCATCGGAAACACCTCATACTTCTTCGCTTCTTCGATGAAGAGTGCTTTCATTTCCTTTACTTTATCGGGATTTCCTGCAGCGATATCGTGAGACTGGCTGTAATCCTTTGTCAGGTCGTAGAGTTCAAGGATTTGATTGTTTAGTGGATCGGCATTGGCTGGACCAAACGCATCCCACGGCGCGCGGTCCACTTTGGTGCTCAGCAGCCAGCCTTCGTGATAGAGCGCCCATTGACCCATCATCTCGAAGTACTGGGTCGTATGGCGGGACGGCGTGTCTGCGTTTGCCTTATCGAAGGTGTAGGCAAAGCTGGTACCTTCGATTGGGGCCTGCTTGATGCCATCCACTATCTCAGGCGCTGTGATCCCTGCGACTTCTAGGATGGTAGGAACCACGTCGATCACATGCATGAACTGGTCGCGCATCCCGCCTTTGTCCTCGATCCCGTTAGGCCAGGAAACCACCATGTTCTGACGGATACCGCCCAGTTTCGACGCGTTCTGCTTAAACCATGTGAACGGTGCATCGAACGCCCATGACCAGCCCGCCGACATGTGGTTATAGGTCGCTTCAGTGCCCCAAGTATCATACCATTTCATCTGGGTTTCCACGGGCACAGATACGCCGTTGAAGAAGGCCACTTCGTTTGGAGTGCCCAGAGGGCCACCCTCTGCACTGGTCCCATTATCGCCGTTGATGTAAAAAATCAGGGTATTGTCGAGCTTGCCCATTTCGTCGATCGTGTCGATGATGCGCCCCATCTCGTGATCGTTATAGGCTGCATAGGCGGCAAAGACTTCAACCTGCTTGGTGTAGAGTTTCTTTTCGACCGCCGTCAGATCATCCCAATTTTTCAGAACCTCGGTTGGCCACGGTGAAAGTTGAGTGTCCTGCGGAATGATCCCAAGGCGCTTCTGGTTCTCGAAGATGGTTTTCTGAAGCTCGTTCCAGCCATCGTCGAACAGATTCATAGCTTCGATTTTCTCAACCCATTCTTTGGTCGGGTGATGCGGGGCGTGGGTGGCGCCGGGCGCGTATTTGACAAAGAATGGCTTGTCGGGCTGCGTCTGGTTGATCCGGTTGAGATAGTCGATCGCGTCATCGGCCATCCCGGTTATCAAGTTCCATCCGGGCTTGCCGGTGAACGGGTAAATCTGAGTGGTGTTACGGAACAGGTTTGGTTGCCACTGGTTCGCGTCGCCGCCAACGAAGCCGTAGAAATACTCAAAGCCCATTCCCGTCGGCCACTGATCAAACGGGCCAACCTGACTTGCGGCAAAAGCCGGTGTGTTGTGATCTTTGCCAAACCACGATGTGGCATAACCATTGTCCAGTAGCATACGCCCGACGGTCGCCTTGTCCTCAGGGATGATGCTGTTGTAGCCGGGGAAACCCGTGGACTGCTCGGATATCACGCCAAAGCCAACGGAATGGTGATTGCGCCCGGTAATCAAGGCCGCGCGTGTGGGCGAGCACAGAGCTGTTGAGTGAATATTTGTGAACTTCAATCCGTCCTGAGCGAGACGATCCATCGTCGGCGTTGGAATGACCCCGCCGAAAGTACCCGGCACCCCAAATCCAGCGTCGTCCGTGATGATAAGAAGCACATTGGGGGCTTGCTTTGGTGGCACGATACGGGGTGCCCACCAAGGCGTTGCAGTCAAGGCATCATCAGTGATCTTGCCGCCGAATGTCGGATTAGGGGCGGGAAGCTGTTTTCCGTCGATGGTTGTGGTGGCGCTCGGCGATCCGAGGTCGCCAGTGACGGTCTGGGCCAAGACCGGCCCAGCTACTACCAGAAACAGCGCACTCGATATTACTTGAATGTACCCTGTTCCTGCAAAAAATGAATGTCTCATTCTGAAATGCCTTTCTGCGAGCAAGGATATTCGAGGCTTCTACTAATCAATTTCTAGGTTGCGTTTTTAATTTGGTCAAATGCTTTGCGCGGGTAGAAACGGTTGATGCATCTGCGGTCATTTCGCGATCAAACTAATGGCCACTTTGATTTG
>CBDTVL010000409.1:0-2806 GCA_965363755.1 uncultured Sulfitobacter sp.
TCTCGTCCTCACTGACGGTCATGGCCTTGGCCTGACCCATGCTGATGCCCCCTGCTTTAAGCGCATCCAGTACCGGGCAAGGTAAATCTGCCAGAGCAAGGCGGCGACGGACATGTGCCTCGGTCACACCGAAGGCCTGACTGATCTTGCCGATAGACAACGCCTTTTGTGCCATCTTGTGATAGGCGCGTACCTCGTCCACCGGGTCCAGTTCTTCCCGTGCGGTGTTCTCCGCATTGGCCCATTCCTCGGCCACAAATGCAGATGGCGCCATGCGGACCGGCACCTGTCCTAATTCAGGGCACTCGGTCACAGCAATATTCAAGGCGCGAAGTCGGCGGCCACCAGCGACAACAGCCACCTTTCCGGCTTCGTTACGCAATCCGGCAAGGTTCTGGATCAGACCACAGGCCACGAGGCTATCTGCCAGAAGGGCAATGCCTTCCTCGGCTACATCCTGGCGCGGGTTTAGATCGGACAGATAGAGGTCCGCCAGAGGCACGTATTCGATCACGTCGATGGCGGTTGCGGTGTCGATTATTGTTTGTTTAGTCATAGGGTCATTCCTTGGATTTTTTGGATTGGTTTGCTAGTGCTGCCCTACCCCTGACGGGGTAGAGCGACGGTCTTACAGAGCGCCGTAGTTTTTCAAGAAGGCGCGACCGATCTTAGCGAAGAGACCGCCCTTCTTAATCATTTTCCAAGCATTCAAGCGTTGGCGCTGTAGCGTGTGCGGGTTCAAATAAGTCACCTGTCACTCCGGCAGGGCATGGCTGCATGCCCGAGAGGAGCCCTTTCTGGCTTGAAGTTGGGATCAGTATTCGCTCGGACACATGATGGTCAAAACGCGTTGCGTAACGGATGGATCAAAGGGACGTTCGGACCCGTATTTGAAATCCACATCGTAGAGATCGACCTTCCAGAACAGTTTTTCAGCGCTGACTGTCACGGTTCCGAATGTGTGATCGCCGTAGGGATCATTGCCCTCTGAGAAACGCGTGTCACTCGCCACCGCTGCCAGTGCCGCTGCCTGAAACGCGGCCCCCTCGCCAGACACGCCGGGGGTCACGAGAACCTGGCCCCTAATGCCTTTTCCCTGCATCTCAAACGCTGCTGACGGGTCGATGAGTGCTTTACGGAACAGGTCGTTCTGCTCCGCAATCGCTGCCGCTTGCAGGTCTGTGTTGTTCTCAATGTCGTTTACAGTTTCGGCTTTCAAAATCGTATCTCCTTTGTGGGGTGCCCTCTGAGGTTGATCCCCATTTGGTGCTGGTTTTGAGCAAAGCCCTTTTTGGGCGTCGGCTCTAAAACCTGCCACGTGGCGAACGCGGAGAGGGGCGAGACAGGACCAATCGACAAGGGTGGTGCGGCCCGCAGCGCGCCGCGCGAGGACACGGTCTTGTCTATTGGTCTTGTCCGAGGGGGGAGGCTGCGTCTTCCCCCTGACGGGAAGGGGGCGTTTGGCTTGTCCAAATCCCGCCTGACCCAACAAGAAATGGCAAAGGATGTTTGATCCTGCGCGAGCGCAAAAGGGAGCGTTACCCGAATGGGCAGATCACCTCGGCCTGAAACGACCATGGCACAAGGCCCCTGCCCCGGCTCGGCAGAGACGGCGCAGAGGCTATTGAGGCAGCGAGATCAGGATGTGGGGTTCTGGGTGGAAGTCGGCCTGCCGGCTGGAACCTAGCGCCCGGTCACGAGCCGAACGGCTCGTGATTTGCCCAGTGTCACCAGTTGGGATGCTGTTCATGTCTCAGTCGAACAGGCGCTCGTCCCACCAAACCGGAATTTCGAGCCCAATTTCGACAGCCTTGAAATCCAGATGTCCGGTATTGAATAGGACGTTTTTCTCCATCCGGGCAACAACAGATGGAACGATCAGGATCGCAGAACGGCGCTCGGAATACCACGACCGCCCGAACTGTCGGGCTGCTTCTCCTGATGCATCGGCCCAACCTGGGATCGCATCCGGATTGACAACCTCATAAGAAGTATTGGTCGGTATGACGATTTCGATAAAGTGTTGGTTTGGAGGAACTTCACCCGCATAGTGAACCAGTTTTTCCAACATGGCTGTTGAATAGTGCTCAGATGCATAGATCACACTCGAACCAGACTCATGCCAGCGCCCAGATGTCTTGCGCGCGCCACCATCATCCCAAATCGGGAATTCTCCGCTTGGGTCCCCAATCCTGAACGCTGAGAGTGGCTTCTCCAGAACTCGTATGGGCTTCATACAGAAAAGCCGGAGTCCGCGCGCCTGAGCAAATTGATCACGGCGTCTGCACCCGCTGAGCTGGACCGGGCCATCTGCAATGGGGACTTTTCGCCTAGCAATTTGTGTGGGCGGTTGAGAAACCGCGCTATCGCGTCCTTATCGCCGTGATAAACCCGGCTAACAGCATCAACGACACGACCGACCTCATACAGACGCTCGCTCATTTCACGTGAAAGAGCTTTTCGTTGCGTTTTAGCGCGCCGCAGCGTGGCTTCTGGGATCAGGGGGCCAACAACATTGGCGCGACCCAGTACAACGCCAAGCGCCTCTGCAGAGGTTGCCCGCAATCCATTTGCGATTAGATTTGCAAGACCTATATCATCTATTCTGGCGGGGTGCTTCAGCCCGAGCAACAAGCCAACGCGACCGGCGGCAGTTCCTGGCAGTGTATCTGGGCTGGTATAGGCTTTCAGTGCAACCATGGTTCGCTCCAATCGTCATTTGACTTATATTTAGTCGTCATATGACGACATGTCAATCTACCCTCTCCAACAAACTTGGCCCAGGGAGCTCAAACGTGCACGTGTA
>CBDTVL010000410.1:0-2791 GCA_965363755.1 uncultured Sulfitobacter sp.
GGGCCGCCGTGGGATCGGCGAGCAAGGCCGCGACAAGTGCGGGTTCAGCATCCGAACCAAAGGCTGCGCGGTGAATCCCGACAATTTCGGTTTGATCTGCGTCAGTGCCAAATCTGATCGTCATTGCCCGAGCAGCAGGTGCTTGTGACATAGGTCCTTACATCCTGCTTGGCGCGACGGATAGGCTGCACACCACCGATCACCCTCGCCGGCTTGTCTAAAACTCGCGGTCGCCGTCGTTCTGCTGCCACGGCTTGACCAGATTGCCGAACCGGGTGAACCGGCCCTCAAACGACAGATCAATCGACCCAATCGGACCGTGGCGCTGTTTGCCGATGATGACCTCGGCTTTGCCATGCAGCCGCTCCATCTCATCTTGCCACCCGGCCATTTTTTCCAACTCGTGATCACCGGGCTTTTCGCGTTCTTTGTAATATTCTTCGCGGAATACAAACATCACCACATCGGCGTCTTGCTCAATCGAGCCAGATTCGCGCAAATCGCTGAGTTGGGGGCGTTTATCTTCGCGGTTTTCGACCTGACGCGAAAGCTGTGACAGTGCAATAACAGGTATTTCAAGCTCTTTGGCGATTGCTTTGAGGCCTTGGGTGATCTCGGAAACTTCGTTGACGCGGTTGTCTTTGGCCGAGGCGGGGCGGACAAGTTGGAGATAATCCACGATCAGCACGTCCAGCCCATGAGTCCGTTTTAGGCGACGTGCACGCGCAGCAAGCTGACTGATCGGCAGGGCAGGCGTGTCGTCAATATAAAGCGGGCAGGCTTCAAGCGCCTTGGCTGCGTCGACAAAACGGCGAAACTCTGCTTCGGTCATATCGCCACGGCGGATCTGTTCGCTGGGCACTTCCGATGCCTCTGACAGAATCCGCGCGGCGAGCTGCTCGGCGCTCATCTCAAGGGAATAAAAGCCCACAACACCGCCATCCACAGCGCCTTCGGTGCCGTCGAGGCGAATGCCACGTTTGTAGGTTTTGGCGATGTTGAAAGCGATGTTTGTCGCAAGCGAGGTCTTGCCCATCGACGGGCGCCCCGCGAGGATCAGAAGGTCAGATTTGTGCAACCCCCCCAGCTTCTTGTCCATATCAATAAGACCAGTCGAGACGCCGGCTAGGCCGCCTTCTCTCTGATAGGCGGCATTGGCAACGTTCACTGCATCAGTGACCGCACGCAGGAACGACTGGAAACCGCTGTCAGTCTGGCCTTGCTCGGCGAGTTGATAAAGCTGCTGCTCCGCTTCAACAATCTGTTCTTTCGGTTCCGAGGCCACATCAACCCTGGCGGCCTTGGCGCTGATGTCGCGGCCCAGGCCAATCAGATCGCGCCGGATCGCAAGATCATAGATCATCTGAGCATAATCGCGCACGGCAAAGGCACTGATCGCGGCCCCGGCCAACCGGGCCAGATAGGCCGGTCCACCAAGTTCTTTCAGCCCGTCGTCATCCTCCATGAACGCTTTGAGCGTCACCGGAGAGGCTAGGTTGTTTTTGGCAATACGGGCGGCGGAAATCTCGTAGATGCGCGCATGCACCGGGTCATAGAAATGCTGCGGGCCGATAATCGATGCGACGCGGTCATAGATATCGTTATTGGTCAGTATTGCGCCCAGAAGCTGTTGTTCCGCTTCGATGGAATGGGGCATTGTCTCGGCGACCTGCGACTCACCCTGACCTGTGTTGATATTTGATATCTCGTTCATTTGTGCCCCTGACCCCAATGGGTTCTCTTAGACATTGCCCGCAGGCGCGTGCAAATTGTATGTTTCTGTGGATAGCCTGTGGATGTCCCAATTATCGTCTATATAGCATGGGTGCCAGAGAATGCATCAATATATAGTGGCGCCCTTGGCGAAAAAAATCGACATTCTCTTACGCGAGGTCAGGCTTTTGTCCGGGCCTCTTGCCACGCACGTGGTGCGTTGAGAAAGCTCTCGACCTCCTGCAAGGTAGAATCATCAAAGGCCTCTGAAGTCTTGGCCTCTGCCAGCACATCCCACCACGTGCACAGGTGATGCAGAGCCACGCCGTGATCCGACAGAGTTTTTACCGTGCCATCAAAAATGCCATAATAGAAGATGACGGCGGTATGGGCGCAGGTCGCTCCGGTCTCACGGATTGCATCCACGAAAGACAGCTTTGATCCGCCATCCGTGGTGAGGTCTTCCACCAACAGAACCCGTTGCCCGGGAGTCATCTCGCCCTCAATCCTTGCATTGCGCCCATAGCCTTTTGGTTTTTTGCGCACGTAGGTCATTGGCAGCGCCATACGTTCGGCAACCAACGCCCCAAACGGGATGCCTGCGGTCTCGCCACCGGCAATATTATCGAAAGCCTCAAATCCGGCATTGCGCATAACCGTAACGGTCAAAAAATCCATCAGCGTCGAGCGGATTCGCGGATAAGAGATCAACTTGCGACAATCAATATATGTTGGGCTTGGCAGTCCCGAGGCAAGGATGAAAGGCTCGTCCGCGTTCAGATGCACGGCTTTGATCTCAAGCAGCATGCGTGCAGTCAGACGTGCCATTTCAGTGGCGTCCGGATAACTCGTCGGAATCATATCAGGTCCTTTTTCAACTCAGGAATTGTCTGCTCGCAATTACTCTCGCCAGAGGCCTCTTGTCCCTTGGCATAAGCGGGGCACTGGGGTCCAAAAAATCAGGTCACGCTCCAATGCAAGGCAAACCCGGGATCAAACACAGTTACATCGCCATCCGCCGTATCAATTCTGTCTGGATAGACAACAGCGTCGCCTTTGGCGAGCGTGATGGTCTGCT
>CBDTVL010000411.1:0-2788 GCA_965363755.1 uncultured Sulfitobacter sp.
CTTTGGCAGGTCTGGCCTTTCGAGTCAGATTTTAACGTGCCACCAATGGCGAAATGGGTTTGAACAAGCGGGCTGATTGGCTGCAGTGGGTGCACTTCCAAATGCGTTCTGCTCTTGCTAGCTTGTTGTAGCTCGTCCGCTGAGCGTTCTAGCGTTTGCGCGGTTCCAAATAGCTGAAGAGGTGTGAAGATGAACCGGTCCCTTTGGATCATTGGTGCCCTCGTTTCGCTGGCAAACTGCTCTAATCACGAGATATCAGAAATTTCAGCACCCGTGCCCGAGGCTCAGTTGGAGCGAATATATGTAGCCACTCAACGCGCTCCGGATCAGACCAGCGGTCTGTTCGGCGCGAGCAGATCTATAGAGATGAATTATGGCGTGGTGGATGTTTCAATTCCGCCGGATCATACCTTGGGACAGATAGAATGGGCGCGAAACAAGCCTGACCCGGCACGTCATTTCGCGGTTGTGAATCTCGAACTGTTTAGCGGCGTTAAACAGTTCCAAACCGGTTTGAAAGCCGAACCTCCGGGCCCATTCAACGTTACAAACATTTATGTGCACGGGTTTAATACGTCGCTGCATGAAGCCTTGTTTCGGCTGGCGCAAATCAAACATGACTTCCAAGACGCGTCACCTGCGGTCCTTTTCGCCTGGCCTTCGGCAGCGCGCTCGAGGGCCTATGTCTACGACCGAGACAGCGTTCTGTTTGCACGCGATGATCTGGTAAAACTGTTACGCGACCTGACAGCAGGTACGAACCGCAACGTTGCGATCACTGGCCACTCGATGGGGGCACAGCTTACAATGGAAGCCTTGCGGCAGATCGCTATTTCTGGCGACCGACAGCTCTTGTCAAAAATTGCTGGTGTCATTTTGGTAGCCCCAGACATCGACCCCGAAGTTTTCCGCCGCCAGGCCCAGGCTATTGGCAAGTTACCCGACGAATTTTACATTTTTGTTGCGAAGCAGGATCAGGCATTGCGCTTGTCTGCGTTTCTGACAGGGCGGGAACGAGTAGGCGTGATACAGAGCGCAAAAGACGTCGAAGGACTGGATGTTACCGTTATTGATTTCAGCAGTCTGAGCGACGGCAAGAATCTAAACCATCAGGTTGGCCTGACGTCTCCTGACGCGATCAAAACCCTCAGCGGGCTACTACAGGAAAACCCGTATATTCAAAAAGACGGCGTCACCGAGTATTTATCTCTCGGCTCGAATTGATTGCAGTGGCACAAGCTTTTGGCGTTGCCAACGTCAAAGGTGTATCTCCGCAGTTTGAAGACTTCTTTTAGATCTTATGGTTTTTTGCTTTGATTTCGGGCTGGGCGTTTTCGTAGGAGGATAGCCTAACGGCAATTTTTCCCGGATAGCAGCCGTTGGATCAAACCGCAGCGAACGGTGGGTTTAGGAACGCAATTCCCTTCCTGACTTATGTTGCTACTTTTATGAAGGCTTGATTAAATGACTGGTGCGTGCAGCGCGGCCTTCGTTTCTTCCCCCCCAAGGAGTTGCCCCCCCATGTTTGCTGAACTACTTTTCTATCTTGGGGTAGCCGTCTCGCTTGTAATCGCGCTGCTTTACTTCCGAGACCTTGGAGATATTCCACAGTTATTCATTAAAACCAAGCGAACCAATGTGGATCGGTTCATTGGCAACGAATACAAGTTTCGTCACTTTTGGATTCGTCGCGTGGCTGGTTTCGGCGATCGCCTATTTAGGTTTAGGCTCTGGCAACGGTTGGGTTTTCTGGATAGCCACGCTGATCACTTTCGTGTTGATTGCGTTTACTTGGGTCTATGTCCATTTGGGCTTGCGCAACCAAAAGGACAAAGCACGATTTTTTGACATCGAGGAAGCCAAAGATTTAGTCAGTCCCACAACACAGGTGATCGTGCTTGTAAATAACGGCGTTGCACGGGCACATCCGCAACCCCAGATCATGCGACCGCATCTTGCCGGAACCAAGGACGGGCTGGATGGTGAAGATGTCGTCATGACCTTTTGCGCGATTGCTAACCTTGGTCTCGGGTACACTCCGGAGGTAGAAGGGCAGAAGCTTGACCTTGAAGTGCTTGCACAGCACGGCAACAACCTTGTCCTGCGTGATAATAAAACCGGCGAGCCTTTGCCGCAGATATACGGCTTCCGCGCCAAAGATCAGGACACGCCAACAGAGAGCCCTACCTGTCCTTTGCGCCCGTCACTGTCGATGAAATCGTGGCCAACATTTCGTATGACTTTCCGCGGTTTTGAGAAGGCTTTTCCCGATGGTAAGGTCTTTCTTAACAAGCCCCCGTCGAACCCTCTTCCCTATTTGCTCAATATGGCGATGGAGCTGGCCTTCACCGCGACAATCCAGAAACACCACACCGAGGCGCGCCCGAGGTGGTGTCAGACAAATTCGAACTCGTCACTACTAGGCCAACATGACTGTCCTTTATGCCGCGCAAAGACCGCGCCACTCAGAGAGAGTGGCGGCACGGGCGGCTTTGAAATGGCACCGTTTTGAGAGGCTGCGCTCCTGATTGAAGTGGTTTGAAACTGAGGCGTGGACAGAGACGAATTTCTGCAACGTTCGCGTTCGTCGGAAGCGAGACATGGCTCGTTCTCTTCGTCGAAACGGGAGATGAGAATTCTCCCCTCTGTTGTTCTTCCAACGCCCGGTTTCTTGTTTCTTAGCATTCCCGATAATCTTCATAGCAGCGCCGTAAGATCGCAACTTGTCCGTGACGATGACTTCCGGAGAACCGTATCGTTTCATTGCTTTCCTCAAGAATTTAAGGGC
>CBDTVL010000412.1:0-2784 GCA_965363755.1 uncultured Sulfitobacter sp.
CCTTGTCCTGAACAGCCACAGCAGCTTTCCGCGAAGATTATTGAATAAGTATCCAATGGAAAACTGAGTCAATCTGAATCAAATCGAACCGGCCTCCACCATGTAATTGCTGGCGGTGCACATGGCCGCATCATCGGAGGCTAGAAAAAGCACCATCCGGGCAACATATACGGGATCAATGAGATCCGGAAGGCATTGGCGCTCCCGGTGTTTCTCCAGAGCATCTGGTGTTGCCCACAACTCTTTCTGTCGGTCAGTCATGATCCAACCGGGAACCACGGTGTTCACACGGATGCGGTGCTTGCCAAGATCGCGCGCCATGGTTCGAGTGAGACCGTGGACGGCAGCCTTGGAAGTTGCGTAAATTGGAAAGCCGCCGCCTGCTTCCCACCAGGAGTTCGACCCCATGTTGATGATTGAACCGCCTCCGGTTTTGATCATGCCCGGTGCAACGGCCTGAATGGCAAAGAATTGGTGCCGGATATTGGTAGCGATGCGTTCGTCAAAATAATCTGCCGTCACATCTTGCCAATCGTGACGATCATCTCGGGCAGCGTTGTTTACAAGCACATCTGCGGAGCCAATTTGGCCCGCAAGCGCGTCAAACGCTTCTTTCAAGCTGTTGACGTCGCGAAGATCGCACTTGGCATGAACCACGTTTTCGCCGAGTCGCTGGCACAGCCGCTTGCTGGCTGCCGCGTCCATATCCACGAATCCGACGCGGGCTGATTGCTTAGCAAAGGCTGCAACAATGTCTGCGCCGATCCCGGACGCGCCTCCGGTCACGTAAACCGTCTTGTTGGCAAGGCTGGGGTAGCTGGCAAAGTTGCTTGTCATCTTAAGACACCTGTTTCATGGAACGATATTAGCTAATGGTAGGGATTGCCCTGTGGGATAGGTGCATCTTGATGCAACAAACCTTGACTCCGCATCGTTGTCCAGAATTCTTCTGGAAAGGAAAGGCTGGTCCATCCCAAGATTTCATCAAACTCTGCTCGTCGTCGCCTAGCCGACCCGGCGCTTGCGGCCCAATGCGATCATCGCACGGTACATTTCCATGGCGAGCTTCAGGTTTTTTCAACCTCTGTACGAATTATTTGCCACTCTTCCTGGATTGATCCTGAATGCGGGGTTTTGCCGGCACGCTGATACCAGTATCCGGCATTCGCGTCATCGCCTTCAATTCGGTGAATTAGAGCATGCACCCAATCGAAGAGGTGGGCACCTTCGTGCTCCTGACAGATCTGATGTGCATTATCCATTTTTGTACCTGGCCGGAATTTTCCGGTCCTGAGTAAATCGAGCGATGAAAGAAGTAGAGCTTGAGACATGGGCATTGCCTTGATCGATTGTAGGTGCCGTATAATTGGCGACCGAGGGTAGAATAGCAATCATCGGCGCGAAGATCACAATTTCAGCACCACTTCCTTCAGCGTTCGCCATAAGTTCTGCCCGAAGCCAAAGTACGGCGTAGTCCCTAAAGGTTAACGAAAGCGGCGATCCGTGCTTGCCGCAGCAAAGATCCATCGGCAAATTCTGCGGAGCGATTTAAGATTAGAGAGGACGCAGTGTGGAACGATTTATGGGTGGTTGCCTACCTACGGCAAAGCAAATGATTTTCCTCTGACAGTGCCGCGCTTGACATTCGATGATTGAAATTCTTGAGTGCGAGACACATGCTTTAGTCAACCAGTTTGGAACAAATGAAGTGGGACTAAAGCTAAGTTTTCTGTCGATTAAAAAGGTGCCAAGCCTATTTTGGAGCTCACCTAAGGCACTGATAATAGACCCGCCTTTCGTGTCGGTGGTTTTCCTCGTGATAGGCCTTATTCTTTTTGGCCTTGGAGAAGCATTGATAATCGCAGCCGGTGTGGGAGTAAGTCCATGGACTGTATTTGCTCAAGGTATTACAAATGTTACGGGTTGGAGTATCGGATTCGCCACATTCATAATCAGTTTATTCGTTTTGTTTTGTTGGATTCCACTCAGACAAACCCCAGGCATGGGAACCATATTAAACGCAATTATTATTGCTTTGGTTCTAGAGTTCTTATTGCCGTATTTGCCTACCTACGACAGCCTTGCTCTAAAAATCAGCGAAGCCACGGTTGGGGTGCTGGTGACTGGATTCGGAGGTGGTTTGTATTTAATCGCCAATTTGGGCCCTGGTCCAAGGGACGGGTTGATGACTGGGCTACAAGCCAAAACAAACCTGCCAATTGTCTGGGTACGCAGTGCCCTTGAGCTTTCAGTAATAGCCGCCGGTTGGGCATTGGGTGGCAGCGTTGGCATTGGAACCGTTCTATTCGCGCTAGGAATTGGTCCGGCTGTTGCGGCGAGCATGTACGGCTTGGAATGTGCTTTTAGTGAGTCCGACACCAATTTGTGATGGACGTCTAAACAATGGATACAAGTCGATGACCAACCTGATGGAAGAAGCCCGCGCCGGGGTATTTTCAGAGGAAAAATGTTTTAACTCTTGAGACGGCGTGGATCTGCCTAATTCGATCTGAAAAAACCGTGAAATATTTACGCTAGCTGATTTGGTAGTACTGTCAGACAAAACCGGCTTGAGCCAGGCAGGGTGGTTTCGCAGCCTCGCTGAATGACAAAACGCAGCCCATTTCGCTATTTCAAGACAAGTCCGGAAATTATCCGCCTGGCGGTGATGATGTATGTCCGGTTCCCGCTATCGCTGAGGAACGTGGAAGATTTCCTGCACGAGCGTAGGATCGACGTCAGCCACGAAACGGTTCGGTTCTGGTGGAACAGATTTGGACCGAT
>CBDTVL010000413.1:0-2782 GCA_965363755.1 uncultured Sulfitobacter sp.
GACGACCAGATCGCACCCTGTAGCGCGGCGATTGCAAATCTGGTTTTGAACGTATGGATTCACTGGACACATCGCTGCATTAATGCCTGATCTTCAAACGGTGGCCCAAGGTTTCAATTCTCTCAATAAACCCGTTCAGCGACGCAGCCAGTCCTGTTCAAAATCAACTCTGGTCACTCCGGCCAATCGCGCCACGCGCGCGAGTTCAGATTCGAGTTGGGTTGTCTTGGCCGCTGACCAGCGGACGCCTTTTTCTGGCCAGACCGCCCGCACAATAAGGCAGTCCTGCTCCCGGAAGGCCTTCATATCAATGCGTCCGATCAGGCGCCGGCCTTTGAGCAGCGGAAATACGTAATACCCATATTTGCGCTTGGGCTCCGGGACAAACACTTCGATCCGGTAGTGGAACCCAAACAGCCGCTCGGCACGCGCCCTGTCACGCAATGCCGGATCAAACGGGCTAAGAACACGGAGACGCGAAGTGGGCTCGGGTGCAGATGCCGCCTGTTGCAGGACTTCCGGGCGGGCAAAGCTGCGACGCAGGCCGTCATCCGCCGCCTCGACATCGATCTCAATCACATCACCTTTTGCCACCTGTCTGGCACACCAGTTCTTTGCCTCGGCAGGGGTCACAGTCGCCCAAAACGCTGCGATCTCGCCAGATGTGGCAAAACCCAAACGATCGAGCGCACCTGCGCACTTCCAGTCAATTGTTTCGAGCGGTTCGGGACAGGCGCATACCAGCGCATCTTCGATCACACGCTCAGTCAGATCATAGCGTTTCCGAAACCCGTCGCGCCCGGTTACAGTCAGGGCTCCACTGCGCCAGAGGTATTCCAGCGCGGTCTTGGAGGGGTGCCAATCCCACCAGCCACCTGATCCACGTTTTTCATCTTTACCCACGTCCGACGAGCAAACCGGCCCATGATCGCGCACATGATTCAGAACGGTTTCGAACTGGGTTTCAAACCCGTCTCGCCGCCAGTTTCGCCACTGTGTCTTGAGCTTTTCGGCGTCACGCGACCGGCGCAGGTGCCAATGGGGATAAAACCCCATCGGAATGACGGCTGCATCATGAGTCCAATGCTCAAACAGCGCCCGATCTTTTTCATAAAGCCGCTTCAGATCGTGCGAGCGGTAGGCCGGGCGCCGCGCAAACAGGATAAGATCATGGGCGCGTGCAACTGTGTTGATGCTGTCAAGTTGCACAAATCCTAGCCGTTCGATCAGCGCGCCAAGTGCTGCGCCCTTGGCCAGACCTTGCGGTGTCTCGCCCAAGCCATGCCGGTCCAGAAACAAGCGCCGCGCGTCGGTGTTTTTCAGCACAGGGTGCGACATGGTTCAGCGCCGCTTCAGTGTGTCGCCGTAAGAGATCTTTGGAGTCAGGGTTATTTGAGTTGAGAACTCTGTCTCTTCACCCGACAGCGAATTCACTATGATTTCAGCGGCGGAGCGCCCAATTTCAAGACGACAGGCGTCCATCGTCGCCAATTGCCGGGGCAGACCTTGCAACAGCTCAACGCCGTTGAAACCGGCTAAACCAATCTGACCCGGTACATCAATACCTTGATCCAGAAGATACAGCAGTCCTCCCGCTCCGATCATATCGTTGGAATAATACAGAAAATCTAGATCGGGACTGCGCTCCAACATCTCTTGCGTCATCTCGCGGCCTTTTAACAACGCAGACCCACCGGAATAAAACGCCCGATCTTCGATCTCGACGCCGGCCTTGGCCAATACTTCGGTAAAGCCCTCGAACCGTTTGCGGGCGCGGTGATCCAGTGGCATTTTTGTGCCCATGAACCCGATGTGTTCGTACCCAGCTTTCAGGATCGCTTGCGCCATTTCCTGACCCGCCCGGCGATGAGAAATACCCACCATTGCGTCAATCGGCCGGCCGTCCACATCCATGATCTCGACCACAGGGATTCCGGCATTTTGCAACATGGTGCGCGCGGCATCAGAATGTTCCAGCCCGGCAATAATCACGCCCGACGGCCGCCAGGACAGCATTTCATACAACACCCGTTCCTCTTTCTCAGGCAGGTAGTCGCTTACCCCGACCACCGCCTGAAACGGCGAATCTTCCAGCACTTCGTTTATGCCGGTGAGGACTTCCGGAAACACCATATTGGACAGAGACGGAATGATCACCCCCACCAGATTGACCCGCTGCGAAGCAAGCGCCCCAGCAATCTTGTTGGGCACGTAACCCAGTTCTTTAGCGGCGGCCAAAACGCGAATCCGCGTGCTTTCTGAAACATCACCTCGGTTGCGCAAAACGCGGCTGACGGTCATCTCGGATACACCGGACGCTTCGGATACATCGCGTAAGGTTAGGGCGCGCTTGGGTTCGGCTGTCACGTTTTTATCCTGCCTTGAATTACGAAGCTCTACTTAGGTGTTACCGCAATCAGGCACTGCGGTTCAAGCGTTGCGCAAAAGCGATGACATTGTGTGAATAGCACGGTATCACAAAGCCGCGTGGCCCCGTGGCTCAACTGGATAGAGCAGCCCCCTCCTAAGGGGCAGGTTATTGGTTCGAATCCAATCGGGGTCACCAAAAACGCCTATAAAATATGGCCTATTTACAGGGCTTTGAGCAGAAGCTTGCGGGAACTTACGCCAGCGTGCGGGCCGCATACGGCTGAAATGGCAGAAATCTCGTACAAAACCTGTACAAAATTCGCACGTCTTTGCGCACTTTGAGGCCACCCAATGAGCTGGCGCGTCGCGAATGAACGCGCCGAACGCCGGTTCGGAAGTGCCGCCCGCAAGC
>CBDTVL010000414.1:0-2774 GCA_965363755.1 uncultured Sulfitobacter sp.
AGCATCAGATCCACCAGTGAACGGCAGGTTTGGTGCAGGTTTCTCGGACGCCTCTCGGGCCGTTTGAGTGACGCGGAACGTTGCTTGGCGTCGGAGAAGCGCTCAAGCGGGAAATCGCGGGGGTGGTTTGGGCGGATCAGCTGCGTCTATGGGGATTTGAGTTTGGCGACGGCTTTATATCTGACTTGTCAGGATATGTTTGCGGGGCTTGTGTGCTCGGATTTACCACGGGTTTTGCAGCTTTGCCGACGATATGCGCTGCTTGCCAAAGGTTCTGGCAACTTTTGCGCCAGCGTGTTTTGGATTTGCACAAGACTACTGGGCTGCGCGCCGTGTAGCTTGCGGTTGAGGGACCATTTGGCGATGTATCGCGCGCGTTTGTCATGCGGCGGACCTCCACGCGGATGGTGGCGCTCTGGGTTGATGTAGTGGGCCGAACGTGTCGACGATGATCAGTCGCCCGCCGCAGCACGGACAGGGGATTGCGAGAGTTCGGGGTTGGTCATCTGTGCTCTCGGCGAGGTCGTCATTGCTTTGATCTGTAGTTGGCGCTTTGACTCTGAGCAGTTCCCTGATCCTGGCGATATTGGCCGCGCGGTTGCCGTTTCCGAAGAAGCCGTAGTGGCGAATGCGGTGCTGGCCTCTTGGCAGGACATGCATCAGGAACCGGCGGATGAACTCAGCCGTTGCCAACGTCATGGTTGTGTGGCGGCCCGAGCCTTTGACGCGGTAGTCCTTAACGCGGAAGGTGACGCCACGCTGGTCCAAACGGATCAGGCGGCTATTTGAGATTGCAACGCGGTGCGTGTATCGCGACAGATATGCCAGCACCGCCTTGGGCCCAGCAAATGGTTCCTTTGCGTAGACGACCCAGTCGATTTTGCGCAGTGGTGCGAGGAATGCAGTAAAATTGGTGGTATTGGCAAGGTCCGCGTGATCGCCGAAGAACTGCAGCTTCCCAGCATTGTGCAACCTGACCAGCCCTTCCAAAAAGAGGCGGCGGTACAGACGGGACAGCACCCGGACAGATAGGAAGAAGTTCTTGCGGCAGGCGACCCACTTTGCCCCATCCGAAGACAAGCCGCCGCCTGGAACGATCATGTGGACGTGGGGGTGGTGTGTCATCGCCGATCCCCAGGTATGGAGCACCGACGTGATGCCGACGCGAGCGCCAAGATGCTTCGGGTCGGCGGCAATCTTGATCACCGTGTCGGCACTGGCCCGCATCAACAGATTGTAGATTTCCCGCTTGTTTTGATGCGCGATATCGGCGATGGGTTTGGGCAGGGTGAAGACGAGGTGGAAATATCGCACTGGCAACAGCTCGGTTTCACGCGCCGCCAACCAGGTTTTGGCCGCACCGGATTGGCATTTGGGACAGTGACGGTTGCGGCACGAGTTGTAGGCGATGTACTCGTGAGTGCAGTCTTCGCAACGTGCCACATGCCCACCAAGCGCCGCCGTTCTGCAGCACTCGATTGCGCTCATCACCTTCAATTGGTTCAGGCTGACATGTCCCTTGTTGGCTGCACGCCAGGCAGCACCATGGTCACGGAAGATATCCGCAACCTCCAACGATGGACCCGGCACGGCGGCCTATGAAGATCCAGCCTTGCCCTTCTTGCGCTTAACCCGGTTCAAATCGTCAAGTGGACTGTCCACAGCAGCGATCATCCCGGTTGCGACACGGGCGTACCGCGCCGTTGTTGTGAGCTTGGAATGTCCCAGCAACGCCTGAATCACCCGTATGTCGACGCCGCGCTCCAGCAGATGGGTCGCAAAACTGTGGCGCAATGTGTGCAACGTCACCGGTTTGGTGATCCCAGCGGCTCTGGCGGTCTTACGAAACAACCGCGACAGTTGTCGAGCCGAGAGATGTTTGCCGCGATAGCCGGGGAAGAGAACCCGTTCGGATGCGAGCACATTCTGATCTTGGCCGGAAGGGCGTTCGGCCCACCAGCCGCGTAGTTGGTCCAAAATGTCCAATGGCAGCATTACGTTGCGATCCTTGCGTCCCTTCGATTGGACGATGCGGATGATCTTTTGGGCGCTGTCAATGTCGCCGACCTTGAGCCGAACGACCTCGCCCGCGCGCATCCCGCACCCGTAGGCGAGCGACAACATCAGCCTTGCCTTCGCGCCGGGAGCAATAGCCAAGATGAGCTTAACCTCCTTTTGGCTCAGCACCAGAGCTACCCGGTCCGGCTCTCTGAGGTGGAATATCTCGGCGACCAGATCATGCCGCCGCAGGGTCACACGGAACAGAAACTTCACCCCGGTCATGGTTTGGTTCCGAGTGCAGATGCTCACGCCACTCTCGATCAGATGCTGCTGGAAATCCTTCACATCGTCCGGCGTGGCAGTGTCTGGAGATCGCTCGAGAAAGGCGGCAAAACGCTTGCAGGCGCGCAAGTGACTGGTCTGGGATGCCGGTCCAAGATTGCGCGCGCTCATATCCGCGATCATGCGCGCACGAAGGGGCGTAATTGGTGTGGAATGCTGAATGTTCATGGGAAAACCCTCTGCTAATCGAGGCAAAATCACCTCGACCAACAGCACACAGACGACCCCAAACCCCACGCAACAAATTCTTAGTCAGCAACACCCCCGCCACACAGTGCCAGTATCGCGAAGCGATTTAGTGCTTGGGCTCGGAGCCGCCGTTCGCTGCGCCATCCACGAAGGTCGGCTGTAGGCCGGAAGCAGACTCCATGCGCAAGGGGAGTGGGCAAAACGTGGTGGTTAGGCGGCGAGCTGCGAGACGGAAAGTCTTC
>CBDTVL010000415.1:0-2762 GCA_965363755.1 uncultured Sulfitobacter sp.
TGCCGTGGGCGACTGGCCGCACCAGATTCCGTTGCAGAAGAGAGCCACGCTTTTCGCCTCGGGACAGTCCCAGCCTTCGAAATCCGGCTCGCAACCCAGTTGGCTCAGCTCGTCTAGGATATACGTGTAGGGGATGCTGACCGCACCGGGAATGGTGCCGCCCTCGAACCAGTCGCGGGTGCGGCTGTCCACCACCACTGCATCCGGATCCTGTAGCATCTCTATCAATTCCAATTCGCCGATGGTGGTTACCCCCTCCGCAGGCGTGTTCGGCTGTATGCAGAAGTTCGGGCAGGGGCGAAATGTCCGCGCCCAATCACCGTCGATTTTGTGCTCAGTGTCCTGAATCCTGCGAATCTCCACCGGGCCGTTCCGGGTATCCACGGTGACGGAGGGCATGTCTCTGGCAATGCCCACCTCGGTTTCGGCCATGGCGGACACCGCTGCGATTGATAGAGCGATTGTAAGGGTAATTGCTTTCACGATGTTCTCCTAGCTGCGTAAATGCTGGACCAGCCTCATAATTGATGCACATAAGTGCCGGGCGCTGCTTCGAGCGAAGGGAACCCCTTCTCGGCCGCGCCAGTGGCGGGCGGGGGCGCAACGCCGCTGCTTTTGGCCTTCAGCCAGTCCGTCCATCCCGCCCACCAAGACCCAGGCTGGGCGGCATTCTGCGCAAACCAGGCGTCGGGGCCTACATATAAAGCGCCGGCGGGGCGGCGCGCGATACGGAAATGGCCGCGTTCGGCCTCTGGTTCGTTGACGATACCGCCGTTATGGCCGCCGCTGGTCAGCACGAAGGTCAGATCGTTGTCGGTGAACAACTGGGTCTTGTAGACCGACCGCCACGGAGCGATGTGGTCGGTTTCGGTGCCCACGGCAAAGATTGGGGTCGAGATGTCCTTCAACGCGATGACGCGCCCTTCGACCGCGAAGCGGCCTGCCGTCAGCCGGTTTTCCAGAAACAGGCCGCGCAGGTATTCGGAATGCATCCGGGCCGGCATGCGGGTGGTATCGGTCACCCAAACCCCCATGTCGGTTGGCAGATCGTCCTGCCCCAAGAAATAGCGGCGCACGGCGCGGGAATAGATCAGATCCTCAGAGCGGATGGCGGAAAAGGCGCGGGCCATTTGCGGGCGGTCGAGATAGCCTTTCTCCTGCATCATGTCTTCGAGAAAGGCGATCTGGCTTTCGTCGAGAAAGAGGAGCAATTCGCCGGCTTCCAGGAAATCGATCTGCGCGGCCATCAGTGTGATCGAGGCAAGCCGGGTATCGTCTTCGCGCGCCATGGTGGCGGCCGCGATTGCCAGCATCGTGCCGCCGAGGCAATAGCCAACCGCATGGACGTCTCTGTCTGGCACGATGGCGTTGACTGCATCGAGCGCCGCCATGACACCCCTCTGGCGGTAGTCTTCGAGCGACAGCTCGGCTTGGTCGGCGGTTGGGTTGCACCAGGAGATCATGAAGACGGTATAGCCCTGCTCCACCAGATAGCGGACCATGGAATTATGCGGGCTCAGATCGAGGATGTAGTATTTCATGATCCAGGCGGGCACGATCAGGATCGGCTCGGCCTGCACCTTGCCGGTTTGCGGCGTGTACTGGATCAGTTCGAACAGATCGTTGCGAAACACCACCTCGCCCGGCGTGCAGGCCAGATCCGTGCCTATCTGATAGCCTTCCGGCGCGGGCTCATTGGCCTGTGCTACCGTATTCAGGAAATCATGCACGAAGTTGGCTGCCCCCTCAGTGAGATTCCTGCCCTGGCAAGCCTGCGTTTGCTCGATGATCTCGGGATTGAGGGCCGGAAAATTCGACGGCGACATCAGATCGAGCATCTGGCGCGCCATAAAGCGGGTGCGCTCGGCATCTTCCGGGCGCAAGCCGCGCAGATGGTCGGTAGCGTAGTCCCACCAGTCCTGCGCCGCCAAAAAACCCTGACTCCAGGCATTGAATGGCGCCTTTTGCCATCCCAGATGGTGGAACCGGTGATCATAAGGCTTTGGGATGAAGGAGGGCGCCGCCTCGGAGCCGGGGCTGATCGCCTGCTTCATCAGCTTTGCCATATTCTCCTGTGCCCGCTCGGCAAGCTCGAGCTGGCGGCCCGGTGCGCGGGCGACATGCAGCGCCCAATCGCTCCAGGCCTCGATGAAGGCATGTGGCGAGACGCCGCCGCTCATGAAGGCCATTGCGGCGCGGGAAGCGCGGTCGAGATCCTCGTGTAGATGGGGCTCGCGTGGCCGAGGCTGTGAGGCGGGAGGGACCGCTGCAGGGAACTGGGCACGTGGGAGCGTTTTTGATTTTGCTTTGGTCGGCGAGGTGGTTTTAGTCATTCGGAGCTTTCCGGTGCAGGGAAGCCCGCGCGTGCGAGGCGGGTTTTGGTGAAAGGCGTGATGGTGTTTTAGGGATCGAGGCAGCTTTTGATGGCGGTGAGGTTCTACGGAAGTAATAATGGACCGGGTTCGCCGGGGGCGCGTTGATGCAGATCAGGTGGCGCTAGTATTTGTGGACGGCTCTGGACGAGGTCTTCCTGAAAACAAACGGTGAGACGCACGATCTGTGGCGGGCTGTAGATCACGAAGACGAGGTTCTGGAATGGCGTTGTCAGAGGAAAATCTTTATTGTGTGAGATGGCGTAGATCTGCCTAATTCGATCTGAAAAGACCGTAAAATATCAATGACGGAGAAATGCTGGTTTTGTGCGCGGGAACGTAAATAATTTTCCTCTGTCAGTGCCGCTGCACCTAGGTTCAGGACTCATA
>CBDTVL010000416.1:0-2727 GCA_965363755.1 uncultured Sulfitobacter sp.
CTGTGAACAGCGCAGCGTCGACCTTGCCGCGCAGATGGGTCGCCGCGACCCGCCCGTTGCAAGGCGTTGTGCGCGGGTCCATCAGAGATCCAGAATGTCAGGCAAGGCAGCGAGGAGCGCGCGCGCACCTTGTAATGCGCCGCCCTTAGGACGTGCGGGCGCGGCAGTTGGCTGCCAGCCGTAAATGTCGAAATGCACGTAGCGCGGACTGTCAGTCACAAAACGGCGCAGGAACAGGGCAGCTGTGATCGACCCTGCAAAACCGCTTTTGGGTGCATTGTCCAAATCGGCGATGCCGGGTTCGATCATTGCCTCGTAAGGGGCATGAAACGGCATGCGCCACACAGGGTCCGCCGCATGCGCTGCCGCCGCTTCAAGCGCGGCGGCACTTCCTAAGTCGTCCGTGTAATATGGCGCAAGGTCTGGCCCGACGGCAACGCGCGCCGCGCCGGTCAAAGTGGCCATCGAGACAATCAGATCAGGTTTTTCTTCGTCAGCCAGTGCCAATGCATCAGCCAGCACAAGCCGCCCCTCGGCGTCGGTATTGTTAATCTCGACCGTAAGACCCTTGCGGGAGGTCAGAATATCCTGAGGGCGAAATGCATTGCCGGAAACGGCGTTCTCAACCGCCGGGATAAGAACGCGGAGCTGCAAGTTCAACTTGAGCGCCATGATCATCTGAGCCAACCCGAGCACTGCAGCGGCACCGCCCATATCCTTTTTCATCAGCCCCATCGAAGCGCCGGGCTTCAGGTTCAGGCCACCGGTGTCAAAGCACACACCTTTGCCGACCAGCGTCAGGGTCGGCCCCGCTGTGCCCCAGCGCATGTCGATCAGACGGGGTATCTGTTCTGCGGCACGTCCGACAGCGTGGATCATCGGAAAGTTGTGTTCCAGTAGAGCGTCGCCTGTAATCACCGAGATGTCTGCGTTATGGCGCTGGGCCAGATCTCGGGCGGCCTGTTCAAGGTCTTTGGGCCCCATATCAGACGCGGGCGTATTGATCAGATCGCGGGTCAGGCATTCGCCGGCAACAAGAGACTCGATCCGGGCGGCATTCACTCCTTTAGGTGCCACAAGAGTTGCCTTCATGGCTGGCTGGTCGCGGTATCGATCAAACCTGTACTGCGCCAGAAGCCAACCCAGACATTCTGTCTCTAGCGCCGCATCCTCAAGTTCGCTCGCGATGCTGTAATTGCCCTTTGGAAGTTTAGCCGCAGCCCCAGCCAGCGAGAACCGGCCACGGCTGCGGGATTCTTTTGTGCCAAATCCGGCCACTGCCATGATTGGTCCACCATCAGGGCCAGGAACGGTCAGCGACTGGCCCAGCGCCCCGGTAAACCCATTTGCATTAACCCAGAGCGCGGTCTGAGCCGATTGATCTTGCAACCAGGTTGCAAGCCTACCTTCGGCCAATACATGTAGCGGCACTGTGGTGTCAGAAAGATCGGCAAAGCAGGGGTGCATAGTGGGGCCTTTTGCAAACTGGTTGTTTGCAGACTACGCGCCAATTCCGGACCTGCAAGTCAGATTACAGAGAAAGATCCTGCGAATCCCAAATTGCTGTCAAAGAACGTTCCCCAATCCTCAGCAGTCGCGCCAGTGTTGAAGCGATCGCGACGGTGTTGTTGACGTCAATCGCCATTGTAACATCGGTGGCCACCCGCGACAGCATGTGCATCCCAATCTGATCTGCAATTGCCACCAGCGAGCGCGCGCTTTTGCGAAGCTCGAGCCAGTTGGATTGTCGATGCAGCCTTTCACAATGGGCCATCCGAACCGCCAGTTCCTCCATGGCCCGGCAAATTACGTCTTCCGCCCCGACTTCGCCCAATTGGCTGTAGAGTGCGCTGAGTCGGTCCGGATCCAAGCGTACAGGCTCCTCCAGCGTTAATTTAGTTATGTGTTCCACGTCACTCACCTTTTTGCTCTGCCCCCACGGCAGGTGTCCAGATGCGCAGCAACAAGTTCCCAAAAGGTTGAACCAGCGGCCCGTTTTCTCTCGAATTGAAATCGAATTCAGACTATCGGAGATGGAAAGGCCCTAGAGAGACAGAGATGACATGGAATTTGCCAAACCTTTGCCAAGCTATTTGCTGCAACGCTACCATGGATGGAAAGCGACGTCATATGCTGAAAACCAAGGGTGGTACCGCCGCCTAGCAACCGAAGGTCAGCGGCCCCGCGCAATGATCATCTCGTGCTGTGACAGCCGGGTGCATGTGACCTCGATTTTTGGGGCCGATCAGGGCGAGTTCTTTATTCACCGCAACATTGCCAATTTGGTTCCCCCATACGAGCCTGATGGTGATCATCACGGGACCAGCGCTGCTGTGGAATATGCCGTGAGTTTTCTGAATGTCGCCCATGTCATTGTGATGGGACATTCCAGCTGCGGCGGCGTGCAGGGCTGTCTTGATATGTGCAAAGGCAATGCGCCGGAACTGGACGCTCTGGATAGTTTTGTTGGCCGTTGGATGGACATCCTGCGCCCCAAATACGACGGCGTAAAAGACATTGAGGATCCGATCGAGCAGGCGCGAGTGCTGGAAAAGCAGTCGGTTATGGTTTCGCTTGAGAACCTGATGAGCTTTCCGTTTGTGCGCAGCGCGGTCGATGACGGGCTTTTGACCCTTCATGGCTTGTGGATGGATATTGCTGCAGGCGGACTGGAGTACTTTGATCCCGAAACCAATGATTTCCGTCCGGTCTGAAACTGTCTGGTGA
>CBDTVL010000417.1:0-2718 GCA_965363755.1 uncultured Sulfitobacter sp.
CTGTCCGGCGGACGAAATATCTTAACAACATCATTGAACAGGACCACCGTTTCATCAAGAAACTCACCCGGCCGATGCAGACCTTCAAATCGCTGAGTTCAGCTTCGGCAACCCTTGCCGGAATCGAGGTCGCACATATGATCCGAAAGGGTCAGTTTGACCAGTCAGAGCAGTCAGAGCAGTCTGGCTTCGCGCAGTTCGCAGCGCTCGCTGGATAAGTGTGTCGCTACCAGACTCATGTTCAGCTTGGCTGAAACTTTGCGACACTACCGCAGTTTTAGTCCGGCGTTGACACCGGCTGTTTTGGCCATTCCCACAGGCCGAGGCTAAAACCAGAAGAACCAATTAGCAGGCGGTGGATTTCTGATCCAAATGCGCATCTGGACCGTAATGAAGTCAGTTGGAGGAAATCAGATGACCAGAGTAATTATCCTAGTTGTTGCAATGATGATTGGCTTTCAAGCAAAAGCTGTTGAACTCAATGAGCCATTTGACTCCATTGATGGTGGAACATTGTCTCTGTCGCAATGGAGTGGGCAGCCAATTCTTGTCGTAAATACTGCTTCGAGGTGCGCCTACACCAAACAGTATAGTGGATTGCAAGCGCTCTACGAGACGTATCGCGATCGTGGCCTGGTCGTGTTGGCTGTTCCGTCTGATGACTTCAACCAAGAGTTATCGAGTGAGGAAAAAGTCAAAGAATTCTGCGAACTGCAGTTCGGAATCGACATGCCAATGACAGAGATCACACATGTGACGGGACCAGACGCGCATCCGTTTTACAAGTCACTCGTAAATGATGCAAATTTCGTGCCAAGTTGGAACTTTAACAAAGTGCTGATTGGACCGCGCGGTGCCGTGGTCAAAACCTACGGACCTCGGACAAAGCCCACGTCCTCTAAAATCGTAGACGACATTGAAGTGCTTTTGAATTGATCAACACGAACCAAAGAACGCCTCCAAAGGGCAATACCAAAAAGCCTGAAGTTCACATTTCAAGATGCCCCTAAATGAAGAGCCACGCACCATGAAAAACCTGACAACGTTTGCCTTGTTCTTGCTTCTGGTCATGGGCGGTGGCATCGCGATCGGAATCAACACTGCTCCAGGAGCGTGGTACGCAAGCTTGCAAAAGCCGTTTTTCAATCCTCCCAATTGGATATTTGGGCCAGTGTGGACGGCCCTCTATCTAATGATTGCGTTTGTGGGATGGCGGGTTTGGCAGCGAGAGGATGGCGCAACACTGAAGCGCCTCTGGGGCATGCAACTTTGCTTGAATTTCTTGTGGTCACCAGTGTTCTTTGCTGCACAAATGCCTGGGTTGGCGCTTTGCGTGATCGCGTGTCTCATGCTTGTCATTCTGGCATTTGTTAGAACTGCATGGCGCCGAGATCGCCTCTCGGCCATGTTGTTTCTGCCTTACGCTGTATGGGTGGGTTTCGCATCCGCCCTTAATGGCGCGATCTTCTATCTTAATCCAGCGTTGTGATTTGATGGAGAAACATGCCCTTGTTATTGGAGCTTCTGGGGGGATCGGTAAGGCTTTGGCGGCTGAGCTGGAAGACAGAGGCGATCTCGTCACGCGCCTCTCTCGCCAACAAGATGGCATCGATATTACCAGTGAAAAGGACGTGTACGAAAAACTAGGGGACTTGCAATCCAAGTTTGACCTGGTGATTGTAGCAACAGGTATTCTATCCGGCTCGGGCGGCCCGGAAAAATCCATACGTGCACTATCGGCGGAAGAGATGGCCATGCTGTTTGCGGTAAACGCTATCGGCCCAGCGTTAGTTCTAAAACACGCCAAACAGTTGTTTAGACGCGACCAGAGGGCGGTGTTTGCAGTTCTGTCTGCTCGAGTTGGGTCGATCGGGGACAATACTCTAGGCGGATGGTATTCTTATCGCGCCTCTAAAGCTGCCTTGAACCAGCTTTTAAGAACGGCATCTATTGAGCTGAAACGCACGCACAAGCAGTTAATATGTACCGCTTTGCATCCGGGAACTGTAGCGACCGAATTCACCAGCAACTATCCAAACCACGCAACCGTACAGCCACAGCAGGCAGCAGAGAATTTGATAAACGTTATCGAACAGCTTTCGCCCAAAGACAGCGGTCACTTTTTCGACTGGGCCGGTAAGGAAGTACCTTGGTAGCCACGCCCATTGATATGGACACTGGCTCACCTCGCCCACGGATCATTTTGATCTTGGGCGATCAATTGTCGGGTGACATTCGCTCACTCCAGTTGGCGGATCGAAATACTGATATTATTCTGATGGCGGAGGTGGCCCAAGAGGCAACCTATGTGCTTCACCACAAGAAAAAGATCGCTTTTATCTTTTCTGCGATGCGCCACTTTGCGCAAGATCTTCAGACGTACGGCTGGCGGGTCGAATACACCCGATATGATGATCCCGAGAACTCCGGCTCGTTGGTCGGAGAAGTTCAGCTTGCAGTAACACGTCATTCTGCACGGGGCATTGTCGTGACCGAACCTGGCGAATTTCGACTTAGATCTGAGATTGAAACATGGCCAGGCAAGCTGGGCGTGGATGTCGACTGTGTAGGTGATACCCGGTTTCTCGCCAGTCATGCGGATTTCAAGAACTGGGCGAAGGGGCGCAAACAACTGCGCATGGAATATTTCTATCGGGAAATGCGCCGTAAGTATTCTGTCCTGATGGACCAAAATAAACCCATCGGAGGGCAGTGGAA
>CBDTVL010000418.1:0-2707 GCA_965363755.1 uncultured Sulfitobacter sp.
CCATATTCATCGGTTCGGTCGTTGATTGCAGAGCTTAGGAACTGGGTAAATAGATAACCGTTGGCGGCGTGGAGTTCGACGCCATCAAGCCCGGCTTCGCGCGCACGCCAGGCGGCGCGGGCGAAATCGGCCACCATTTTGCGCACCTCGCCGGTTCCCATCGCGCGGCTCGGAAAACCGTGCAGAGTCTCGTACTGGTTTGTCGGGCTGATTGTCGGGCGGTGCTGGTTGTGAATGCCTGGCAGGTCCATCTGACGACCTGAGTGCGATAACTGGATGATGTATTTAGCGCCATTGGCCCGCACCGCCTCGCCCAACGTCTGCCACAGCGGAATGAATTCGTCGCAGTGGATGGTGGCATACCCGGCGATGATGCGCCCATCCATCCGCACCGGCACATAAGACGAGATCACGGCCCCTACGCCGCCGCGGGCAAACTTGCATTCCCAGTTGATCCGCGTCTGAGAAAGCGCGCCGTTTTCGGCATCAAACCGGCCAGAGATGTTCGAGCGAAAGACACGGTTCTTGACCGCCAGATTGCGAAGCTTCAGGGGCGCAAAGATGATGTCCTCGTTCAAGGGGCATCACCAGCCTGGCGCCAGACCTCGGCAAGCAGCGCCATAACCCATTTTTCAGCAGGGCAGCGGCTCCAGCTTGAGCCGAGAAAGGCCAGATTGCGATCCATGCCTTTGTCGGCAGCTTCGCGGGTATTGAGTGCCACCAGCGTAAAGGGACGAACTGGTCCGCACAGAGTATCGACATGATCCGCACCGGCCCGCAGCACAGTGCGAGGAGCTGTGATGGCGCGCAGGGCGGCCTCTTCCGGCGTCAGCCGCGCGCGCAGGATCTCATCGGCCCATGCTGCCTGCATTCGGTTCAAACTGAGTTCAAGGTTATGTACCGCAATTCCCGTGCCATGCACCGCCCCAGCATCTCCACCCGAGGCCCGACTCAAGGTAGATTGCGCGCGCGGCAGGGCACCGGTCAGGGCGCGAAAAAGTCGTGCAACGGGGTTCCATGATCGCAGGTGCGCTTCGACGATATTTGCCGCTTGCCAAGTTTCGTGGCTGGCCGTGTAATCCGGGTCGAACACCTTGCCTACGACCTCTTGCGCCAACTCTCCGGCGGGGCGGCCACGGATACCGCGTATTTGCGCGGCCAGCAAAGCAACGGTGCCTGCGTCCCAGTTCCCGGGTCTGAACATCAGCGTCAGTTTTTCCGCTGTCTGCTGTCGCACGGCATCATCGCGCATTTGAGCGCTGGGCAGCGGCCTGCCCTGAATCGACAAAGCTGCCTTCACCCGTTGTGCCAGAACCCGGTTGAGAAGCGGACCGCGCGGACGAAACCCACGGTCCAGTGCCACATGATCGGCCAGTTGCCGGATCTCGTCGGGATCACTGGTCAAAATCAGGTCAGCAAGTAGGGGAATGCGAACGCGCCGGGCCATGCATCAGGTCCCCGCGATTTGCCATGGGAAGAACGGGTTTCGCGCGTCCCCCATCGCTTCGGCCAATTGCGGGCAATGGCGGCGCACAACGTCGGCAAAACCATTTTCGGCAATCCAGCGGAATCCGGCTTCGGTGTAGATTTCGGGGCGGAAATCGTCAGTGAAGAACCGGTCGCTCTTCAGCCGTCTGGATGCCATCAGAATAAATATGCGGAACGCGGTGTCCGAAAAGCCAAAGCGCGGCGGCTGGTTGTCTGATTTGGCTTCGGCCAATGTGCCGACCAGCAGATCAACTTTGTCCACCGTTCCATAAACTTCCTCGAGCGTGGCCTGCCAATCGGGATCAGTGGTAATCTCGGCGAATGTCTCTGGCCTAGTTGCGCCAATGCTCTCGCGAAAGGCCGCATAACGCGGGATGCCGCGTTCGCGGTCGCGCAGAATATCTACGGCGGCAAGATCGACAAAGAGGTTCTCCTCGACGTTCTTATCCAGTCGACGCAGGGTTTCGGGAAAATTGTTGAGCACCAACGCACCGGGATTTTCCGTCGCAAGCGAATACAGCACGTCCTCAAACCCCATGTCGTCGTAGAGTTTTCGTGCACCTGGACCAACCACCTCTTTGAGGGTGGCCTTGCGCAGCGGCGCATTGTCGGCATGGCTGCGGAAGCTGAACGTGTCCGGGATCAGAGAGTGCATCCGGTAGAGCGCACCAAATTCCTCGGTCATTGCAAACGGTGTGCCGTGATGATCCTGCGGCGAGCCTGGAATACCTGAAATGACTTCGCTGTCAGATAGCCGACCAAAGGCATTAAACACCGTCTCACCCATGAGACCCCAGTAATTGCCACGCATTGCCATTCGGCCCACCGGCGAATCCATCAGCGCCGGCGTCCACTCGACTGTATGGATCTTGGCCATCAGCGCGGCGTTGACCAATCGCGCTTTATGAAACAACCAGTCTTCGGACTGCTCCGGGTGGTCGATCCTGATCCGGGCCACTATCGCATTATGTTCGCGCGCAAACAGCGTGTGCAGCACCGATAAACCGGTCCACCAATTGCCGTTGACACCGGCCAGTTCCTGACCTTCGCGCTTTGCGTTTTTGTCCAAAGGCAGGAAACCATCCACAAGCGCGATCTCAGCACTTTTGGGGTGGCCGCGCGGCTTACCAGTGCGCACTTGACGTAACCGCTCGTGGCTCGAACCATAAATTTGTGATCCGTCCCACCAGCTGGTTTCGACATTGCGGAAAGTGGGGGG
>CBDTVL010000419.1:0-2704 GCA_965363755.1 uncultured Sulfitobacter sp.
AAAGAAGGCGACACAGGTTCGCCGGAAGTACAGGTTGCCATTTTGTCGTCGCGCATTGCAACGCTGACCGAACACTTCAAGACCCACAAAAAAGACAACCACGGTCGTCGAGGTCTTTTGAAAATGGTCGCTCTGCGCCGCAAACTTCTGGACTACACCAAGACAAAAGACGAAGCGCGGTATCAGGATCTGATAAAACGCCTCGGCCTGCGCCGCTGACGTTCAAAACCGCGCCCCGTCACACGGGCGCGGTTTTCGCTTAATTAATCCGATAGGATCTGCGGTCGGGCCTTGCCGCAATTTCTGGACGCTAACCAAAGGTCGCGGGCATGGGGCCCGCACGCAAACGGCCAAAGGGGATACGCCCCGGATCGGCCAAATTAGGAAACGTGATGTTTAACGTAATCAAGAAATCGATCGAGTGGGGGGAAGAGACCCTCACATTGGAAACCGGCAAGGTGGCCCGTCAGGCTGATGGCTCTGTCATCGCAACGCTGGGCGAAACCAGCGTCATGGCGAACGTGACTTATGCACGCTCGCAAAAGCCCGGTCAGGACTTTTTCCCGCTGACCGTGCACTACAACGAGAAATATTATGCGGCCGGTAAAGTGCCTGGTGGCTTTTTCAAGCGTGAAGCGCGCCCGTCGGAAAAAGAGACGCTGACAAGCCGTCTGATCGACCGGCCAATTCGCCCTCTGTTCGTCCCCGGCTTCAAAAACGAAGTTCTGGTGATGTGTACTGTTCTGTCTCACGATCTGGTCAATGACCCGGATATGGTTGCGATGATCGCAGCCTCGGCAGCCCTGACCATCTCCGGCGCGCCGTTCATGGGCCCAATCGCGGCCTGTCGTGTTGGATTCACCGAAGGTGAATATGTTCTGAACCCAACTGTCGACGACATGCATCAGCTGCGCATGAACCCTGATCAACGTCTGGATCTGGTTGTGGCCGGCACCAAAGACGCCGTGATGATGGTTGAATCTGAAGCCTATGAATTGACAGAAGCTGAGATGCTTGGTGCGGTGAAATTTGCCCACGACGCCATTCAGCCTGTTATCGATCTGATCATCGATCTGGCCGAAGATGCCGCGAAAGAGCCGTTTGACTACCAGCCGGTTGATTATTCCGACCTGTTCAAAGCAGTCAAGAAAGCTGGCGAAAAAGCCATGCGTGCTGCCTTTGCAATTCAGGACAAGCAAGAGCGCACTGCTGCTGTTTCAGCCGCACGCGAAACAATTCTTGCGGCTCTAAGTCAAGAGCAGCAAGGTGATGCGAACCTTGGGTCGGCGTTGAAAAAACTCGAAGCCGGCATTCTGCGCGGTGACGTTGTTAAAACTGGCAAACGCATCGACGGTCGTGACACCACAACAGTACGTCCGATTGTTTGTGAAACCGGCCTTCTGCCACGGACCCACGGTTCAGCATTGTTCACCCGTGGTGAAACCCAAGGTCTGGTTGTGACCACGCTGGGCACCGGTGATGATGAGCAGTTCATTGACTCCCTGCACGGCAATTTCAAATCGAACTTCTTGCTGCACTATAACTTCCCACCCTATTCGGTGGGCGAAGTAGGACGCGTTGGCCCTCCCGGTCGTCGCGAAATTGGTCACGGCAAACTGGCATGGCGCGCGTTGCAAGCTGTGCTGCCAGCCGCGACTGACTTCCCCTACACGGTGCGCATCGTGTCTGAGATCACTGAATCCAACGGCTCTTCGTCTATGGCGTCGGTCTGTGGCGGTTCATTGTCAATGATGGACGCAGGCGTTCCGTTGAAAGCACCCGTTGCCGGTGTGGCCATGGGCCTGATCCTCGAAGACGATGGCTCTTATGCAATCCTGACAGACATTCTGGGTGACGAAGATCATCTGGGTGACATGGACTTCAAAGTGGCTGGCACCGAAGCAGGGATTACCTCCTTGCAGATGGACATCAAGGTTGCAGGCATCACGCCGGAGATTATGGAAAAAGCTTTGGCACAAGCCAAAGATGGCCGGATCCATATTCTGGGCGAGATGAACAAAGCCCTGTCGGGAGCGCAAGACTTCAGCATCCACGCGCCGCGCATTGAAACCATGCAGGTTGCAACAGATAAGATCCGTGAAGTCATTGGTTCTGGCGGCAAAGTGATCCGCGAGATCGTCGAAGTCTCTGGTGCCAAAGTGGACATCAATGACGATGGCGTTATCAAGATCGCTTCGCCAAATGCGGATTCCATCAAAAAGGCCTATGACATGATCTGGTCGATCGTGGCAGAGCCCGAAGAAGGTGGCGTTTACACTGGTACCGTGGTGAAAATCGTCGATTTCGGGGCTTTCGTGAACTTCTTTGGCAAACGCGATGGCCTGGTGCACGTATCCCAGATCGAAAATCGCCGCCTGAACCATCCGTCAGATGTTCTGAAGGAAGGCCAGGAAGTGAAGGTCAAGCTTTTGGGTTTTGATGAACGCGGCAAAGTACGCCTGTCGATGAAAGTCGTCGATCAGGAGACCGGCGAAGAAGTCAAAAAAGAAGACGAAACTGCCGGCTAAATGCGGCTCTGTCCCGGGATTTGATCCCGGGCAAACACATCAAAGGCCCCGATGGAAACATCGGGGCTTTCTTATTTCACAGAGCCCAGATTCTTGGTTTGTGGAAACCTCGCCTAGACAACAGCATGTGGGATCCAAGGAGTGAAGTGGTCCGGCAAAATTGGACATCGGTCTAG
>CBDTVL010000420.1:0-2693 GCA_965363755.1 uncultured Sulfitobacter sp.
AAGCGACACGCGTACTTTATATCACATACGCTGGTCAGTAGGTTGGTCAAAGGCACTGTCGGAAGAAACTGGCTTGAGGCGGGCAGGGTGGTTTCGAAGCCTCTGTTCATGACAATATGCGGGATTGTCAGTGTCCAAAATGCGCCTCCATCCTGTCAAAGGCGAGATTGATCACGTCATCCTCGACGCAATAGGCCATCCGGACATGATGCTCGCCCGAGGGGCCAAAGGCACTGCCAGGGGTGACGGTGACCTTGGCCTGGTTCAACAGGTCATGCGCAAACTGAACCGACGTGTCATGATCCGCGACCACGCGCGGGAATACGTAATAGGCCCCTTGCGGCTTTTGAAACTGAAACACATGTGGCAGCCGGTCGAGCCGGTCGCAGATCAGTGCGCGACGCCGATTGAGGATGCGCTGGAACTCTGCCAGATGCACCGGCTCGTTTTCCAGGGCGGCAAGGGCGGCGACCTGGCTGATGCGTGGCGTACAGATCATCGTCAGATCGTGGATCTTCACGACCTCCGAGCACAGCACTTCGGGTGCAACCATGTAGCCCGCGCGCCATCCACTCATCGCGTAAGCCTTTGAGAAGGTAAAAAGATAGGCAATATGATCGGCGAATTCAGGGTCCGCCGCAAGGTTGTAGTACTGGTCGCAGTTTTCGTAGGTAAAGGTGCTGTAGGGGTCATCAAGGATGATCAGAAGACCATGATCGCGAGCGATGTGGGCGGCGGCCTGCAGCGTGGCCTTGGACAGGATCGCACCGGTCGGATTCGAGGGTGTGACCAAAATCAAGGCCTTGGTGCGCGGGCTGATCAGCCCCGGCAGGGCATCGATGTCCAGCTCCCAGCCGTTTGTCTCGTCCATTTGCCAGAACACCGGTGTGCCACCATTGAACCGGATCTGGCTGATATGAGACACAAAGCCCGGATCGGTGACGATCACCTCGTCGCCGGGATCGACGATGGCGTGAAACAGCGTCTGCAGCCCTTCCATATTACCCGCAGTGATCATCACGCGAGTCTCAGGATCGACGCTTTGGCCAGTGCGGCGTCGATGTTCGCGCGCCGCCGCCGTTCGCAACTCCGGTAAGCCGCCCGGCAGAGCATACATGCCGACCTTTGGGTCATCTTCCAGCGCTCGCGCCACCGCGGCCCGTATCGGTGCGGGCGTTCGGAACGAGGGCAAACCCCACGCCAGCGAGGCCGCGCCGGGCACATTTGCGCTGAGGATCGACATTGCCTTGATTGCTGACATTGCAAGGCCTTGGGACCGGATGGCAATCAGGCGCGTATTTTTCTGCGAATTTTGGTCCATAATACACCTCATGATCCGCGCGCGGGCAGAAGTTGACGGGTCGAAAGACTTGAAAGGATACGCGACTTTTGACTTGCCGCCTTGTTTCAGATCAATTCCGGACCTTGTGGCGCGGGTGGGATCTGGGTCTTGTGCGTGCTCGACGGCACGCCCTGAGTAGCAATCAGCACCGGCTCTGGGAAACGCTCCGTGCTCGGATCGACAAAGCGATCAGCACCAACCCCCTCAGGCGTCGGCTTGAAACGGTACGCAGGTTCAAGACTCCGTCTTCGGAAATGCGCAAGCACCTGGCGCTCAAAGTATCTGGCCGCGTTTTGAGCCAAGTCAAAGAAGAGAACCTCATTATGTGAGACGCTCGTGGGGCAATTTGAAGGGAGTAAACAAAATGGTTGAAAAATCAGATCACTCAGGACGTTGGCCCTCGCTTTATGACCCGTTTCGTTCCTTTGGGACGCGTCTAGCTGAATGGTTAAGTCCCGCCACAGAAGCCTCTAGTGACGAAATGGCCTATGACATCAGCATGGAGCTTCCTGGGGTGTCCGATGAGGACATCGAATTGACTGTCGAAAATGGGCTTGTAACTGTTAGTGGCGAAAAACGATCACATGAAGAAAAAAGGGGCGATACATGGTACTTCAGTGAACGCCAGTATGGGGCGTTTCGCCGTACTTTCAGACTGCCTGAGGATGCCCAAGGCGACAAGGCCAGTGCTAAAATGAAAGAAGGCGTTCTGCACGTTACAGTGCCCAAGAAAGCACCTGAAGCGGCAAGTGAAGCAAAGAAAATCTCGATCTCTCGAAGCTGATTGATCGGTGCAGTCATGTGTGGACGGCTCCGTTTACGCAGGGGTTGATTTGGGCTGATATCGATCATTGCGGGGCGTGGTCATGTGTCCGACCTGTTTGCGCGGCACGTCTGACCGCTGGCCCTTCTATGGTTGCCGCCGGTTACCTGCGCGCAAACTGGCTCTCCAGTCGGGTGTTCGAGACCTACGAGGACATCGTCGACGCCGCCTGCGAAGCCTGGAACAAACTCATCGAGCAACCCGATACAATCACATCAATTGGATTGAGAAAGTGGGCCCATGGCGGTCAGTAATTTTTGGAGCTGGTATAAAACATCTTGTTTCTCTTCGGCGCCAACTGCCACGCTTGGCCCAAATTTCCCTGATCGAGGCCTTCCGGCGCTACCTTCGGGTGCCGCTTGCCTGACAGCGCTACATTCTAATTTTGGCTACCGCGAGGGCAGTGTCAGAAGAAACTGACTTGAGCAGGGCAGTTTCGTAGCGGTTGCGCATGACAAAACCCTCGCCATTTCGCTACTTCAAGACGTCTCCTGAGATCATCCGCTTGGCAGTGATGATGTATGTCCG
>CBDTVL010000421.1:0-2671 GCA_965363755.1 uncultured Sulfitobacter sp.
GGCAACGGTGGTGGAAACGGTGGTGGAAACGGCGGCGGCAACGGTGGTGGAAATAGCGGCGGTAAAAAATAGGTCTACCCAAAAAAATTCCAAATGTGCATACACTTAAGGCACCATGAGAATCTTACTCGCTGAAGATGAGCCACAACTGTGTGAGCAGATCAAAAGACTGCTTCGCGCCGAAGGGCGCGTCGTGGATGTTGTCCATGATGGCATCGAGGCTCTTTTTTTAGGCTCAACCGAAACTTACGACATGATCATCCTTGATATTGGGTTGCCGGGGCGCGACGGGATCTCAGTGCTGCGCGAATGGCGAAAAGACGGTATTGTGACGCCGGTTTTGATCCTGACGGCGCGAGACGGCTGGAGTGAGCGCGTTGACGGGCTGGACGCGGGCGCAGATGATTACATGACAAAACCCTTTCATATGCCGGAATTGGCTGCGCGCGTTCGCGCTATGTTGCGACGTCAAAGTGGCCACGTAAATCCTGTCTTCGAAAAAGGAAATATCGCCTTTGACATCCGCAATGGGCGCGTCTCGGTAGACGGAATTCCTATCGATCTGACAGCACAGGAAATTGCTGTATTGACCTATCTTGTCCACAACAGCGGACGGATGATATCGCGCACCGAGTTGTCTGAACATATCTATGAATACGATGGCGATCGGGACTCCAACACGATTGCTGTGTTCGTCACACGGTTGCGAAAAAAGCTGGGGCAAGAACTTATTACCACAGTGCGCGGCCGTGGGTATATGATCGACGCCGCCTAATGCTGTCTTTGCGCCACCGAGCTTGGCTGGGCGGGATCGCCTCGGGAGTGGTATCAGTGACCGTCGGGGCGATTGCACTCTATTCCTATATCGACCAAAAAGTGTTGGAGCGGTTCGATAGCACCCTGCAAGATCGCCATACCCAACTTGTCGTAGGATTAAGTGCGGTAACTCAAGACCCCAACTCACTGCGGGATCTGATTTTTGACCCGGCCTATAGCACGCCCTATTCAGGCAGATATTGGCAGGTCTCCAGCAGCGATGGTGAGATTTACACTTCTGCTTCGCTGTTCGACGAAACATTTGCGGAGCCGGATGGCTCCCGTATCGGCACAACCACATGGAACACTTCAGGTCCGGAGAACGAGGCGATCCGCAGCGTCTATCAGAGGATAACGTACGAAGACGGAACTGAATGGGGTGTCAGCGTCGCTGAAAGCCGTTCAGAACTGATGATTGAACGCCGGGATACTAGGCGCAGCTTGTTGCTGGCATTTGCGCTGGTCGGAGTGATCGGAATAGCCGGTTCAATTCTTCTCATGTCAGCCGTGCTTGGGCCGCTACGAACACTACGGGCCGATGTTGCAAAGCGTTGGGACAGCGATCATGCGCTAATACCGGAAGACTATCCCGAAGAAGTATCGCCTCTCGTTAGCGATATAAACGAATTGCTGCATCGCAACCGTGCAATTGTCACCAGTTCCCGTAGACAAGCCGCAGATCTTGCCCATGCCCTGAAAACCCCAACGACGATCCTGCGCAATGAATTGGCTGCGCTAGCGGAAGATCAGGTCGCGACGGAAAAAGCTCTGGAAGCGCTGGACCGGATAGATGCGCAACTCAGCCGATCATTGGCACGAATGCGGGCCGCAAACACAGCTGAACTGACCCACTCTCGCACAGATTTGTCCAACTCCGTCTATCGCTTGTCGCGGCTGTTCTCATCGATGGCAAAACGAGAGGGTAAATCCCTCGAGACTAGAAACGAACCCGGCTTATGGGTACGCATGGATGCTCAGGACATCGAAGAGGTTATGGGTAATCTGCTGGACAATGCCCTAAAGTGGAGTCGAAGAAACGTGCGTTTGACGGCCAGTAGTTCGGCTGAAGGCGTTGAGTTACTGGTCGAGGACGATGGTCCCGGCATTCCTGAAACCGCCCGGCGAGAGGCTCTACGCTCAGGCGGTCGGCTTGACACATCCATGCCGGGTACTGGTCTGGGATTGGCGATAGCTGTCGACTTAGTCCAGGCGTACGGTGCCGCCCTTGCAATAGAAAACTCGATTGCCCTAGGAGGCCTCGCTGTGAGAGTTTCAATCCCCTCACCAATTAAGTCATCTGCGATGTCGGCGGTAGAGGGCCAATTATGAGCGATGCGAAACGCTTCGAGGCGTATTCTTCGACGGGCGACATGATACTGCCGCGATGCACTTTTTCTGCATTGCGGCGAAGGTCGGGCTTGTCCCGCACAGCAGACCTTGATGCAGAGCGCAGCGAATGTCCGCATTCCGGCGGTGGACTCGACGGGTTGAGGCAACACTTTAATCATTAGGAAGAGATGGAGTGTTGAGCATGAAGTATCGTCGCAGGATTTACTTTCCACAAACTGGTTTAAAGCCTCCGACTTCAGTCGGAAACGAATCTAACTTTGCGCCGAAGGCGCTCCAAAAACACTGAACCCTTCGACTTTAGTCGGAGGAGGTTCAGTATTCGGCTGAGCAGCGGGCTGAGATTTGGGATCGTTGGCAGCGGGGGGAGTCGATGAGATCGATTGGGCGGGTGTTTGACCGGCAATCATCGTCAGTCTTTTCCGTGATCTCGCCGACGGGCGGCATCCGTCTGCCGGATCGCAGACGCGGCAGCTACGCATTGAGCCTTTCTGAGCGCGAGGAGATA
>CBDTVL010000422.1:0-2658 GCA_965363755.1 uncultured Sulfitobacter sp.
CCGGACGGGACATTGGCCCTGCCCGATTTGTACACCTGCAGGCCCGCTACGCCCTCGGACGCGATGTTCGAGAAGTCGAAGGAGCGCGACTGGCCGGAACTGTTGCCGGCGGTGACGCCAAAGAACGAGGTAATGGCGTCGGCTGCGGGCATCTGGCGGCCGTTCAGGGTCACCAGGTTAAACTGGCCACTGAAGCCACGAATCGTGACCTCGGATCCCTCGCCCTCGACGCGGTTGACGGACACGCCGGTAATGCGCTGCAGCGATTCCGCCAAGTTGGTATCTGGAAACTTACCGATATCTTCCGCGGAAATGGCGTCCATCACGCCTGAAGTCTCGCGTTTGATATCCAGTGCCTGAACTAAACTGCCGCGAATACCGGTGACTTCGATTTCCTCGATGGCGTCAACGGTCTGCTGCGCACTCGCCGAGGATACTGCTGCGGCACTCAGTGCCAATGCAATACCTGCGGCCAAAGGTGTCTTATTAAATGATGTTTTTTTCATGAACTGAAGCCCCCCGGCTTGCTAATTAAATGATGTCTGTTTGAATTTCTATCACTATTGGCCGAACAACGCCACATCTTTTATCCCCCCGGTCGCTGTTTCAAAATGCTTCTTTCGTGTCCGCCTATGGTAGCGCTACCATCTGCGTTCATCTGCATTTGTCAGGCCTTCCGTTATGACCTCCGCATGAGACGGTTGGGGATGGAAAACCCGCAAAGATTTTTTGAATTTTGGTCGACTGCCGTAGGCGCCGCTTGCTCATTTGTACCCAGCGCTTTTAGCCGGCGCTCAGAAGGATTGCAGTCAGCCGCTCGCTGCCCGCGTGATATGCTCGCTTCAAAGGAGACCGCTCAGTTGACCCTCCGGAGAACTATTGATGGAGGAAAAAATTCGCGTAGTCGTCGCCGGTGGCGGAACGGCTGGATGGTTGACAGCTTACAGCCTGGTCAAGCGGCTGGGCAACGTGCTCGATATTACACTGGTCGAATCCGACCAGATCGGAACCGTGGGTGTGGGCGAGGCGACTGTTCCCACCATGCACAGATTTCACCAGTTTTTCGGTATCGACGAGCGTGAGTTTATGCGCGCAACCCAGGCAACCTTCAAGCTCGGCATTGTTTTTGACAACTGGGGCGCGCCGGGCGAAAGCTACGCTCACACGTTCGGTGAAATCGGGCAAAGTAACTGGATGGTGGAATTCCACCAGTACTGGTTGGAAGCTCAAGCCAATGGCTTTGGCGGCAGCCTGGAGGACTATTGCCTCGAATTAAAGGCGGCGAAGGCCGGCAAATTCGCGAAAAAAGTAGGTGACACGCCACTGACGTACGCCTTTCACCTGGACGCAACGGCCTACGCCGGATATCTTCGGCAAAAGAGCGAATCACTCGGCGTCCAACGAGTCGAAGGCAAGATCAGCGAAGTTACCCTTGATCCGGAGACGGGTAATATCCAGTCGCTGGAGTTAGAGCAAGACAGACAGGTCGCGGGTGATTTCTTTATTGATTGCACTGGCTTCAGAGGCCTGCTGCTCGGCGATGCGTTGGATGTTGAATTCGAGGACTGGAGCCATTGGCTGGCCGCCGACCGCGCTGTGGCAGTACAGACGAAAAGTACCGAGCCGCCTCCCCCCTATACACGCGCCATTGCGCATTCCACCGGGTGGCAGTGGCGTATCCCCCTGCAAAGCCGCACCGGCAATGGCTTTGTTTACAGCAGCCGGTTTTGTTCCGACGACGATGCCCGTGCCACTTTGCTCGGCAATCTCACTGGAGAGACCATCACGGAGCCCCGCCTCCTGAGGTTCAAGACCGGGCGCCGCATAAATGCGTGGCAAAAAAACTGTGTTGCCATAGGTTTATCGAGCGGCTTTGTCGAGCCACTTGAATCGACCAGCATTCATTTGATTGACACTGCGCTGGTACGCCTGATGAAGCTCTTCCCGTTTTCAGGTGCAATGGCGCCGCTGGCCGAGCAGTTTAATAATGAAACCCGGATTGAATGGGAGGCGGTGCGAGACTTTATCATCCTGCACTACAAACAGACGCAACGGGATGACAGTGAATTCTGGAATTTTTATCGCACCATGGATATCCCGGACAGCCTCGCTCACCGCATAGAGCTCTTTAAGGAAATCGGCTTTGTGTGGCCGGACTTGGCGAATCTGTTTCGCGCGCACTCTTGGATTCAGGTGATGTTTGGGCAGGGTTTGTTCCCGGAACATTGTCACGGTGCAAGTCGTATTTTGCCACCGGAGGGATTAAAGCAAGAGCTTGCAAAGGTGAGCGGTTTTGTAAATCAAAATCTTGCCAAGCTGCCGGATCACGAAGACTTTATCAAACAGTATTGCCCGGCACCGAACGAAGACAACCACTAGGATTAAATCGTGCTAGCAGTTACTGGTCTTCAAAACCCTCGATGCGGATAGGCTGAGCCTTTTCCCATTCCTCCTGGTCGACCTTTCGAAGCTTTTGGGTAAAGACGAAGGTCCCATTCTTATTGCTGGCCACCACATCGAGTTGACCGTCTCCATTGAGGTCTCCGCTGACCAATTGCCGTCCAATGCCCGAGTCGTCATCGATTTGATGAGGAATGTATTCCACCTGACCATCCTGGCGCGTGAGCCGGAAATAGTAGACCACCGGGTCCTGTCGAG
>CBDTVL010000423.1:0-2655 GCA_965363755.1 uncultured Sulfitobacter sp.
GGGTTGCTTGCATAGTATCGTCTGGACACTCAGGCGTTAGCAATGTCCAGAAGAAGAGCCAGAACCCGTCGTGCGACTGCGGCCGAGGTGATCAAGCCCAAGGTCGAACAGTTATTTAATCCCTATCTGCCGATTGCAGCCTTAGACGAGTCGGCGCTGGATTTAATTCACGATGCTTCGATGTGCATTCTCGAAGAAATTGGTCTTGAAATTCTAAGTGAGAAGGCGCTGGGTCTTTATGAGGCCGATGGCGCGCAGGTCGATTGGGACCTGCAACGAGTGTATCTTTCGCGCCAACATGTGATGGCCAGAATTGCGACGGTGCCATCTGAATTCACCCTGCATGCACCGAACCCAGAGCGCAATCGATTGATCGGTCGCAATGCGATTAACTTCTCGCCGGTTGCGAGTGCGCCCAATTGTTCTGACCTGGAAGGCGGCAGGCGCACCGGAAACTTCAAAGACTACTGTGATTTCCTGCGGCTCACGCACCACTATGACGTGCTTGATTTCATCACAGGTTACCCAGTCGAACCGATCGATATTCCGCCGGACAGCCGACATCTTGATGCCAGCCTTGCGGCCTTTACTTTGACGGATCGTGCATTTTCGCTCTATTGCCTCGGCGGCGGTCGAGTCATCGATGGAATTCAAATGACCGCCATCGCTCGCGGTGTTGACCTCGCTCAGCTCAAGTCAGAACCGAGTGTGATCACGGTGGTCAACACCAATTCGCCGTTGCGGGTCGATGGCCCGATGAGCGAGGGTTTGATCGAGATGGCGGAGCACGGTCAACCGGTGATCGTGACGCCTTTCACCCTTTCAGGCGCGATGTGTCCAATCACCTTGGCCGGCGCCTTGGCGCAGCAAAATGCCGAAGCCCTAGGCGTGATTGCGTTGTCGCAGATAGTCAATCCGGGCGCGCCCATGGTCTACGGTGGTTTTACTTCAAATGCCGACATGCAAAGTGGCGCCCCCGCCTTTGGCACGCCCGAATATACTCGCGCTGCCTGGGCATCGGGGCAGTTGGCCCGCCGTTATCAATTGCCGTTTCGCTCCTCTAACACCAATGCGGCCAATTGCGTCGACGCTCAATCCGCTCTGGAGTCTCAGATGTCGCTATGGGGCGCAGTGATGGGGCATGCACAGATCGTCAAGCACGCCGCAGGCTGGCTTGAAGGCGGTTTGTGCGCTTCGTTTGAGAAGTTCATCATCGATGTCGACATGCTGCAGATGATGCGCGAGGTGTTGACCCCGATCAAGGTAGATAGCTCGACTCTAGCCCTCGATTCGATTCGTGAAGCGGGGCACGGTGGGCATTTTTTTGGTACCGCTCATACCAAAGCAAACTTCCGAACCGCGTTTTATGCGCCGATGACTTCCGATTGGAGCAATTATGAGAGCTGGAGCGAAAACGGTTCTAAAACTGCTTTTGAACGGGCCAATCAAGTATTGCGCAAGACTTTGAGCCAATATCAGCCGCCGGAAATAAAAACGGACATTCGACAGTCGCTGGAGTCTTTTGCGAATGAGCGTAGACGCGAATTGACGCTAACGCGCTAACCACTCGATGCCGCCGATTTTCTCAATCCGCATATCACGCTATTAGCTAAGAAACCTTATGACAAGATCAGTTGACGCAATCATCATCGGTGCTGGCATTATCGGCTGTGCCACCTCACTATCGCTGGCGCGCAAAGGTTGGAAAGTGCTCAACCTCGATCGTCTTCCAGCCGCGGGCTATGGCTCGACTTCGGGTTCATGCGCGATTATCCGTCCCTACTATTCCACTCTCGAAGGCTCGGCAATGGCTTATGAGTCGCATTTTTACTGGAAAAATTGGACCGAATATCTCGGTAGCAGTGATCTCGATGAACGAGGACTGATCAAATATCATAATGTCGGCTCATTGGTGATGAAGACCGAGGGCAACGAGTTTTTGCGCCCAACTATGGCGCTGATGGACCAGCTAGATTCACCCTACAGTGAACTGACCCCGTCAGAAATTCTTGAAAAATTACCGGCCTGGAACAGCGAATCCTTTTATCCGGTGAAGCGTCCCGATCACCCCGACTTCGGTGTTGCTAATCCACAACCCTTACCTGGCGCGGTGCTGTTTCATGCGGCGGGTTATATATCCGATCCGCAACTGGCCACGCATAACATCATGCGGGCTGCTGAAAAGGCTGGCAGTGAGTTCCAATATAATGCGGAGGTGACCGAAATTCGCCAGCAGTGTGGGCAGGTGCAAGGAATAACCCTCGCATCGGGTGAGGCGATCAATGCGCCGGTGGTGTTGAATGCTGCTGGCCCGCATTCGTCGAAAGTGAACCAGATCGCGGATGTTGAGAAATCGATGAAGGTTAAAACCCGCGCACTGCGCCAGGAAGTCGCGCATGTGCCTTTGCCCGAGGGATACAATTTGGCAACTGGCTGCGTGACATCGGATAGTGACATCGGCCTCTATACTCGCCCCGAGCAAGGTGGCGCCTTGTTGATTGGCAGCGAAGATCCGCCCTGCGACCCCCACGAATGGGTCGACCCTGATGACTACAACCGCGAGTTCTCCGAGCAATGGCGAGTTCAGGTGTTACGCACCTGCCAGCGGGTGCCTGAGCTAGGCGTGCCCAATCAAATGCGCGGGGTGGTCGATCT
>CBDTVL010000424.1:0-2624 GCA_965363755.1 uncultured Sulfitobacter sp.
GTTTTGCGTCGCATGGCGCGCCCTGCGGCAGGCGCCAAAACGCTGGACGAGATTTCCCAGTGGCGCAGCATTTGCCCCGACATCACCCTGCGCTCGACCTTTATTGTTGGATACCCCGGTGAAACAGAGGCTGAATTCCAGACCCTGCTCGACTGGATGGACGAGGCGCAACTGGATCGCGTGGGCTGTTTTCAATACGAAAACGTGGCCGGAGCGCGGTCTAACGCCCTACCAGATCACGTGGCCGCCGAAGTCAAACAAGACCGATGGGACCGTTTCATGGAAAAGGCCCAGTCGATATCAGAGGCAAAGCTGGCGGCCAAAGTGGGCCGTGTTTTGGATGTGATCGTGGATGAGGTCGACACGGATGCTGCAACCTGCCGGACAATGGCAGATGCGCCCGAGATTGACGGGAACCTGTTTGTCGACGAAGGATTTGACAGATTGAAGCCGGGGGAAATTGTGCGGGTTCAGGTGGATGAGGCCGGCGAGTATGACTTGTGGGGGAAGCTGGTTTGAAATTTGACGACAAAGCATGCGACTCGTTGCCTGCGGCTGTGTTGAGCACCCTCACGCCAAGTCGGTTGGCCTAAGCGCCACAAACCAAGCCGCCAAAACCACACTCAGCCCGCGCATACTGTGGGCGGCCCTTATCCAGCCCCCACGAGAGAGGAATACTCGCGTCAAAACGTGGCGTCACCTCAACTTGCGGCATCCGATAAAAGTCGATGCAAACAAAAACGGCGGGATAACCCCGCCGTCAAAGCAACGTCACTGTCTAGCAGCAGCAGGAGAACCCGCGCGCCGCAGTCCTAGTTCTTATAGCCAAAGATACTATTCGCGACTTGCTTCACTTTGCCGCCTTCGGGTGCCATACGCATCTGCAGACAAGCTGTCCCTTTTTTCTGGAAGTACATCATTTCCAGCGCGTACCATCCGGCTTCTGGCACAGTCACCTTGGTGACACGGGTGCTGCTGCAGGCGTGAATGCCATCATATTTTGCTACTGGTTGGCCGCCAAGGGTCACCTTCAACCCGTCGTTGGTCAGAAAATCGATGTCATAGGCGCCCGGCGCATCAAAGCGGACATAGCCGCTGATCGCTGCTGCCACCTGATATTCGCGGCGTGACGTCAGCACCAAATCACCTTCATTAGTGTCCTTGTAGTTCAACCCTGTCAGTGGCTTGCCCTTCTTGCCTTTTTTGAGTGCAGAAGACGCAGCCGACAGCGATTCGATTTGTCCCCCGGGATAGCCGTAGGTTACATAAAGCCCTTCTTTCAGCTTTCCGGGCTGTGGATCCGCTGGCGTCAGGGTGATGGCCCCGGCAATACCCGTTGATGCGCAAAGCATGAAAACTGCCGCAAGTGCGCCTATACGTTTGATCTTCATTTCATTCTCCCCGTTTCGACATTTCATGGCCGGTCAATGCCAGCCTAATCCAATGCCCCCCAACATTCTTAAGACCCAAATGTAACGGCGGCAAGTCCACGCTACATCACGTTCTTGCGGACAATCTGCGCCAACCTTCGCGCCATTGTGTGCGAAGCATGCTATAAACCCGGACAATCGCCCTGTTCATTTGCCAAGGCGCTGCTATCTTTTTTGGGCACTCAACGGGAGAACCGCCATGTCCGACACGCCGATCGTTGCCCAGAAATCACCCTACGCTGTCGAGGTTACTGCCGGGAAAACCTATTTCTGGTGCGCCTGTGGTAGATCCGCGAAACAACCTTTTTGCGATGGCTCACACAAGGACACCAGCTTTGCTCCGGTAAAATATGAGGCGCATGCAGACAAAAAAGTGTTCTTCTGTGGCTGCAAGACCTCTGGAAAATCGCCCTTGTGCGACGGTTCGCACAACGCATTGTGAGACCCGAACGCCTTTTGATGGTTTGACTGCGTCGGTGGTGTTTGATGATTTTGACGTCTAGCTCTGCGGTACTTGGCGCACCAAAGTGGCCAGTTTATCGCAGAGGTCAGTGACGGGCCTCACGCCAAGTGTCGGCCCGTCGGTGTCTCTCGTCTTTGAGTGCAATTGGCGCCTCTACTGCACCATATCTGTCTGTGACACAGCCGATGCGCTGGCTGATACAAGCTTATTTCGGTTTCGGTGCAAGCTGGTTGAACAGGTCCGCGTTGCGACAAAACCCCGGTGCGGACTCTGCCACCCCATCTTGCTCTTCCAGCCAACCGGCACAATGCTCGGGATTGGAACATGCGGTGCAGCGCAAAACCGCGTCGCTGATCTCGTCAACGCTGATCTCGCCCCGCATCAGCGTTTCTTCCAGATCAATGCCGCGCGCAGTGGCCATACCGTCAACCAGAGCAGCATGCCGTTTCAGTGTTCGTGGATGTTGCATACCTAAAAGACCCCGCTGTAGCGTTTCCTTGCCAGAACGATAGTGGAATGCACCATACATACTTTGACCCAGATCAAAGCGCGTCGAGATAGGTCCGGGCGCAGGTTTGCACATGCCGGAACCGGTCGCCGCCCAGATGTTTGCCCCCATACCAACGGGTCACCACGATGATATGACCGGTTAGTTCTGCCCGTTGCAGCATCCGGATCAGCACCATGCCTGCGCCCGCTTCTCCATCATCGCCTTTCAGAGGTCCAACTTC
>CBDTVL010000425.1:0-2617 GCA_965363755.1 uncultured Sulfitobacter sp.
GCGATGTGTTTCAGAAACTTCACGATATTCTCTCCCAATTATTATTCTATCTGAGCTTTTTTGGCTATCTGGATGCCATTTCCCCAATTCGGAAGAAACCCAATCAGGGTTTCGGCTTTCGATCCGGAAATTCGCCGTTATTCGACCCATTCCAGGTCCCTTACTGGTGATCCTGAATCAACGTGGCAGGCGGGATGACGACCGCTTTCTGCGGCGAATAGCGATCGAACAGGTTGATCACACGGGCCGCTTCAGCGGCGTCTCCCGTTACTTTGATATCGCCGGCCTCAATCATTTCTTCGGGTGTCGACTGGCTCAAGTAAAGCTTAGCCCAGCTTTCTCCGGACATCGCCAAGGTCAAATCGGGCTTGCGGACGTGCTTGTCCGGCTCGGCGACAAACTCTGCCACCGCGCGGCGAACATGGAGACCGGCACTGGTGCCGTCAGCAAAGTCGAATTGAATGAAACTGTCGGTCTCGTCACTTTTTTCCGGGTCGATACGAACCCGGAAATAATCAACGTAAGTCGTGGGGGATGCGCTGAGGCTTTCGGGTGCAGGAGGAACCACGCGCGGAAGGGTGACCTTGCCCTCCAGAGCAAGAGCCTGAGACAGCATATGCGAACGCTCGTTGGCTCCGGTGGAGAGATAGGCCATCTGGCGCAGCGCATCTGCTTTCAGTTGCCGTGCTTCCTTGTCCTCTGGGTCGAGGTTGTAGAGATGATTCACGAGCGTTGCGGCCCACGTGTATTCTTTCTTTTCTATCGCCTGCTTCACCGCAGCGAGCACCTTCTCCCGCCCGCCCATGAGGGGCACGATACGGCGAGATTCTTCGATCGGGGCTAGTTTCTTGAGGTTTGCCGCGTCGTTGTCGTACCAACCGACCGCCTGATAGTAGATCGCCGGAGAATACGACTCGATTTCGCCATAGACTTGCAGGTTGTTGGGCACTGCATCCAGATATTCCGGGAATTGAACCGAGTGCCTCAGATCGTCAGGTCCCTGCCCGCCAAGAATGCCGCGCAAAGTCTGATCGAGTACAAAGCTCGCGCCGTCCATATAGCCCTGCAAAACCTTCTGCACGTTCTCCTTGCCGATCACTGGACGGGCAGCGGCGGAAATCAGCACTTCCGGCTGAAGATCCCGCTGCTCTTTAAGCCCCTCGATCCATGAACGCGGATCACGGAACACATCACCACGCACTGAATAGAGTTGTGGTGGCCCCATCCACAATAACGATGAGAACAGAATTTCGCGTTCCGGCAACCAGACCGCCGTGTGAACCTTGTCATCCGATCCATACTTGGTGAAAAACTGCATCTTCACGCCAAGGACAGTCATTTCTTGAAGATTCTCGACGGGAGTGTTGACAGGCAGAAATGCATATTCCATCTCAGCAGGTAGTGAGAGCGGCAGGACATAAGAATCTGGCCCCTCCTTTGGCATGAACGCGTTAAACTGTATTAACATCCGTGCGGTGAGGTACGGCCCGAGTTCCGGGAAATACGCCGGCGCTCCGCCACCCTGAATGTTGTCCTCTACAATGGGATTCAGATCAGGATGCCCAACGACCATGACATCTTTGTTTCCCTCGGCCAGGACACCAGCACCCATGGCGGTGTGAGAATGTCCATAGATGATCACCTTGACGGGCTTGTCGCTGAAGGTGCGAATAGCCTTGAGCAGAACCTCGCCATCATGCTTGCTGTCACCGGTGTCGAATACGATGAGTCCCTCTTCGGTGTCGATGACGCTGATCGGCGCGAGTCCATAACCTCCAAGGGTCCAGATCCCCTCAGCGGGTTTCTCAATCGTCGGTTTCGACCAAATGGTCTGGTCATAGCGATCCAGGAGTTTTTGGTTGCTGATGGCACCATTGTCCGCTTTGCCAAGTGTCACGTCAGCCCCCCCCATGTAGAGGTTGTCCTGAACTTGGGCGAATGTTGTGCCTGGCAGCGCGATTAACGCACCAAAGGTGGCCAGAAGGGTGGCGGTGGATAGTATTTTGGTTTTCATTTTCGTTTTCCTTCTAAATACGCGTTGGGGTGATGACTAGTTGTGCATGTAGCCAGGATTGACATCATCCTTCGCGACTTTGTCGAAGGAACCCATGACTTCGGTGAGTGCCTCCTGGCTTCCCTCAATCTGGGCGGTGCCCGCTTCAATCTCCTTGGGCAAGGTTGAATCCCCGACCATGATCTCAGCAAAACTCCTGAAAGGGATCGCAATCGTCGCATCGACTTTCTCCGGCACGGTCTCACTCACTTCCGCCACTCCGCGACGCACGTGAAGGGCCAAGGACTTATCCTGATCAGTGAGTTTGATCTCAACGACGCGACTAACCTCTGCGCTTTTGACCGGATCGATATTGATCTCAAGCATTTTGAGAGTCGCGAGAGGGTCACTGGCCAGAATGCTGTCGACAGTCGCTTCCCCAAACATCAGCATGGCCGGGGGTTTGTTCCAATCCAGCTTGCCCTCTAGGTGCAGAGCCTCAGTCAGCATGAAATTGCGGACCTGGATGCCGGATTGCGTCGTGTATGCCATCTGGCGCAGGGCATCGGCTTTCAGTTGCTTGGCCTCCATGTTCTCAGGCTCGGCGGCGATGGCATAGGAAAG
>CBDTVL010000426.1:0-2594 GCA_965363755.1 uncultured Sulfitobacter sp.
CACTTTAACCGATCTTTGCCAAATCTCCGAATCTGCCGGTAGTTCGAACTATTTGACTCAGACTGGTACGGGACCTACGTTCATATGGGCTACGAACTTTAGGGCAAGAAAAAACGCCCAAAGAAAGGGCGGCTAGCAACCGCCTAGACGAGCATTGGCCTTGGCATGGCTTCTGGATGGACAGGAACCATACAAATTGATGACTTGTGTGACCCTAGTCAAAGACCAAGAGAGGGTTTGGCCCTAGACTAGTGCGTGAGAGGTTGTAGTTGGTTGGGTGGGTGCTGATTTTGCCTCTCAGGGTCGCCCCCAAGACGCAGTTACGCTTGTCCCTTACAGCAACTTGGGGGTGGCTCCCTTCTTGAACTGGTGTCCACTGCTTATACCAGCGCGATTATGGCCCGTCGCGCATTCCCCAATACTTGCGGCGGGCTTTTCCATGCCCGATGGTTGCTGCGCGGCGTTTCGTTGCTAGGATGGTCCAGAGGTCAACGGGAGGTGACACCATGAGCGACAACTGGATTTAGGATATGCTGGCGCGGGGCTAGAGGTGGGCCGCAACTATTTACTTGATCGCACATGGCGCTGAGCCTTAATAAGTAACCCATTAGTTACCCTGAGGATGCCATGACCACGCCCAAAGAACTCCGCCACATCGTTACTTTGCAATTCAAAGACGGCACGTCGGAAACTGAGCTGGCCGAGATCGTGCGACGTTTCGGCGGACTTCAAAGCGAGGTTCCGGGCATCAAGGTTTTTGAGTGGGGGCTGAACAATTCAAGCGAAGGGCTGAGCGAGGGTTTGACCCATTGTTTCCAGCTGACCTTCGCAAGCGAAGCAGACCGCGACGCGTATTTGCCACATCCTAAACACACCGCATTTGCCGATTGGGTCGGCGCTTGGGTTCAAAAGGTTGTTGTCGTCGATTACTGGGCGCACATCGCATAACCCCGCACGCGGCGACCTTCGGCATGCACCACATGGGTTTTATCGTTCCGAACGTGGACGAAGCCGTTTCATTCTTTGAGACGATGTTTGGTGCTGGTTATCAGGTCTGCTTTACAGATGGTCAGACCTTCGTGGGTGCCGGGGTTAAGGGCCGGAAGCGGCCAATGCTGCACCAAGCACATTTCGGCGCTAAGGGCGGCGGCCTCAACTGATCGACGCAACACATGCATTGAAACGCTCTGCGGGAGTTTGGTATCCCAGCGTCATTCGAGGTCGTTCGTTGAGCTGTCTGGCGACGGCACTCAACTTTGCTTGACTATGTATCGACAGATCCGTCCCTTTTGGAAAGTACTGTCTTAACAGCCGGTTTGTATTTTCGTTTGTGCCGCGCTGCCAGGGTGAATGTGGTTCGCACAAGAAGACATCGATATCCGTTGCCAAGGTGAACTTTTTGTGCCCCGCCATCTCTGATCCGCGATCCCAAGTCAGAGAACGATACAGCTCTTTTGGCAGTTTGCGTGACTGCTTGATCAACGCTTGAATGACACTATGGCTGTCCTTGTTGCCAACCTTCGCCAGCATCACAAAGCGGGTGTGACGCTCAACTAATGTCGCGATGAAACTGTTGCCAGAGCCAGCAATGAGGTCACCCTCCCAATGGCCCGGCACTGCTCGATCCTCAACTTCCGCAGGTCTGTCGCGGATCGATATTGCGTCGTTGAACTTACCCAAGCCGCTGCGCTTTAAAGTGGCATGGCGGGATCGGCGTATGGATCGCGTCGCCCTCAGATGAGCCAGCAATTCCTTCTTAAGTACGCCCCGCGTCTGGATAAATAGGCTACGATAGATCGTCTCATGAGAGACGCGCTTGCCTTCATCTTCGGGATGTTCGCGCATCAGCCAGCCTGCAATTTGTTGCGGGGACCACTTGCGGATTAGTTTGGTGGATATCGCACGGCAGAGATAGGCATTACCATTCAGCTTGCAGAGTTTTGGCCGATGAGCGCGGTTCCACGCTGCTGCATCAGACAACGCTGCACGGTATTGCTTGGTCCCACCATTGCGCCCGACTTCACGGCTGATGGTCGACGCGGGCCGCTTCAAACTGCGGGCAATTGATCGTAAAGACTGAGAAGCAATAAGACCGCGTGATATTTCTTCGCGATCAGCAAGCGTTAAAGCCAACCGGGATCTGACGCGGTTTGGTGGGCGGATGCCGCCAGTGCGAGCGAGGAGTGGATAAATCGACGAGGACGCGCGATCAAACCCACGTCCAATCGAACTCATCGACTCTCCGCGCTGCCACCGATCCCAAATCTCTGCCTTCTGTTTGTCCGTGTAAAATGTCCGTTGCCGATACTTCATGATGCTCACTCCATCTTCTCAAAAAGATTAAAGTGTTGCGTCGACCAGTTGAAACCGCCGCGGAAACCGGACTTTCGCTGCACCTTGCGCCGAGGTCTGCTTTGCAGGATAAACCTGCCGTTCGCCGCAGCCACACAAAAAACCAGTCTTGGCCCTTGGCAGACCTTCGAATTATCAGCAGCTAGCTGCGCGGGAATAACCGGACCATCCATTCTTAGAAAGATAACCCAAATCCAATCGAATACCCTTCGTAGTCCTCGCCATAAACATATCGCGCCATT
>CBDTVL010000427.1:0-2581 GCA_965363755.1 uncultured Sulfitobacter sp.
TGTCCATGTCCATGTCCGCGTCAGCGTGCGCTGGGTTTTGTTGTCACGTGGCAGGTTGGGAAAAAGTGTCGCCATCATCTCCGGCGTTGGGCAAACGTTTGGATCGGCCTTGATTTCGTCCAATACAAACTCAAGTGAAGCGGCATTGCCATTTGGGTAGTAGTATGTGTTGGTCACCCCCGCGATCACTTCGGCCCGCATCAGGTAGTCGATGAAGGTATGTGCGTTTTCCGGGTTAGGTGCGCCCTTGGCGTTGGACATAAAGTTAAAGAAAACCTCGGTCCCCTCTTTCGGTACTGAATAATAAACCTCTACCCCGTTTTCGGCCTCAAGTGCCCGGGCATAGGCTGCGCCTGCGTCCCCACTCCACCCAAAGGCAAGGCAAAGATTGCCACCAGCCATATCATTGATAATAGAACCCGTGTTGAAATGGCGGAAGTGCGGCAACACTGGAGCCAAAAGATCTGCGGCCTTTTTGAAATCATCTGGGTCTGTAGTGAAGGGATCAAGGCTAAGGTAGTTGAGAGCGATCGCGATTACCTCTTCGGGCGAGTCGATAAAGGCCACGCCACAGTCTGCGAACTTCGAAATCACGTCCGGATCAAAGAACATCGCAAGGCTGTCCAGCGGGGCATCCGGCATCCGTTCTGTTACCATGGCAGGGTTATAGATCACGCCTGTGGTGCCCCACAGATAGGGTACGCCAAATTGGTTGCGCTCGTCATGGCGCGCGAGGAAATTCATCACTTTGGGATCGAGATTGTCAATGTTGGACAGCTTCGATTTGTCTAATGGATCAAGGCCTCCGGCACTGATCAGACGGTTGGCCACCAAGGCTGACGGCAGCACAACATCATAGCCGCTATTGCCTGCCAGCAGCTTGGTTTCCAGCGTTTCAAGTGTGTCAAAAGCGCCGTAGACAACCTTGATCCCAGTTTCCTGTTCAAAGGCTTCAACCACTTCAGCCGGGACATAATCACCCCAGAAAAAAATATTCACTTCACTGTTTTGCGCCTCTGCTTGGGTCGCGCCCAAAGCCGTCAGCGAAATTGCAACGGCACGCACTGTCTGCGTGATCCAATTTCGCAGTATTTGATCGTGCTTTTCCATAGGGTACTCCGATTGAGGGCTAGGCCCGGGTAAGGGTTCGATTGTTGAGGTGTCTTGAGTTGATACCGTCAGCTTGTGCGCTGAGGTCAGGTCTGACAAACGATGTTTTCTTATCAATTCAGATCGATTACATTCATCTGAAATAATGCCCCATATGCTCCCTCCACTCACCGCATTGCGCGCGTTTAAGGCTGCTGCCCGTCATGGCAGTTTTAAATTGGCGTCGCATGAACTCAGCGTCACACCATCGTCGATCAGCCATCAGGTTCAGCGCCTGGAAGACCGGCTTGAGGTCAAACTGTTCCACAGATCGAACCGTAAAGTGACGCTCACCACAGAGGGCAGCACATACTATTTTGCACTGTCTAAGGCGTTTGAGGACATCGACACAGTGACAACGCTGGTCAGTAGGCGGCGTGCCAAAAACCCTGCGCGACGCCGTTTGAAGATTGTGGCGGACGCGGGATTTGTGGAATGTTGGCTGGGCTCGCGCCTAATCAAGCTGCAGGCCCTGATTCCAGAGGTGCAGCTTGATATCGCGCACGGTCAGGACATCGACGCTTATCTCAAAGCGAAGGCAGATTTAGCCATCCATTTTGGGCGCGGCGAATGGCCGGAGTACGACTCCGTGCTCCTTAGAACCGGTTACGAGTTTTCGGTCTGCGGTGCGATCATGGTTTCGCAGGACGGCGACAACGTAACGGCACCCAAACTGGCAACCTCAACGCTGATCCATGAAAAAAACATGTCCAGATGGACCTCCTGGCTGAGACATTCAGGGCGTGCGCATCGTGATGTTGAACGCGGGCCAATTCTGAATAGCACATCGGCAATTTTCGGCAAAGTTGCCGCTGGCGAGGGCATCGCGCTGGGTGACGATATTGTGGCGGCTGATTTGTTGTTTTCGGGAGACCTGGTCAAGCCATGGGGGCCAGTCCGGCAATCTGATCACTCCTTGTATTTTCTACAGTTCGGCGCGACTCAAGGGTCTGATCTTGCCAAAGTTGTTGGTGATTGGCTTTCAGTTGAACTGGAGACACATAAGAATGCGTCGGCACAATTACGTTCAAACTCCCCATACATAGCACCGAAAACGTGAGGTCGTAGGTGTCGAACAAGTTCTTAAATGCCAAGTTTATGATTATTTTTGTTCATTATCGCGCATGGGATGCCACGTTGTTTGCCATCAAGAGTGCAGCAAGTGAAAGCACACTCTAGTAAGGGAGTGCTATCCGCCACCATTGCCCGCTAAACTTGGCTTGGCGCGCAATGGCTCAATCTTTGCAGATCGATGGGGAAAACATAAGACAAGCCCCAACTAACCTTAAGGCCAAGCGGGGCATTTAGAATGAATGGTAGAAAACCACACCTTACCAATCTCATAGATGTCCAACCCACAGCACATAGCGTCCGAATGGCTTGTAACTGTTCCATCCCGGACGATCACATAGATCCTCGCCGCTCTGCATTT
>CBDTVL010000428.1:0-2533 GCA_965363755.1 uncultured Sulfitobacter sp.
GCTCTTCGAGGAAAGCGCCAAAATCTGGCGAGCGCACCCCAAGCTGCATCGGAAGAACTACCTCTATGACCCCGAGGCCGGGATCGCGGGCGGTGTGTAGCAGCAATATGATGTCGAGTGCTGTCCAGGCTTCTCATTTCTTAGCTTGCGGGAAAGCGGTCATTGAAGCCTGTTGCAGCGAAAGTCCGGATTCCGCCCTTAGCGTCAAAATGTGCATGTTGCAGCATCGATCACAAGCGGCCCACACCGGCCATTGGCCGCCCAATGGACCGCTGCAGCGCAGCTTTCGCATTGCTGCCATTGGTGTCTGGCGCAGCATTATGGCGGATTCAGCGTTGGTCAGTCGACAATTTGGCAGTTCGCAGAACATTCAATCTTGGCCTCGCGAATGGATGAGATACGCAAACCTTGCCAGTGCGCGGCACCTGCTCTTATTGTCTAAAAAAATATATAACAAAACTTGGGAGAGTGAAATGATTAGACCAAACATTTGGGTGACGGTGGCGGCCATCGCACTAGTGCCCTATTCAGCGACAGCGGAAAAGTCGTTGACGCGCATAGCGACAATGCCCGCTGGCGCAGAAGTCACCGGCATTTCCACGAACGCAATTGGTGATTTGTTCCTCAATGCGCAGCACCCTGGTGGAAAGAACACGTTCAAGGGCGAAGCGCCGCCCGCTCTTGTAGGATACGTAGCGGGCTTTGATCCCTCCAAACCCAGCATGTCCATACCAGCAGAAGACGCACGCAGCCGCGTAAGTACCAACTCCGGCGAATATGTGACTTTTGCCAAGGCTGGCGATAGCCTTGCAAATGGTCAGGTTTTTGGGGGCGTCTACAACACCGCCGGAGAGTTGATGTACATTTCGAACACGCCCGATTTTAATGGCTTTGTTCCAACCGGTGCCAATACCGCCTATCTTTACACTGGTTGGGAAGGCGCTGGACGAGACGGCGCAAGCAGCATTTCCAAACTTTCGCTGACAAGATCTGGCGGCAAATGGCAGGCCGATTTGCCGTCATCAAAAATGCTAGATCTATCCTCGATTCACGGCGGTGCGGTCTTGTGTTCGGGAACGATAACCCCTTGGGGGACTCCGCTTTTGGCCGAAGAGTATTTCTTCTACAACACAGCTGTTTGGAACCATCCTGACAACCACGACGAAGACGAGCGGGCAAGCTTTCAGGACGGGAACGACGTCAACTATATAAAGCCCAAGAACATGTCTCAGTATCTGGGTAGAATGGCGAACCCATATCGCTACGGCTACATGATCGAAATCAACAATGCTGCTTCCGCCGACAGGGAAGAGCTTGTTAAACATTACGCCACCGGTCGCTTGTCCCACGAAACCGCGGCCATTATGCCGGATAACAAAACGCTCTACATGTCGGATGACGACAGTGCGGTCTATAGCGACAAGAAATACAACACAGCCTCAGGCGGTGTTTTGTTCAAGTTTGTAGCAGACATTGCAGGAGACCTTAGCTCGGGTACGCTATATGCTGCAAAACTGACGCAAGATGACAGCGCAGATCCGAATGTCGCAGGGTTTGACGTTGAGTGGGTCGAACTTGGTCACTCAAATAACGCCGAGATCGAGGCTTGGGTTGCCGAATATGACAATGTCGGTATTGCCGATTACGTCGATGGCCAAACCAACTATGTGTCAGATGATCAGATCCGCAGCCATGCTGCGGGAACCGCACCTGATCAGCGCGCCGCTTTCCTTGAGGCCCGGCGTACTGCGGCGGCTATGGGGGCGACCAACGAATGGGACAAACTGGAAGGCGTCACAAGTCACGGCAACGAAGTGTATGTTGCGATATCGGCGATTGCCTTCACGATGGACAAGAGTTGGGGACATAAAGACTGGTCAACCGGTGAGATTGACTCGGCGAACCCCGGTGAAATTGCTCTTAACGCCGAAGGATGCGGTGCTACATATGTCTCCACCACCGGCGACGATTACAATATCACCCGTTTGGATCCATATGTGGTCGGCAAGACTGATTCCGAGGGCCGGTGTGAAGCTAACCTTCCGGCCAATCCCGACAACATCGTGGCGCTAAATGACGGTACACTGCTGATCGGCGAAGATGCCGGTAAGAAGCGCCATGATGTCGATATGTTGTGGATGGTAAACAACTAAATCAGGCAAACATCAACTGATGTCCCTGGGCTTAGAACCTGGGCATCAGCCCCTGCAATAGTCGTTGCGGGTTTAGAAGTGCCCATTGGGTGCTTCGGTCGATCGCGGGGCTTTTTGCAGGAGATTTTCGTGTCCACTTCGGACTAAAATCGGATTGCCTCACCGCAGAATGAGAACGCGGTTTTGCTGCCAGCTGTAGGTCCGCTTCTGGAATAAGCACCTATCAGGCTCGCGCCCGCTGCGAATGGCAGCAAAGAGCCCAAAGTGACCACAGCGGCGGTCGCGCCAACCTTTGCAAGTCGACGCGATATTTAGTCTTCAACCAGCTTTGAGATAAGGAATTGCCCCGGCAATATCCGTGTCATCGATAACGTGGAAAT
>CBDTVL010000429.1:0-2488 GCA_965363755.1 uncultured Sulfitobacter sp.
AGAATTTCACTCGCAGTCATGCCCGGTCGATGAGCGTCGTCATAAAGTCGAAAACGTGACAACGGTCCGGTTTCTCCGAACTCGATTACATCGCCATACTTCAGCTGAGACATCTGGACCGGTTGGCCGTTGATCCAGATTCTCTGCCCCTCAGCCACTTCGATTTCGTAGCTGTCGCCTGCTTGGCGAAACCGCGCTATTGTTGGTGGTTGCGGACCATTTTGACCAGCGGGTACCAACACCAATCTGCGCTCTGCCTCAAGCTGGGCGTCCGTTGCGCTCCCGGTCAGCCACGATACTTCGCCTCGCATCGGACCTGTCAAATGCTCCAGCGCCGCTGCCGACTGGTTGGTGGTATGGTCAGTCATTTTTCCACATTGGCACATCGCTATGCGCTTTGTGAAAAGAAATCATTGCAATCAGGTCTCAGGTTCCCGATAGCTCTCAACTGGTAGGCTGAGCTTTCGCATAGGCTCTCTGCTCAGCAGACGTTGTAAGATTCTGTACTCCATCCGGTGTAGTTTCCTGAACCAAAGACAGCAGAAGTTCAGCCTATGTCGCATCTGTTCTGGTTCGAAAAGAGGTCTTCGCTGGGACTGTGCCAATCTTCAGTTATTATGCAATGGGCCGTGTTGAACTGAAGACCAACTTCATGCTGCAAACCGGGCCCTTGTTCGGTTCGCAAAAGCAACGAGCGTAAGCATGACCGGCACTTCAACCAACACGCCGACAACAGTGGCAAGCGCTGCGCCAGAATTCAGTCCAAATAAGCTTATGGCCACGGCCACGGCTAGTTCGAAAAAGTTTGAGGTGCCGATTAAGGCGCACGGGGCTGCAATGCGATGTGGCACTTTCAATGCATATGCAGCCGCATAGGCGATTGCGAAAACACCATAGCTCTGAAGGATGATCGGAACCGCGATCAGCACGATGACGAAGGGTTTGGAGACAATCACCTGACCCTGAAGAGCAAAGAGGATCATCACCGTGGTGATCAGACCAACAACGGAATAGGGCTTCACCCGCGCTTGAAACGCCTCGATCGCAGTAGCATCGCCAAGGCGCCTGCGCGTCAGCATCCCGGCAACGAGAGGCAGCGCAATGAAGAGCAGAACCGAAAGGACGAGCGTTTCCCATGGGACCGAAATATCGGTGACGCCAAGCAGAAATGCCACGATTGGCGCAAACGCGATGACCATAATCAGGTCGTTCACCGAAACTTGCAAAAGCGTATACGTTTCGTCGCCGTGTGTCAGTTGGGACCAGACAAAGACCATCGCAGTACAAGGTGCCGCCCCGAGCAGAATCAGACCGGCAATGTATTGCATCGCGTCCTCGGGTTGGATCCAGGGCGCAAAGACGTGTTGAAAGAAAACGACAGCCAGCGCGGCCATTGTGAAGGGTTTGATCAACCAATTCACAACAAGCGTGATCAGCAGGCCCCGGGGCTGGCGCGCGACGTCGCGTAACGAACCCGGATCTACTCCTACCATCATGGGATAGACCATCGCCCAGATCAGAACGGCAACGACTAGATTGACGCTCGCGAACTCCGCGGCTGCAATCGCCTCGACCAACGCAGGTGCGACATTGCCCATCACGATGCCTGCGACCATCGCAAGTGCGATCCAGACAGACAGGTATTTTTCGAAACCACCCATGCCAACACTTCTTTCCTGTTTCAAACCCGCAATTGGTACGTTCTGAACTGGCTTGGCAATATCAAAACGACTGCGGCACGCCGCTGCCGCATGCGATTCTATTCTTACTGAAGGAATCGCTTTGTGCAGTTTGGCAGATTTCGAGCGGTTGCTGTGAGATTGCAATATGAAAGTACTGCGGGACATTGCCGGAGCGACTAGATCACCCTCCATCGCGTTTTTGAGAGAGTCTCTTCAAACAGGCTAAGGGGTGGCCGAAAATCTGCCCTAATTGACATATATGGGAGTGCGGAATTTCCAAAAATTGATGACTTGTGTGACCCACGTCAACGACCAAGAGAGGGTTTGGTCCTAAGATAGTGGGTGAGAGGTGGTCATTAGTTGGGTGGGTACTGGTTTTAACCTCTCACGGCCATCCCCAGACGCAGTTTCGCGTCTTCCCTAGAGGAACTTGGGGGTGGTCAACCCATTTTATTTAGATCCCCGAGGTGTCATACCAGTTCGTTCGTCACCTTGCGCTGTTTGCTATAATCGCGCGACCTCATGCCATGTTTGTTATTTGGATGTGCCTCGCCGCAACAGGGTTAAGTGCTGTAGTAGTCTATGATGTGTCAGGAACGGTACCGACTAGCGCTATGAGGCCCTTGGCCCGTGGTGCATGGGGTCAGGCATGAGGCGCAATCTATAAACCGTTTGGGGCAATTAAGGCCAGGGCAGGGGCATAGTCAGGGCGTGGGCGGCACTGGCCGCGCTATAATGCTTTGCCTCGGCACGCCTTGCTGTGATGATGTATGTTCGGTTTCCGCTTTCTCTCCGTAATGTGGAAG
>CBDTVL010000430.1:0-2484 GCA_965363755.1 uncultured Sulfitobacter sp.
ACGATCCATGGGAACGAAGTGCCGGGCAATGGCGCAAAAATCAGGTTTACGAACCAACCGGTCGATCCGGCAAAGACATCGTTGACCTTTTGGTCAAAGCTGACCGCAGCCTCTTGTGCCAGTGCGGCGCCGGGTAACAGCGCTACCGCCGCGGCAGCTGCAGGAATAGAAATTTTCATTGGGAATCCTCTCAGGGAATAATCGTGACGGGAACTGTCGCACTCGCGACAAGCCGTCCGCTTACACTGCCAAACACACGGTCTTTGAGACCGCGTGCGCCAACCCGACCAACAACGATCTGTGCGGCTCCGACCTCATTAGCCAGTTCGGCCAGAATTTCGGCCACATCGCCATGACGCACAGTTCCCGTCGCTTCAAAGCCGTCCTTTTTGGTGGCTGCGACTGCCGGATCCAGCACGCGATCATGCGCGAGTTTCAGTTCTTCTTCGCGACGTAAGTGACGCTGTTCGTTTTCCTCAGGTGTCTGAAAGCTGAATGGCGACCATTCGATTACATAACAAATCGCTATCGTACAGTCCCCCATTTGTTTGGCTTGCTTTTTGGCAAACGCCAGAGCCCTCTCCCCTGCGACTGAGCCGTCAAGCCCAACCACGAGCGTAGTCTTTGACATGTCTTATCCCTCTTCTGTTTATTGAAACGGGTTGTTGCTGCACCCGCTTAGGTGGAGTCTAGCACTGTGTTTTGCACAGCTTACCGGACAGCAATCAGTAACCACATTTCTGATTGCTTGTCGCACGGTAACACTAAGGTAAAAGTCATATTTCCCGAATTTTCTGAATACCACAGTTAAATTGGCTGAATAACTCCGATTTCTTCACCAGAATGAATTGGGTTCGATCAAATATTCAACAATCTAAATGCCGAACACAACGGTGCCTTTGTGGGTTTCACGCCATGGTTTCAATTTACAGACATGACACACACACAAACAGGTAATTCAGATGCTACATCTAGGCTGCACCGGCTGCTGATCGAACAGGCGCGACGTGCACCCGGGAAACCTTCGCCAATGCACCGCTGGTCAATAGGTCTAACCCCGTCCCCGATCGAGATTCAACCTGGCTGAACCACACCGACGCGTTAGCCGACGTGGCTTCTCGTTGCTGAATCCCCGGCCTTGGGCAAACTTTGGGGCTGGATTGGTATCCCGGAAGTTTCTGAGAACCTATTCAATGCGCCCGCATAGGTCAGCCTTCTTCGCTGAACTGGGGCAAGCCTGCATGCTCTCTGTTTGATCTTGTCGCGCGTCGGGGATATGGCAGTGCAAACCCATTTTTCAGACAGGAACCGTCCCATGGCCGCTTATCAATACGTCTATCATATGGAAGGGGTCTCCAAGACCTATCCCGGCGGCAAGAAATGCTTCGAGAACATCCATCTCAGCTTTCTGCCCGGTGTGAAAATTGGCGTTGTCGGCGTCAACGGCTCGGGTAAATCCACCCTGATGAAAATCATGGCTGGTCTGGACAAAGAATTTCAGGGCGAGGCGTGGGCTGCCAAGGGCGCGCATGTTGGCTATCTGCCGCAGGAACCGCAGCTTGACGAAAGCCTCGACGTGCGTGGCAATGTCATGCTCGGTGTTGCCGACAAGAAAGCCATTCTTGACCGCTACAACGAGTTGGCGATGAATTACTCGGACGAAACCGCCGATGAGATGGCAGAGTTGCAAGACAAGATCGACGCCGAAAACCTCTGGGATCTCGACAGCCAGATCGACGTGAGCATGGAGGCCCTGCGCTGTCCCGCGGATGATGCTGACATCACCACTCTGTCGGGCGGCGAAAAGCGCCGGGTCGCGCTGTGCAAACTGCTGCTCGAAGCGCCTGACATGCTGCTGCTTGATGAACCGACCAACCATTTGGACGCGGAAACCATCGCGTGGCTGCAACAACACCTGATGGATTACAAAGGCACCATCCTGATTGTCACCCACGACCGTTATTTTCTGGATGACATCACCAGCTGGATCCTCGAACTCGACCGGGGGCGGGGTGTGCCTTACGAAGGGAATTATTCTGCATGGCTGGAACAAAAAGCCAAACGTCTGGGTCAGGAAGCCCGCGAGGATAAGTCCAAACAAAAGACGCTGGAACGCGAACTTGAATGGATGCAGCAGGGTGCCAAAGCCCGCCAAGCCAAATCCAAGGCCCGGATCAATGCCTATAACGATCTTGCCGAACAGTCCGAGCGGGAAAAACTCACGCGCGCCCAGATCGTCATTCCCAACGGTCCGCGCCTTGGCAACAAGGTGATCGAGGTTGCAGGTCTGTCCAAACACATGGGCGACAAGCAGTTGATCGAAGGTCTCGACTTTTCGCTGCCCCCCGGCGGTATTGTCGGCGTGATTGGTCCCAACGGTGCAGGTAAATCGACCTTGTTCAAAATGTTCACCGGTCAGGAACAACCCGACGCGGGCACCATCGAATATGGCGACACGGTTGATCTGTCTTACGTCGATCAGTC
>CBDTVL010000431.1:0-2462 GCA_965363755.1 uncultured Sulfitobacter sp.
CGTTTGGCACCATCGTCCGCAATTTCCACATCGAGAAGACCCGGCCATCCCGGCCGACCCGGTCTTGCCGATAGAATGGCGAATGGCCATCTCGGGCGACGAGGACCGCGAGAACCACTACAATTGGCAACATTAAAGGGGCTGCAAGAACGACAATCGCAAAGTCTAGAAAGCGCTTGAAAAATCGACCATACAGGGTGACCGGCTGACGATGGTCAGCGTCAAAATCCAATTTGGTTGCTACACTCGCGACAAACATCGCATCTTGTTCAAAATTATTGCCTCGAATAGTCACTATTTCACCCACCAATCAAAATCATAAACATGACATACCCAAAGTGGCACGCCATTTGTCTCAGTTAACCAATAAAATGATTTCGGATCAAGCCTCGTGTGCGAGTTTTGCCGAGGTTCGACAACTGTCGCGTGAACTTCGCCCAAATTATGGTCATTGCGGTTCGTTTGGTCCGATTCTTAGTCCGGTGGACGCCCGCATAGACAGGCCAGTCGAGCAGCTTTCCCTCAGGTTTGATCGCTGACGCCGTAATGCGGGAGCCGGAGATGCACGCAGCCGCAGAATCGCCGCCAAGATGCGATTGAACAAATCTCCGCTGGCGGCAACTTCAGCAAGTTGGAAGGTAATGGCGCCGGCATATCGAACGACTCTTCTGCTAATCTTGATCAGTCGGTTTTGGAGGCTGGTTAACGACCAGTTGGCCACCTCTTCGGGCAGATCGGAATCCTAGCAAGCTAATCCGCTAGGTACTTGGCTTCACTTAGGCTCAAGTCTGACGGTCAGCTAAGCTTTCCGCGAGCGCTGGTGTAAAGGTTGCGGGTCGCTTGATAGTCGATACTCGATCGCCAACAGAAGGCGCTCGGTCTTGGTCAAGGGCAATTGGACCTTCGGCCCATTTTTGACGCAAACCTAGTATGAAAATTGTTGTGGAAGTGGCAAGCACCACAACTACACTGAGTATTAGGTACACGAAATATATATTCACGATGGTTTGCGCTGAAACACCAAAAAACATGACACCTATCGTTGCAAGTATTGAGCAACAAGCGCTGAACAGAGCAAATACAATACCAACCATTTTATTGATTTCGAATCCACGATGGTATTGGGAGATCGTTGAGGTAAGAACCCAACGCTGCTTTTCTATCGCTGCCAAATTTCATACTGTGCTCTCACTGCCTGTTTACCGGCGCTTTGTGCGCTCATTGTTTAAGCGTAAAGGTGAGTCAAAATTGTTTCTTAGTCAAATCCTTTTTTGAATCAAAAACTTAAGATGAATTGTCGATACAATATCTTGTGGATCGGATCGAGCAAACGTCTGTAGCAAGCGGTTAGAGCGTGTTGCGTTCAATCGGTTTCATATCCTGCTGCTTTGAAGAAATTGTAGCATTCCTCCTCGGTGAAGATGTTGCAGACATGGCCGACGGCCTGCCACAGTTCATCGTATGTGCGGGCAGCGGCTCGGCGGATCAGGGCCTTGAGCTTTGCAAACGCCATCTCGATAGGGTTCAGGTCTGGGCTATAAGGCGGAAGGAACAGAAACCATGCGCCGACAGCCTCCATGGTCGCCGCTGCAGTTGTGCTTTTGTGCGATGACAGGTTATCCAGGATGATCACATCGCCGCTCAGCAAGGTCGGCGCTAACTGGGTCTCGACGTAGAGATCGAACAGTTCGCCGTTCATCGCACCATCAATGACCCAAGGTGCATCCAGCCGGTCCTGGCGCAGGGCGGCGATGAATGTCTGGGTTTTCCAGTGGCCGAAGGGCGCGTGGTCGATCAGGCGCGCGCCTTTTGGTGACCAGCCGGTGGTCTTGGCCATGTTCGTCTTCAGCGAGGTCTCGTCGATGAAACCTATGCGCGGCAACAGGTTACGCATGAAAGGCTGACGCCGTGTGATCCAGATATGGCGAGCCTGCCGGACCTCAGGCCGCTTCTGTTCCGCGGCTTGGATGTCTTTTTTTGTGTGTCAGGCCGAGGCTGCGCAGGACGCGCCAGACCGAGACGCGGTGGATCGAAATACTGTGACGATCTGCCAACTCCAACACCAGATCATCCAAGGTCAAATCCGGCTTTGCAACCATCCGCGCCTCGATCCAGCCCCGAAGGCTGGCCAGCTTGCCATGGCCGCCGCCATTGCCCTGCGCGCGCGGCTCCAGCCCACCTGTTTTACGCTTCAGGATCACCATGTCGTTGACGAATTTTACCGAAACCCTGAACCGCGCTCCTGCCGCACGGTGTGAATGTCCTTCTTCCACGAACGCCACAACTCGCTCACGAAGCGCCATTGGATGTGATCTACCCATCTCATGCCCCCATATCTGCCATGCAGACAGGGAATCACAGATCAAGCCCTCTGGGAATCCTGAATCGGATAGGTCGCAACACGCTCTAAAGCGTCGAGCCTTTAACCTGGTCCATATCCCGCTTCGCAAAAGTAGTTCCAG
>CBDTVL010000432.1:0-2412 GCA_965363755.1 uncultured Sulfitobacter sp.
CTATCCACACTTGGAATCGCCGCAAGACAAACACGTCATGCAGCCATCCATCATGATAACGGCCGCGGTACTGCACTTGGCACACAACTGTGCGCCTGCCGGGTAGTCACTCTTGGAGAACGCGTCCTGCTGTTTCTGGCCCTCTTCGTACTCTGCGCGTTTTTGATCGATCATTTCTTTCTGGCCCGCATCCAAACCGGGCTTCACCAGCAAACCAATAGTGATCAGATGCTTCTCAATGATATAGCCAAGCTCAGCAATAATTGACGGCATAAATTTGCCACCGGGTTGCCAGTAACCACCGCGCGGATCGAAGACAGCTTTCAGTTCTTCGACCAGAAACGCAACATCGCCGCCTTTGCGAAAAACAGCCGACATGATGCGCGTCAGTGCCACGATCCACTGGTAATGATCCAGATTCTTCGAGTTTATGAAAATCTCGAACGGTCGACGCTTCTCGTATTCGGTTCCCTGATTCAAAACGATGTCGTTGATCGTCACGTACATCGCATGATCTGACATCGGCGTCTTGACCTTATAGGTCGAGCCAACCAAAACTTCAGGACGTTCCAGCTTTTCGTGCATGCGAATGACTTCAGCACCGCTATCGCCGCCGCCCTCACGCTTGTAATCGGGTTTGTCCGTTTTTACGTCGCTATCCGCTTTGGCAACCGCGTAGCCAACAATTTTTTCATCAATCTTAATCATCTAATCTGCTCTTTTTCTCTTTTTCTATGCTCTAAAATTTTCCGTAATAGCCTTCTTTCAAAGCATCAAACAAATTGGCGGCGGTATGTACCTCGCCATCGTATTCAATCTCTTCGTCACCTTTGAGGTCGACACTCGAACCATCAGCCAGCTCAAACGTGTACACCGTCTTCTTCAGGTCTTTCTCTTTAACCAGCACGCCCTGGAACGCTTCCGGGTTAAAGCGGAATGTCGTACATCCCTTCAACCCCTGTTCATAGGCATATAGGTAGACGTCTTTGAATTCTTCATAAGGAAAGTCCGTCGGTACATTGGCCGTCTTGGAAATCGACGAATCGATCCATTTTTGTGCGGCGGCCTGAATGTCGACATGCGCTTTCGGCGAGACGTCCTCTGCCGTTATAAAGTAATCCGGCAAATTGTTGCTAGTGTCCTCCGCAGCTCCCTCTGGCAATGCTGCCGCATTAACGAGAGCGCGATACGCCAGCAGCTCGAAGGATAATACGTCGACCTTCTCTTTGGTCTTCTTGCCTTGGCGAATCACGTTGCGGAAATAGTGATGCGCGAAGCTTGGCTCTATGCCATTGCTCGCATTATTCGCCAACGACAGAGAAATTGTGCCGGTCGGCGCGATTGAACTGTGATGCGTAAAGCGCGCACCCGTTTCGGCCAATGCATCCACCAATGCGGGATTTTCTGCTGCAATCCTCTGCATGTAGCGGCTGTAACGCGCGTGCAAGATCCGTCCGGCAACCTTGTCGCCCGCCTGATAACCATCAGCCAACATCTCTGGTCGCTTGCGCAGCATTTCTTCGGTGACTTCAAACTGCTCGTTCATAATCGGCGCCGGGCCTTTCTCGCGCGCCAGTTCCAAAGCTTCTTCCCATCCAGCCAACGCAAGTTGGCGTGCCACTTCCTCTGTGAAAGCAACCGCCTGCGCATCACCGTACTTCATACGCAGCATGGTGGTGGTTGATCCCAAACCGAGAAAGCCCATACCGTGGCGGCGCTTTCTTTGAATTTCATTACGCTGTTGTGGCAACGGCAAACCGTTGATCTCAACCACGTTATCCAGCATACGGGTAAATACTTTGACTACTTTGCGGAAAGCGTCCCAGTCAAAACGGGAGCCCTCCGTGAACGGATCGACAACAAAGCGGGTCAAATTAACCGAACCCAACAGGCAGGAACCATAGGGGGGCAACGGCTGTTCACCGCAAGGGTTGGTTGCACGAATATTTTCGTCGAACCAGTTGTTATTCATTTCGTTGACCTTGTCGATCAACACAAAGCCGGGCTCTGCGAAATCGTAGGTCGACGCCATAATCAGATCCCAGACACGTCGCGCCGGCATTTTCTTATAGATTTTGCACGCGACCAGGCCCTTGGTATCGGTGACGTAATTGCCAGCCTCTGGCCATTCGCGCCATACAAACTGACCAGGATCGTTAATATCCAGACCTTCGTCGTCGACTTCTTTTTGCGAAACCGGAAACGCAACATTCCAATCGGTTTCCTTAATAACCGCCTGCATGAAGTCGTCGGTGATCAAGAGCGACAAATTGAACTGCCGCAAGCGGCCATTTTCGCGTTTGGCGCGAATGAATTCGAGAACATCCGGATGCCCTACATCGAAGGTACCCATCTGTGCACCGCGTCGACCGCCGGCGGATGAGACCGTAAAACACATCTTGTCGTAGATAT
>CBDTVL010000433.1:0-2405 GCA_965363755.1 uncultured Sulfitobacter sp.
TGTCTGCAACATTGAGCGGGTCTGGCTGTCATAGACGGTGAAGGACCAGAATGCCTTGGCTGGAATGCCCTTTGGCAGCGTTACCTTGTAGGTCTTGGAGCCGTCGTAAGGATCGCCATTGGAATCAAGAAAGCCCATCAAATACTGCGATCCGACTTCGGAGATATTCATGATCATGCCGGGGCTGTCGAGCGTGTAAGCGTAGTAGAACGCCGTGCGCGCATCGAGTGTCCTCGCGCCGGTCGGCGGCTTGGGCACAAACATCCCATCCTTGAATGCAGGTGGAGGTGTCTCGAAAAAGGCACCACCTGCCCAGAGCATACTGCTCCAGTTGGATCCTTCGTAATAGGCCCAGTCGGGGTGCTTTTCGAGAGATTGCCACTGCAACGCGCGCCCTGCGGCCTGTCCAACTGCTGCGGCATCCGTCAAGATCGCCTTCATCCGATCGTCGGGGGCGAAATCCTTGCCATGAACGATGCCAATGGCGGCCAGTTGACCGGCAAGTTCAACGTCATAGCTGGTGGCGGGCTCAGCCTGCACGTTTTCGTTGATCATCTCGAAGAAACCGTAGTCGCTGGGCGGGATTGTGTTGAAGGACATCCCGCTGGTGTTGATGAATTTCATCTCGGGGATTTTCGGTTCGCCAGCAAGGCGCACCGTGCCCTCCAGTGCTTCAGCGATGGGAGTGCCAAAGCTGCCGGCCGCATAGGGGTAAATCTTTAGGTTGTCTTTGATATTCTTGACCGTGGGGGCAGGATCGTCGCCATCTACGATGAAGGCACGCAGGGCATAAAGCACGGTGTTGGTCTTGGCGTGGGCGGTGAAATAGCCGCCCTGCGGCAACGTGCCGTCATAGTCCGGTCCGACGAGCAGGTATTTTCCTCCAAGGCCCCGGTCTGGTCCGGGCTTGCCGATGTCAATGACCCAAGAGAACCACATGTCGTTGATGGCACCCAGCCCACCGGACGGCTGGTCGATCACCACCGGTCCTTTAGACAAGTCGATCCAGCCTAGATAGTAGACGGTATCTGCGTTCGCGGTCAGGAACAGCGAGCTGGAATCCATCAGCGTGTCGAAGATGATGATATCGCCGCTCTCGGCACCAACGCTCTGAAAACCTTTCTTCAAACCCAACGCTGAGGCACCGCGGAAACTGTTGTTGTAGACGTTGAGCGCGCGGGTGAAATCGAGCGTGTCAAATACCGTTTTCGCCGTATCGGCGCTTGGCACGCCTTTGTCGAATGACAGCGTGCCGATGCGTGTGTCGATGCTGTCCGGTGCACCGAGTGCATCGATGGTCTCTTGCGACACGTCAGCCAGCGCTGTGGACGCGGTTAATGTCAGTGCCAGACCGGTTGCGATTGCACGTCTAATCATCTCTATTCTCCTTGAAAATCAAAATAGTACGTCCCACTGCCTGAATAAGCTGCAGCGCACAGACCAAAAGCTTTTCAAAGAGAATAGAACGGCTCGAACGGAATTCAACCCGATTTTTGGCAGTCCGCAGCGAAGCCAAACAGTCATTGCCGTCCTGAGCGCCTTAGCCGGGTTTTGCCTGACCAAATCTAGCCCTGAGGACCACTGCAGCCATGTCAACCTGCCATGAATGCCTTGTAGCCTGTCAGGGCGTACTGGAACCCCATCGCAATTACGATGAGACCCATGTAGCGGGACGCCATCTCACGCGCCAAACTAGGGCCGGAGGAGATTGTTGGCCCGCAGCCATGCTGATACGCCAGATCGATTGGTATTTCTTACGACACACTTGTTAGGTGTGCAAAAATGACCTGGCACTTTCAGATAGCAGGGAAGTGCGATCAGCCGATCGCTAGCAATTCTCGTGCGCCTGTGTGATGCCCATATGTTCGCCGGCGTTGAATCTGTTCTCGTCTCCTGCCATAGGCCCGGGAGTGACGCCCGCTGCAGAAGCATCCAGCGTAAATTGCACTGCCCCGGTGCTGCGTTTCGCAGTTTCGGCGGCCCCCATGCCCCGGACCACATAAATATCCCCGGATTTGGCGCGCAATTGCGCTTCTGCAAACGCTGCTGCAGCACACCAATAATGCGTACCGTTAGGTTGTTCCATGCTTTTTGGGAAGACTTCGAAGACGTTGTCGTTGACCTTATTGACTTCCATCCCATTGAACGACTGCCACGCTGATGCGCCTTGCGGTGCGGCAAGCACGACGACCGACAGAATCGAAATGGCTATGCCTTTGACCGCAAGCTTATGCCATGGTTCCGAGCGGGTGGTTTGGAGCCTAAACTGGCGGGGTTCTCTCACAATGTTGACGTTATTATCCATTTTCAGATCTCCAGATATGTCTATTTGCGGATCAGGTCGGACTTTGTATCCAAAAGGATCGTTAAGTCTTGGTCAAGTGATGATCTTGGCACAATCTTTT
>CBDTVL010000434.1:0-2372 GCA_965363755.1 uncultured Sulfitobacter sp.
CGCGCTGCCACCCCTTGTGTTGGGGTTGGTGCCGGGCCTTTGCCGGCCCGATCAAAATCAATGCTCAGATGCTGCGGGCGAAAAACGATATCAACATCGGTGCCATCTGGCACACCGGGGGCCAGAAAACGACCAAATACAGTCTGCGCCAATGCACCATTAACAGTGGACCGCAACACATTGGCATCACTGAAGAAAGACACGGATTTCTGATCTGCCGGCCGGGTATAGACATTATAGGGCGCGCCCTGCTGGACAATCTTGCCATCCCGCATCAACGCAATTTCGTCCGCCATCCGCATTGCTTCGTCCGGCTCGTGTGTGACCAGCAAAACAGCGGTATCCTCATCCTTGAGCAAGCTCAGCGTTTCATCGCGAATACCGTCGCGCAGCCGATTGTCTAGGCCCGAAAACGGTTCATCCATCAGCATGACCCGCGGGCGCGGCGCCAAAGCGCGCGCCAAGGCCACCCTTTGCTGCTCTCCGCCCGACAATTGATGCGGATATCCATCGATAAATCGCACCAGATCCACGCGTTTAAGCAATTCGACTACACGTTCCCGCTTTTCATCAGCCCCAACCTTGAGGCCAAACCCGACATTTCCCGCCACACTCAAATGTGGAAATAGGGCAAAATCCTGAAACATCAGGCCAATCTCGCGCCGCTCTGGCGGTACTCGAAAAACTGTGTCGCAGATCAGACCTCCATCGACGTAAATCTCGCCACTGTCCTGCATCTCGACACCTGCGATCATCCGCAATGTGGTGGATTTGCCGCAGCCGGAGGGCCCCAGAAGGCAGGTGACTTGCCCTGGCATGATCGTCAAAGAAACGTCATCCACCACCGCTCGGCCGCCAAAACGACGGACCAGATTGCGGATCTCAAGGCGGGGAATCGGCGGGGTCAAACGGGCCTCATGTATTTCCGATGAAAACCATCGGACTTTGGCAAAATCCCTATCAGGCCGACTCGCGCCCTGCAAGAGAACGCGCGCCCGCGATGACTGCGACAAATCCAACAATCAAGACCGCCACGCAGATTGTCAGCAACTGTTCGTATTTGTGCCCCTCTGGCAGCACCACGACGGCCCAGTCTGCGGCACGCAGAAAATACAGCGCAGCCCCGGTAATGGCGGCCGCAAATGCGACCAGATAAGACCACAACGGCAACGCGCGGCGCATCAACAGCCCATAGACCAGCACCGGTGTCAGAAAAATCGACGCGGTGCCGGACACGGCGACCGCATCAAACAGGCTCTGATTGCCCCACAGCGTCAGGCCGGTGCCAACTGCCAGGAACCCAACCATGGCGATGCGCCCCCCTGTCAGGCTGCGCGGTGCCAGTCTCAGCTCCACCGCAACCAACCGCGCAGCAGAGGATAGCGCGGAATCAAGCGTGCTGAGCGCTGAAACCAGCAGCGACAGCAACAGCAACACAAACACCCAAGGAGGGAACATCAGACCCCAGGTGCCCAGCAACTCTCCCTCATAGACCGCGCCAAGTAGACTTGCCTGAATCCCAAAGAATCCAAATGCAATGATACACAGGGTCGATATCCAGAATGCGTGCAAGAAAGACCACTTTGTGGTCTCAGGATCTGCGAGAAACCCCCGGTCCATCATCACCGGATCATGCGCGGGGTAGGAAAATACCTGCAGGAATGCCACGGCCAACAGCACCCAGCCGTTATGGGCCCCTGAAACCCCCGGCGCAGTCAGCACCGCGCCCAGATTAAAACCGGGACTGGATACCAGCCAGATAAAAGCGATAGAAAACGCCAAGAGAAACAGCGCCATCTGGACAACATCTGTGCGCAACGCAGCAGACAATCCGCCCCAGGCTGCATAGGCCAGACCAAATCCGGCAATGGACAGGATCGATATTTCACGGGCGCCTTCAATCTCTGGCAGGGCAGCCGCAAAAATGAGACCGACGACCAGCAAATTGGCAAAAACTTCGGACAGCAGACGCAATACTATCACCACATTATAACACCCGACACCAATTGCACCGAACCGGGCCCGAAGCCAGTCCTGCACCGACATGGCACCGCCTCGACGCAACTGTGACACGATAAGGCCACCAGTCAGGAACGATATATAATAGGCGGCATAAGCCAACGCGCCCGCGATCCCGTAATAATACCCCAGAATGGCGGCGTTCATAAGAGACCGGGCAAATATCCACGTGGTTAACTGACTAAGGACTAGGACCCATAACCCCGGTGCAGCCCCGGAAGGCCCGCGCCCGTCGAAAAAGCCATCAACACTGGCACGGCGCGGCGCGGCGGCTAGGCTTGCGACAGCGATCAGGCCCAAAAGACCAATAAGTAGGGCAGCTTGCATGAAGAGCATCCTGAGTTCCGACGACA
>CBDTVL010000435.1:0-2366 GCA_965363755.1 uncultured Sulfitobacter sp.
AGATCGATCCAACGCCCCATGTTCCGATCTGGCGCCCCGAGCAGGTCCGCCGGGTCGCAATCGGACGCGGGCAACAGCAACACGCCCACAGGGCCAAGGGCAATCCACCGGCCATGGTCGTTTTCACCCAGGTCGCTTAAATCGCAGCCCTCGGCAAGGGCGGCATGTAAATGGCGGACGATGCGAGCGCCGGCAAGAGGATTGTAGAGCCGGTCGACCAGGCCCCCGCTAAAAAAATAACCCCGGTCGATACCGGTGAAATTGTCGAGGAACACGGTCATCTGATCACTCGCCAGGACGCCGACCACGGCCTCGGCGATACGGTTGGCGTCGTAGCGTTCGGTCTCATCCCGGCTCAGGGGCTGGCGATGTGCGAACTGCACATGAACCACCGCCGTGACGCCAAAGCCTTCAACACTTTGCCGGGCCGATACGATGGCCGAGGTTGGTTCCTCCTGCCAGGTGACGCCGAAGACCAGACCGTCGATAATCTCTTGCGCGCCGTCAATAGCCATCAATGCCTCGACCTCTTCGCGCGCATCCGGCTGCATCCCGTGGCTGCTGCTGAAGGCCTCCACCGAGGCGCGATGGGGGTTGAAAACTATCGGCGTTGAACCCTTCAACGCCGCCATCGGGGCAAGCAGGTCAACCGCGCTGGTGATTGGTGCGATGACTTCCCAAGCCGCGAGGATACTCCCCTTCATCTTCAGAGCTTCGGCCGTCGCACCTTTGGGCAGGCCGTATGAATAGGCGGTGAAACGATGCCCGAGAGCGGCAAGATCAGCCATCCGGGCGCCAGTTTCAGGGTCCGCCAGATCATCCAGGGGCACTCGCAGATCGCGTACGCCCATCTCCCATAAGGCCATCAGCGGGTAGTCGTTACGGATCCGTTTGCGATTGAAGGCATCGAGGCCCCACGGGGTCGGGATGTCGGCGCTTTCGCACCAAGGCTGGCGGAGGTATAGGCCCACACCGAGGCGGTTGGGTTGTAGTGCATGGACCAGCGGCAACGCGCCGATTTCTGCGGGTGCTGTTTCATCGATTTCCAAACCCCGGCCATAGGTCCGAACCGTGTGATTGAGATGGCCCTGACTATGAACATCGACCACTGCGTATCCAAGTTTGGCGCCGTCGTGTCGCCCCTGTTTCGTGTCCGGCTCGACGCGGAACAGTTCATGGTAGTCGTGGCGCAGGAAACTGGGTGACGGCAGCACATAGCAGTGCATCGGACCATGACGATTGAAGAAGAAATTATGCACGTGACCAGCGAAGTAGGCTTCGACCGCATGGCGCTCGAACAGACCGAGCAGCCACGACCGGCCAGGCTCGTCGGTGGCGTCGTAGTGCTGGGTCTCGTCTGGGCGCGACAGGTACAGTGGGTAGTGCGAGAAGATGAAGATACGTCGCCCCTGGTTTTCTCCGAGCAGGGTTTCGAGCCAATCCTGTTGCAGCTCCTCGCAGGCCAAGCCCGAGTTGACGATCATCCCGTTGATAATCACGAACAGGCAATCCTGATGTTCGAAGGAATAATAGTGCGTCTGAAACTGGCTTTCATACGCTGCGATCTTGTCATCGCTGACGGTTGCCCGCGATTCCTGCTGACCACGGGGTTGGCCGGGAAACGCCTTCTCGCCGATGTCGTGGTTGCCGGCCACCAGGTAAAGCGGACAGGAAAGCGCTTCGTAGAGCCTGTGAAAGCGATCCGCCGAATCCTCGTAGGCCGGGCTGCCGGGCACCGGATGAACAAGATCACCAAGGTGGACGACGAAGTCCGGTTTCAGAGAATTGAGCCGATCGACCAGATAGCGTGACCGCGCCGCGCCCAACTTGACGCTGTCGATATCAAATCCGCTGATCGCCGTGGCCTCCGCCTCGGTGACATGTGTGTCCGCGATGACGGCAAAAGTGAAGAGGTGTTTACCAGTAACCATAAGTTCAAACTGTCGTGTGATGTTAGGGCGAGTGGCTCGAGTTTGTCGAACCGACGAGTGCCGTTACAAATGATTGCCGGGAGCGTGATCAGCACCCCCGGCAAGGATAGCATCCGGCCTACAAACCGAGCCCTTTTTTACATCTCCGCAAAAATCAACGTACTTCTGGTCGTTCTCGGGTGGGACGGGCTTCAGCACGCCGCGCGCGAGGAATGCCTCGATAGCTCTCAGGCCACTCTCGGCGACACGCTCGTCGCTGGCGACGCGATACTTGGATTCGGTGAGAACGAAACCCAGCGAGCCTAGCCTTTTGTGAAACGCGCATCGACCCGTCCGGCCCGATAACAGTTGGTCTAAAGGATAACGTGTTGTCATGATGTCCCCCGAATTAATTAAAGTATTGAATTGTGCCCAGTGAATTTAGCATCAAAAGAA
>CBDTVL010000436.1:0-2363 GCA_965363755.1 uncultured Sulfitobacter sp.
GCAGCTCTCCGCTCTTAGTGCTGAAATGTGCATGCTGCGGCATTGGTCACCAATGAGTGTTACGAAAGACTTCACACAGGCTAAACTGGCCCTCAGGACGGCGTCTAACGTGCTTTGGTGGGGTATTTACCCGCGCGTAGGCTAGACGCGTTTCTGAGGCATGTATTTCAGGAAATAAGCTGTCCCGCGCGATGTTCGTCGCTTTCCAGCAGTGCATTGCTGGGCAGGGTTTTGGTCTTCATTCTGGAATTAGAAAATAGGAGGGACCAGACCAATGAGCGATTTGATTTACGATGAGCGCGACGAAGCGAAACTGAAGTTTTCGGAAGCCGTTTTCCGCGTTTGGCGAGAGCGCTACGATCTTGAGGCAGTTGTGATGTAGGGGCACCGCGATTTCCTGACCAAGCAATCAAACGACGGTCCTTTTGTCAGATCTAGCAAGCTGAGTGTCGCGATTTCGCAGGCACAGGCAAATCCAGATGACCCGAGCGACAATGAAGCCCGCCTCGAAATGATTACCGCTTTGCTCCATGTCTGGTATCGAATCCAGCCAGAATTGAAATCAATGATCATGAAAGCTGTTCGCGAAATGACGATTATTCATGACAATGACGTCGATCTGGCGGTGTTCTCTGCACATCAGGTAATTGACGGTGCGAGGGATGGCGGCAGTGCTTTGACGGAACAACGCGAAGCTATTCAAAAGCGGCAAACCAAGGTGCGTGCTGCTCGTGAGGACACAAAGGTGAACCAACTGCGCAAAAGGCTCAAACGCGAACACATGCTCAGCGCCTAGTGGCAGTTCTTAGGTTTGGACCCATAGGCGCTGATGTCAGACAGGCGCTGTTTGCCGAACTGGATCACGTCAGAGCGGCGCTGCCCGGTGCGGAGGGCCAAGGCGAGCTCAAGGCGAGGCGTCGGGCCAACAGGGTGCGTCTCTTCGTACTTCTCGATCTCTTCCAAGGTCCACGAATGATAGCCGGAAGACTTGGACTTCAGTAGTTCCACGGTGGTGGCCGGGTTGGTGTCGTGGTGGTCATATAGGATTGCGAAACGGAAAAACTGTCGAAGGGCTTTGACCATGCTGTTCGCAGCTTCTGGCGTCGCCATCATTTCGTCCCGCCGCTTTCGGAAGTGCCGGGGCAGTAGCAGCGCGAAAGGATTATCACGATAGTTCTTGCTGGTGGCGAAACGTTCAAGGATGCTCCGCCGGGTCTTCTGCGTCTTGGAGTCCAGCTCCGCCCACATGGAAGACTTATAGTATTGGGCCCAAAGCCATTTGAGGCTGAGTGGCAACACACGCCCGACCTTGGCAGAATGGGGGCTGCTTGGCGCCGTGGGGTTCGCAGCAGCTTTGTAATCGGCCAAAAATTCGGGTGAGCCAGTGCTCCACGTAGCCGGATTTTCTTTCCGTTGCGACGGAAATACACGCGGACGTTGCCGTGCCTGTCTGTGTCTTCTACCACATGCTTCAATCTGAATTTCATCGAATCCTCGGGCATCTAATCGTCATAAGGATTGTGGTCTGAGTCACCCCCTCCCGGCAAGAGGTCAAAAAACTTGTCCAGTGCGCGCACATCCCAGACGCACCGTCCGTCGATTTTCTTGGGCTTGGGCATACGTTTATCAGCCACCAGTGCGTCAAATTTCGATGGGCTAATCCCAATAAACGTTGCCGCTTCTTCTCTGTTTAAACCGCGTCGTTCTGGAGCAGGAAGACTTGGGTATCGGTTTCTGGTTTTCTGATTTTCCATGACGCTACCCCTTTGTATCCGTGGCCAGTACGGCTAGAGCGTCGATGATCTCCGGCTCAGAGTATATCACAGTACGTGGACTCACGCGTATCCCTTGCGGAAAAATGCCGCGCATACGCAAACGGTACTGGGTGCCTCGTGATACTCCGAAGCGGGTTTCGATCTGACGCTCGCGGATATAGGGAGGGCGAATGTCCGTATCCGGGAGGGTTTTATTTGTCATTGTGCGAGCCTCAAGTTGCTGTTTGGGCGTTGTGAGCAACACATGGAGTAATTCGCCGGTGTTTTCTGGTGCCCTAAAAGGCACTTTTTAGAATTCTCGCCGCCGAAACGCCTTCGTTCGGTTCCTAATTGCTCTCCGATGCTTGGTTTCCGATTCTTCGATAAAGGCGGCCACGGATACATCTCGCGCTCTGGCTGACTGGTCGAGCCACTCTTCCAAGATTTGCTGTCGGAAGGTTTCAATCGGGTAGATATTCTGTCCGCTTCCAATCTGAACGCTTGGAGGACTGACGATGAGCGATTGGCCCAACGCTTCGAAGCAAGCCGACCTAGACCTGTCACGGTTTGATGCCGCTCCTTTGATAGCATTTACTGCAACAAAGGAGA
>CBDTVL010000437.1:0-2332 GCA_965363755.1 uncultured Sulfitobacter sp.
ATCATAAATACCGATTAAGGAGTGGAATCTGTGACACTGTCTGAGGCATTTCTCTGGCCGGGAACCAAAGTTTGCGAACGTCTGGGTGTGGATCCGGAAGGGGAGGCAGGTCTGATCCGCTGGTTGGTCAACACACTTGTCTATCTCGTGTTGAGCTTGATCTTCGTCTGGATCGTGATGGTGTGACCATGCCACCGCGCATTCCCGTCACTGAAGCACAGATCGACCGAGTAGTGTCGCAGTTCTATGCCCGCGTCCGTGAGCATCCTGCGCTTGGGCCGGTCTTTGCCACTCATGTAGCAGACTGGCCGAGGCACGAAGAAAAGATTGGGCTGTTCTGGCGCAACGCGCTGTTGCTGCAGCGCTGCTATGATGGCAACCCGATGCAGGTTCACATGGCGGCGGGTAACGTCAAGGCTCAGCACTTTCCTGTCTGGCTGTCACTGTTCGACGCGGTGCTGGAAAACGAGTTACCTCAGCCCTTGGCGCAGGCCTGGTCCGCGCTAGCACACCGGATCGGGCGCGGGCTGAGTTATGGTCTGCCACCGCAAAGCGGTGAAGCATGCACACTTTATCTGGGCGAGACTTGGACCAATTCGATCCCTGTCCCGGAGGAGGCCGCAGGATGAAGGGCGCCACGCACTCAGAATGTTTGGCAAATGCTACCTAAAACACAGAGATCTGCCTAATATATTAAGCATCTGGAGCTGAAGAGGTGGTCCCGAAACACTAATTTGACAATACCCTGGGGCATTCTGTTAAACTGATAGCCTTCCCCAAACGAATGGAAATATACATGACAACCTGGCTCCCCACGCTGATCACAAAAACACCTGAAGAAGGCTATGAACTAGCCGTCAAACTCGCCCGTGTTGCGATCAAGATGACACAACCCGACGCAAGCATCCGCGAGAAGCTACGACCTGAATATGCCAGCGATTTCGATGCCCTGATCGCTTCAAGCCAGGTTGTTGCCACGCATTTCGCGACGGTCGCAGCCGCCAACGGATTTTGGAGATAAACGTCATGACGCGGATCGAAACAAATCAGGATGGTTTTGTCGTCGATGCTGCGCTGCTTTCTGACGCTTTCAACCTCGAGTCAGATAAATTTCAGCCGCTGATGTGGAGTGGGAGGGATCAGGTCCCGCTGCGAAACAGGCGTTGACGAAGACGCGGGAAGTTCGCGCCTACCAGCCGCCGAACCGCTCCCATGTCATCAGAGGTGCACCCGGTTGTTTCGGTAGCACATGATATCTCTGGTGCTGTGCCGCCGTCGCACATGCGTGATTGGGCAGAATACGTAGGCGGGTGCCGTAAGGCAAATCGGGCATCGTTCCACCAGAACCGGGGCGTACGGCAATTACGCCGTGTTCCTGATTGGCCTGAATGACCATCAAATCCTGCAGAACATTCCCCGCCTCATCACAGACTAATCCATAGCCTTGATCCACCGCCTGATTTGCGGTGCCGTGGTCGCGCGACATTGCCATCCACCCTGCATCGACCAAGACCCAACCTTGCTTCGCCTGATGACCAATCACAGTCGTCAAAACAGACAAGGCAATATCGTCAAGGTTGCAAGCTTCTATCCCAGCCATCACCAGATCAAAAAATACATAGACGCCAGCGCGCATTTCCGTAACGCCGCTCAGATCCTTAGCGGCATGGGCGGTTGGAGTTGAGCCAACGCTGACAATCGGGCAAGGCAGACCTGCCGCATGCAGGTTTGCTGCTGAGTTCACCACAGCCAGACGCTCGGTTTCGGCAAACGCCGCTTGCGCCTCACGCCCCACCGCGAAATAGCTTTCACCCGCATGACACAACACACCGCTCAACTCTGCGCCCTGTTCGTGCAGAATACGACCGACTTCAATCAATTCGGGGTCCTCTGCGGTGAGTCCACTGCGGTGTCCATCGCTATCAATCTCGATCATCGCAGGGATGGTAATGCCCGCCGCCTGAGACGCCTTAGAAACCGTCTTGGCCTGCACCACCGAATCCAGCAACACCGTCACCCGGCACCCGGACCGGTGCAAGTCCAATACTCTCTCAAGCTTATTGAGGCTGATGCCGACCCCGTAAACAATGTCAGTTATGCCCGCGGCCGCGAATACTTCGGCTTCAGCGAGCGTTGAAACGGTTGCAGGCCCGGTCCCGTCTTTCAAGACATAGCGCGCAGCCTCCACACATTTAGTGGTTTTCAAATGAGGCCGCATCGCCACACCAAGTTGCGCAGCATGCGCTTCAAGCCTCTCGATGTTTCGCTTCATCTTGGTTTCATCAAGCAACAAGCAGGGCGTTGGGAGCGGGGTAAGACGGGGATCACTCAT
>CBDTVL010000438.1:0-2329 GCA_965363755.1 uncultured Sulfitobacter sp.
CCATGTCGACGAGGGCAAGAACGGCAAAGACCGTAAGGCCATGCTGTCACCGGGGTTGCTCGATCTTCTGCGCGACTATTGGCTTGAGGCACGTCCCGAGGGCTGGCTGTTTCCCGGAAAGCCCAAGATCAACCCGTTGTCGCCACGTCAGCTCAACCGCGCATTCACCTCGGCCAAGCATATGGCCGGAATCAACAAACCAGCAACACTGCACACGATGCGTCATAGCTTTGCCACCCATCTGCTGGAGGCCAACACCGACGTCCGGGTGATCCAGGTATTGCTCGGCCACTCCAAACTCAGCACGACGGCGCGCTATACCCACGTCGCCACCAAGACAATCCGTAACACGGTCAGCCCGTTCGAGGGCCTCAAGCAATTGCAAGTTCACACGCTGCGACGAGGTCTGGATTAACACCTGAGGCCGGTGTCCCGGCAGAAGCTGGAGATCGCTGATATCTTCCGAAAGTTCGGTCCCGCGTGGCGGCAAGCCAACACCGGGCATGTGAACTTCAGCCAACTCAAAGTCATGTCGGCGATAGAGACCTGCCGGACAGAGGCGCTTGGCGGGCATGTGGCAGCCTGCACCAAATGCGACCATCAGCACATCGCCTACAATTCTTGCAAGAACCGGCATTGCCCCAAATGCCAGGGACCAGCAGCACGCGACTGGATGGCGGCCCAGGCCGAGGACCTGCTGCCAGTCGAGTATTTCCACGTGGTCTTCACCATACCGGCTGAGATTGCGCAGATCGCATTTTGGAACAAACGTGCCATCTATGGCCTGCTATTCAAAGCGTCGGCCCAAACGGTAGCAACGATTGCAGCCGATCCCAAACGCCTTGGTGCGCGGGTTGGCCTGACCAGCGTTCTGCATACATGGGGCTCAGCACTGACCCATCATCCTCACATCCACATGATCGTACCGGGTGGTGGGTTGTCGAAAGACGGCAATCGCTGGATCAGTTGCAAGCCTGGGTTCTTCCTGCACGTGCGGGTGCTGTCGCGCCTCTTTCGCCGTCTGTTCATCGCAGGCTTGTTGGCCTTGCACTGTGCAGGCAAACTGGCCTTCTTCGGCGATCAGGTAGGGTTGTCAGATGCAGACGCCTTCACCGATTGGCTCGCTCCGTTCCGCAAATCCGAATGGGTGGTCTATGCCAAACCACCCTTCGGTGGCCCCGAGGCTGTGCTGGCTTATCTCAGTCGCTATACGCACCGTGTGGCAATCTCAAACAGCCGTCTGATAAGTGCAGACGACAAGATGGTGACATTCCGCTGGAAGAACTACCGAAACAAGAATGGCGACCGGAAACAGGTAATGCGGTTAGCCACCAACGAGTTCATCCGTCGCTTTCTGATCCATGTTCTACCGGATAGATTCCACCGCATCCGCCACTACGGCCTGCTCGCCAGCGCAACGCGAAAGGCCAATATCGCCAATATTCGTGCGCTGCTTGGTGCAGAAGAAACCAAGCGGGAACACCCGGAGACCGCAGAAGTCATCCCGCTCACACTTAGCGAGCCATGCCCGGATTGCGGCGGTGAGATGCGCATCATAGAGACCTTCCGCCGAGGCCAGAAACCGCAATCCCGCGCACCACCGAGGGAGCAGGCAGCATGACAAACCGCTCGTCGCTCTTTTCTATTATGCCTCGGTCCAGCTACCTGTTCCGGCCCGATCTTTATATGCTTGGCGTTCAGATATGGGCTAAAGTCAGAGCTCTGGAACCAAAATGGCCCTCAGATCGTTCCGCCGCGTGCCAGTCAAACAATGACGATAGCGCCTGCTTTCAATCGGGATGCCGTTCAGGCGAGAAGTCAAACCAAACCGTCAGCAAACTTTACCCATAGAAAGCTACCAGCCCCCGCAGCTTCCTCCTTCCGAGGTTTGTCAACGCGGGCCGCCATCACTTGGTGGCTGTCGTCACACCCCGGCCCGCATCGAAAAACCTTCAGGAAACCGGACCTTCGCTGCACCTTGCACCAAGGTCTGCTTTGCGTGGCGGACTTTCGCGGCGTCTTGTATTAACGCCACTCACACAGGACAAACCCGCCTTTGGCACACTGCCTAATGTCCAATAGACTGGCAAGGCAATTGCTTCCTGTTTACTTTGAAACGGGAGCATAGGTTTCCGTGGGGTATTGTTTTGCAGGACCAACAGAATGAAGACGGTTACGAACGTCTGCGGATTGAGCTTGAAAGTGCGCTTGAGCGGGAAGCGGTGACGCGCGAAATCCTGCAAGTGATCAGCCAAAGCCAGGAAGACGATCAGCCCGTCTTCAAGGCGATCGCTAGCAATGCTGCGAGGCTTTGCGATGCGCCTGCCAG
>CBDTVL010000439.1:0-2318 GCA_965363755.1 uncultured Sulfitobacter sp.
ATGGCGCCATAAGTTTAATCTGACAACATAGTGGCGGTCTGTGGTACATAACCTCGTTCGCAGATTATAGGGCTTACCAATTGTGATTCTAGTTTTCCGAAACCTGATGCTTATACTGGCCCTTGCCTCCGGAATATCGCCGCTGGCAGCTAAGGCAGAAACCCGTATTGCTTTGGTTGTTGGGAATGGAGGTTACAGCTCCGTTTCATCTCTGGCTAACCCGGCTCGTGACGCCAATCTGATAGCAGAATCCCTGAAAGAACTAGGGTTTGAAGTCGTTCTATTGGTGGATTCCAGTCGGGCAAATTTGCGACGCGGAATTTCTCAGTTTGGTCGTGATCTTCGCAATGCCGGGCGGGATGCAACCGGGCTGTTTTATTACGCCGGTCACGGAGTGCAGTTCTTTGGTACCAACTATCTGTTGCCGGTTGACGTCAACCTTACTGATGCAGCTGATCTTGATCTGGTGGCGATCGAGGCCGCATCGGTATTGCAGCAAATGAACTCTGCCAAAAATCAAACGAATATCATGATCCTTGATGCCTGCCGCAACAATCCGTTCGATAATATTCCGACGTTTAACGATAGTGGCTTGGCCGAAATGAAGGCACCGACTGGAACTTTTCTGGCATATGCAACAGCACCGGGTGACGTGGCGCTTGATGGGCTGGGCGACAACAGTCCGTTTACCCGAGCTTTGGCCAGCGAAATGACGGCACCTGGGGTCCTGGTTGAGCAGGTGTTTAAAAAGGTTCGTGTGGCGGTGCTAAAAGAAACCGGCGGACAGCAGACCCCTTGGGACACATCTTCTTTGACCAGTGATTTCATCTTTGCCGCCGGAAAAATCGAAATCTCTGTCGCAGACAATTCCAAGCCACCCGTTGCGATCACGCAAGCCCGTTCAGGCACTCCTCTTTCGAACGTACGAAACTGGATGTTTCAAATTCAAGAGTTGAATGAAGACGGTGCGGTTCAGTCTTTGGCCGCGACTGAATACGATATGCTGGTAATTGAAGCGGGGCATAATTTTTCTGAATCGCCATATGAAAGCCAGCAGATCGTCAGCAGCCTGCGCGAAAAACCAGACGGAAAACCGCGCGTTTTGCTTGCCTACATTGATATCGGCGAGGCCGAAGATTACCGAAGTTATTGGCAGGATGATTGGATCGCACCAAAGGACGGCTCAGGTGGATTTCCCCACTTCTTGGTTGCGACTGATCCGGACGGTTGGGAGGGGAACTATCCGGTAGCTTACTGGGATGATGCATGGCAATCGATCTGGCTGGGATCTGGCGGGATAGTGGCGGATCTGGCAAGATTTGAGTTTGACGGCGTCTATCTGGATTGGATCGAAGCCTACGATGATGACCGGGTGCGTGCTGCCGCAGAGAAGGCCGGTGTTTCGCCTGAAGACGCCATGATCTCTTTCGTGGAAAAATTGGGGGAAGCCGGCCGAGCCATTAATCCGGATTTTCTGATAGTCGCCCAGAATGCTATTTATCTGATCGATGCCGACCCTGACCGATACGCAAAGGCAATCGATGCATTAGCGGTTGAAGACACATGGTTTCACGGTTGGGGAGATAGCGACTGGGATGATCCCGACGGGGGGGATCAACGTGATCGCTACGAAGCTGAGTATTCAACGTCGGCTCGGCTTGCCCAAATTTTGCGCTACCAAAAAGCCGGGCTGCCAGTGTTCTCGGCTGACTACTCCCTCAAGAAAGACAATGCGGCCAAAGTATACAGCGAAGCCCAGAACCGCGGGTTTATTCCTCTGGTAACACGCGTTTCGCTTTCAAAACTGACTGAAACGCCGCCGCCCAATCTCTTGTCAGATTGACCGCGATAAAGCGGCACAGGACGCACTTTGTCGCCTTCTTAGTTGGATGAATATTGCGTAATTTGGTACAAGGTCACTGAGATGTCCGGTCCTTTTCGGGCCTCTGAACACTAACTTTAAACGAGTATATTACCCAATAAACCACTGTTGATGAAGCCGACTACATTGTTACCGTTCTCAAGAACTAAGAAGCCCTCCGGATATTTGGCAATGCGCTTCTCAATACTCTTCAGCGTCGCAGCTTCATCTCCCTCGTACGCAGAGTTTTCAATTTCAAAGCAGCGAACTGCATCTGTCGGAGCGGCAATGCGAAAGGTCTGCATGGTCGATGTCCAATTCAGTCGATCAGGCTGTATGACCCTGATAGCGTCCATTATCTCAGTTGGATGCTATCTCTCATCCGCGGCGCGCGGCAGAGTAGTCAGGCAGGGCGCATACGCGAAGGTCAGGATCGACCGGTTGAAACCGCCGCCCA
>CBDTVL010000440.1:0-2317 GCA_965363755.1 uncultured Sulfitobacter sp.
CTAGCAGAGAAAACCTGCTAGCGACCAACTCGTGAATTATTGGAAAGGAACCTGTCCCCCCCCGAACAGCGTCGGCACCGCCAAAAGTGTCAAAATCGTTGCCAGACCACCGTTGGCTGACGTAAACCGCGCACAAAACGCAGATGGCAGTGGTGCTCACATAATCCATCTTACCCAAAAAGTATGAATCATATTCAGACCCGCGAGGGACTCCATAATGATTCAAACTTCGGGCGGGTAGCTTTAGAGGGTGCTCCGATGTCCGGCTGCAAGGAAAGTACCGGTTCAACCTGAAGCAGAGTGACGGCACGAACCGTCTGGGAAAAAATGCGGCGGCTTATACCGCCGCATTTTTGGTCAATATTCAGCTGACAGAACCGCCACCGAAGCCCTGACCGTCATCGCTCGCAGCATATTCGTCCGAGTTGCTTTCATCCTCGACACCGCCACCACCGCCGTAGCCCGATCCATCTTGGCTTTCACCGGCCGACAGGCCAAAGGCCGGATCAGCCTCTGCTGAGGGTCTGTCCGCGTCGTCTTCACCAGGCAGGATCCCGCCACCGTAACCATCGGCGTCGTCCGTGAGTGCGCCGTCCGGCGTATCAATGGTCTCCTGCATCGAAGCGACCTCGAAGCCTTCGCCGAAATCGCCGCCGCCTTCTCCGAAAGTTGGATCGGCACCTGGCGCATCGCCCTCTTTTGTGGCTCCATTGGTGTCACCACCTCCGAAACCATCGCCATCTTTCTGAGTTTCCAGCATCATTGAAAGCACCTCCATTCCACTTGTGCCCGGAGCCGAGGGCTGGGCGTCACCGTCCAACGAGACCTCGAAATCGACCAGGCGCAGCCCATTGCGTGACAGTTGTTGCCACTTGTCTACAAAGCTCTGCCACGACGCATTCACCCAAAGGTAATAGGGGTCATTTCCCGGCCGCCAGATGCCCGAATACCGCATCTGCCCGTTAATCTCGGTGCGCACGATCTTGGTCAGGCGCAGGTTCTGGCCCGCAAGTTGTTGCCATTTTTGGATGAAGCTGGACCATGACGCATTGACCCAAAGGTAATGGGCACCGTAACCGCGCCGCCACACGCCAGTGTAGCGCAGCGAGCCGCCAATTCTTCTGATCTCGACATCGACAAGACGCATATTCTGTCCCGAAAGCTGCTGCCATTTCTGGACGAAACTCGACCACGAGGCGTTGACCCAAAGGTAGTAGGGATCGCTACCGCCACGCCAGACGCCGGAATAGCGCTGCGCGTTGCCGATTTGTTTGATTTCGATGTCCACAAGTCGCAGGTTTTGTTGCCCAAGCTGCTGCCATTTCTGGACGAAACTCGACCACGAGGCGTTGACCCAAAGGTAGTAGGGATCGGACCCTTCCCGCCAGACGCCTGAATAGACATAGCTGTTGCCACGCTTGGAGATTTCGAAGTCAGTCAGGCGTAGCCTTTGCTGTCCGAGTTGCTGCCATTTGCTGACAAAGCTCGACCATGAGGCATTGACCCACAGATAATGTCGGTCGTTTCCGCCCCGCCAGACCCCGGTGTAGCGGTTCTTCGGTCGGATGACACGGTTCAGCATCTGCTTCAGGTCGGGCCTACGACCGATGCGTTGCGAGCGAGGCCTTCCGGGCGCGTCGGTTTGTGGCGAACCGGTGCTGCGAAAGAGGTTGATCGCGCCCTGAGGGGACAACATCGCTTGCCCGTTCGCCTTAAGCGCCCCGTTCACGCAGGCGACCGCGGCCGTTATGATAGGTGAAGCGCTGGACGTACCACTGAACGTGTCTGTGTACCATCGGTTCTGCGAGCCGCCTTGCAGGTCGCCATAGCCGGTCGTCGTTACTTCGCGCCCCCAGCCTTGGCAATCAACACGGCGGCCGTAGTTGGAAAAACCAAGCCTCGAACGGTCGGGCCCGTGATCTCGACCGTGCGTGCCGGGAGGCGGCGCACCGGCACCGACCACAACAGCACGCGAACTCGTGTTCGACGGGTTCAGCGGGTTGCGCCATGACGTCGGGAAGCCCGCAGGACGCTGGTCATAAATCGCGTCGTCAAAGTTTTCACGTCCGTTGCCCGCAGCTTCCACGACGATGATGCCTTTGTTCGTCGCATAGCGGATGGCAGCGAAATCATCTGGCCACCACTCGACAGCGATATAGCCGCGCTGATCTTGACGGCCTTGGAAGTTGTGACGCGGTCCGGCGCGGTGAATCTCCAAGAGCATTACATCGCCGCGGCTCAGATTGTTTGCAGCTTGCCGGATCGCCGTGGCCGTTGGCATCGAGAAGGAAACCGTACTCACGCGCGCGTCGGGTGC
>CBDTVL010000441.1:0-2315 GCA_965363755.1 uncultured Sulfitobacter sp.
GATCCCTCCTGCGCCTGTCTTTCATTGCATTCGAGTTTTCAGGAGCAGGCGCTTTTAGCGTCTGACCAAAAACCCGATTCATTTGGGGCAAGGCCCAGAGGACACCACAAAGGAATTACCGCTATGACAACCTACCGTCTTGCATCATCGGGCATGGTTCACACCCCCGGTATCATCGCATGGGCCATCAATGGTTGCGCTTTCGAGACAGACCGCCCGCAGCTTTTGAAAACCATTTGCGCCACATACCCAACCGTCCCAACCGACGTCGTTCATGAGCTTTTGACCAAAGCCGTCCCGTTCACCGTCGAAGCTGAAACCGTTGTTTTCAGCGTGGAGGCGGGCAAATGAACGCTCCCCTGTCCACTCCCCGCCTCGAACTTGCCGCAACCGTGCATTGCAGCAATTGCGGGGGCCAGAACCTCAGAGCCGACGCTTATGCTGAATGGAATCCCGATCTGCAAATGTGGGAGCTTTCCAGCATTTTTGACGCGCGGTTTTGCAATGATTGCGGCCATGAAGTCACCGGTTACGACCGAGAGATTGAGGGTCGGCCCGCCGAAGCCGTTGCCAAGGATGAACGCAGCGCCGCAGCCATTGAAGAAAGTCCAATCTCCGTAGCAGAGCGCCAAAGCGACCGGATCAAGGAGGCCATCAGCGACGTATATGTGGACGCCGAAACCACAGCCATGCTGTTGTCTTATGCTTTGTGCGACCTGCGCCATTTTGCCGACCGACACCGGCTGAATTTCGCGACGTGGGACGAGGCCGCGACTGAGTCTTATGCCGCCGAACGCGTCTGGCCTCGGTGATGAACGCGGCCTAGACCCAAACTAACAACGGGATATGACCATGAACAACACAAGTAAAAAAGGCCGGGTCGTACTTGATGATGGCACTGAATATCCCCTGACAGATCAACAAGTCAGCCGGACGGCATATGCCCTAGCGAGCCTTGCCCTTACACCAATCATTGATCACCTCAAGATTACAGGTCTTTACGACAGCAACGGTACTTTGTTTTGGCCGCCACAGTAGAAATGGCCGACACGCTGGCGGCGAAGAGTCGCCAGCGCCTCGATGGACCGAAGGCCAATCATACGCTAACTTTCAATTGGGACCACTCCAACGGAGCTGCTCACACAAGGCCGGGGCCTTCTTTAATGAAAGACAACACATGAAAAAGATCGACGTCAACGCAGACTTAAAACGCTCCAGCTTTTTGATCAAAGCAATGGTCGCGCAGATCGTCTTGGTCTTGGTGATCATGTTTAGCTATTGGGCTTACTTAAAGTTTTGATCTGGCTCGGGGCCAAGAGCCTCGCTGTTAAACCAAAATGGACGCGTTGATATGGGCCTGGCCAAGATCAAAGACCGTGTTTTCTTCCACGCCTATTTGATGGGGTACGGCCATCGGGAAATGCCCCGCAGCTTGCGCCGACTGATAGCACGGTCTGAAACCCACCGGGCATGGTTGTCGGGTTTTCATGGCCGCTTCATTGAAAACGAAACCCAATATGGACCGGCAAATCCTTATGTCGGGCGCATCAGCCGATCTTCGATCATCTGACCGTGTGCTAGGTTCCAGCCGGCAGACCGGCTTCCACCCAGAACCCCGAAGTCCCTCTCTCCCTGCTTCAACAGTCCCTGCCCCGTCTCCTGCGGAGCCAGGTCATCTACTTTGAACCATGGTCATCGAGCCCCCGTGTTTCTGCCCTGTGGGTGACGCCCATTCGCTTCGCCTTGCGCGGGTCGGATCTCGCCCGATCCTGTCTTTCTGGCAGCTTGGGGTTCGGACAAGCCGAACGCCACTGTGCTGCATTAGGGAAGGCTCTGCCTCCCCCGCGACACCACTCAAAATAGACAAGCCGTGTCCTCGCCTACGGCTGTGGGCCGCACCAAGTCTTGTCGATTTTGAGTTGTGTCGCACCCCCTCCGCACTTCGCCAGCGGGACAGGTTTTAGAGACGGACGCCCTTGCAGGGCTTCGCTCAAAACCAGTCACCAACAGGGACAAGAACCCCTGCCCCACCGCACAGGAGAAGACGTTATGCCCAAACTTGATATTCACCAGCATGTCACAGACACAATTATCGCTCAGATCGAAGCAGGCACGCCGCCATGGCGCAAACCGTGGACAGGGCGCGCGGGCGCTGCAGCTCTCCCCTTGCGTCACAACGCAGAACCCTATCGTGGCGTCAATATCCTGATGCTTTGGGCATCAGCTGAAATCAGTGGTTTTTCATCCGAGCGCTGGATGACATTCAAGCAGGCGGCAGACCTTGGTGGCAGCGTCAGGAAAGGATCGAAATGCGC
>CBDTVL010000442.1:0-2308 GCA_965363755.1 uncultured Sulfitobacter sp.
AGCCTCCAACTTTTCGGCCGCATCTTCAAGCCCCATGAACCAGTGCGCATTCAGGGATCACAGCACTTGGATTTCATATTCCTTGGATTGATTTTGGGCACGCGCGTCGTGCAAGCAGCCCTCATCTAGCTCAAGCGCTAGCCGCGCTTCTGCGGGTGTTCTGTTTCCCAGCGATGAGTGCGGCCTGAAATTGTTGTAGTCGTACCGCCAAAGTGCGAGATACTGCACGGTGAACAAACAGCGGCAACGCGGGTGAAACGGTGAGTGGCGGTTCGCGCCGTGGCGGACGACGTTATCTTGCCGCAATATACCGACCATATGTCCCTTTATAGTTGGGTGGCAAAAAGGGCGTTCCGACTAAATAGGCGGCCTCTCAAAACGAGGAATACAGGATGGAAAAGGTAGCTTTGGTAACCGGCGCAGCAAGAGGCATCGGCTTAGCGACCACAACACTTTTCATCGAACAAGGCTGGCGCGTGGCGATGGTTGATCGCGATGGCGAAGTGTTGCGCGAAGCGGCCGCCGGTTTGAATGAGGCAAGCGCCTTCGTCCACGATATCTCCGTCCCTGATCAGGTCGACGATATGGTGCAATCCGTCAATCGCGCTTTCGGGCGCATTGACGCAGTCATAAACAATGCTGGTGTCGCTGATTTTGGCCCTATCGAGAAAACGGATTTTGCCCGCTGGCGGGACGTTATGGCGACCAATCTTGATGGCGTATTTCTTGTGAGCCAAGCCGTTATTCCGGCATTGCGCGAAACTCGTGGAGCGTTGGTTAACATCGCATCAATTTCAGGTGTACGCGCTTCAACCCTGCGGGTTGCGTACGGTACGTCTAAGGCAGCCGTGATCCATCTGACAAAGCAGCAAGCCGCTGAGTTGGGTGAGTATGGTATTCGTGCCAATTGCGTCTGCCCTGGACCGGTCCGCACCAAGCTCGCAATGGCTGTTCATACACCTGAGATTATCGCCGCGTACCATGATGCTATCCCATTGAACAGATACGGATCCGAGCGCGAAATCGCCGAGGTGATTACCTTCTTATGTTCTGACAAAGCCAGCTATGTGACTGGGCAAGTGATTGCCTCGGACGGAGGTTTCGAGAGTATGGGTGTCGGTTTGCCAGCACTTCGTGAATAAGGGTTCCTGAGAGTTACTTGGGATCTGTCGTAAGTTTTTGCCCATTACGATTTGCGAATGGCGTTGTCACATTAACTTTTCCAAGTCGAAATATCGAAGTTTTTCGAAATGCGTGTTGCTGGATTTCAACGTCTTACGAGATTTCAAGTCCCATCAGAAAGCCGAAACCTGCCGATTACTGAGTTAATGTGACAACGCCCCTTCATGTCGCAATCTCCGTTGGCGATGATCCTGCAATCTCATGCATCAAGCCCTCCAACGCAACCATTCGATCCTGCCTGACTGCCCAGAAAATTTCTGACTACCGACATGGCCGGTTGATCCCCGCTGCATCAGGGATGGGCGTCACTGGAGGGCCAAACCAGTCGACGGCGCCTAGGCAACGGCGTAAAGTAATAATCATGCTGAACAAGATCATCTCCGCGTCTGAAGCCGCCGCCCTGGTTCATGATGGCGATACCCTGACCACCTCTGGCTTTGTCGGGATCGGCGTGCCGGACGAGTTGCTGGCTGCGATCGAGACCCGGTTCCTTGACACCGGAAATCCGCGCGACTTGTCACTCGTATTTGCCGCGGGTCAGGGCGATGGCAAGGAGCGAGGGCTTAACCGACTTGGGCATGATGGGCTGCTCAAGCGTGTGATTGGGGGGCATTGGGGTCTCATTCCGAGAGTAGCAGAACTTGCCGTTGCGGGAAAAATTGAGGGCTGGAATCTGCCCCAGGGATGTATCAGCCAGTTGTATCGAGACATCGCAGCAGGGAAGCCGGGCATGCTGTCGAAAGTCGGGCTCGAGACTTTTGTTGATCCTCGATTGGGGGGTGGCGCGATTAACGACTTGAGCACGGACACCCAGGTCGAGCTAATGGAAGTCGGTGGAGAAGAGGTGCTCTTCTACCCGGCACAGCGCCTCACGGTGGCGCTTTTGCGCGGAACCACGGCGGACGAAGCCGGCAACGTGACGATGGAACGCGAGGCGTTGATTATCGACAACCTCGCACAAGCCATGGCCGTGAAGAACGCGGGCGGAACCGTGATCGTACAGGTTGAACGGGTCGCGCGCCGCCATACCCTCCCAGCCCGCGAGGTCCAGATCCCTGGCATTCTCGTGGATGCGGTGGTCGTCGCCCAGCCCGAAAACCATCGGCAAACCTACGCAACCGCTTTC
>CBDTVL010000443.1:0-2307 GCA_965363755.1 uncultured Sulfitobacter sp.
CACTTTTGGAGGCTGCCGATGATCAAGACGCGTCATTTCATCTCTATGGACAAGCCGCGGGACTGAACCGGGATTTAAGCGCCGATCATCTCATTCGTCAATTGATCGATGAGGCCGCTGGCGTATTCGGAAAGTTGTCGGCCAGCTGATCCAATACCGACCATAACCTTGTCCAAATATCGATTTTGGCTCAAACCGGACCCTCGCTGTACTTCTTCTGAATGTCATTTCATAGCCCGCGCTTCATGAAAGCGGTATAGACATGGGCATCGAGACCTCGGCTTCTGTAGGCAAGAGTTGGGTCGATGTTCGCCGCCGAGATTTGCAGTATTGACGACCGAGAGTGGTCCTGTTTGGATGAGAACCAGTCAGTTTTCGCCTGCTTGGCGCGTCCGAACTTTCCGAGGAGCCCCGCTTTGACAGCCAGTGTGATCCATCCGGTTTCCCTTTCTGAAATCGTGAGACCCCGATGCTGAAGATGGGCAAATTCTTTTCCATTGGGCCCTTTATCATATCCCTTTGGGCCTGCTCGGTAGCCGACCCGGATCCTAGACCGGAAACTAAGAATAATGTTGCCAGGCAAGAAATCTCATTAAGCTATCCTGCTTTTGCGGATATCGACGCGCATGAGGGAGTCGGCAGCACTCCAAAGCGCTATCCTGTTCATGGCATCGATGTGTCGCGGTGGCAGGGTGACATTGATTGGCGAAGTGCGCGCGCCGCAGGCATTGCATTTGCTTATCTAAAGGCGACAGAAGGCGGAGATATTCTCGATCCGATGTTCCGAAACCATTGGGACGGCGCAAAAAACGCTGGTGTGCGCCATGGCGCCTATCATTACTTCTACTTCTGTCGTCCGGCAGAAGAGCAGGCGCGCTGGTTCATTCGGCATGTTCCACGTGATCCGACGGCTTTGCCGCCGGTCCTGGACATGGAGTGGAACCACCAATCGCCAACCTGCCGACTGCGTCCGAACGGTGCAAAGGTGAGGGCTGAAGCAAAGCGATTTCTGGATATTCTCGAACGCCACTATGGGCGTCGACCAGTGGTCTATACTACCGTGGATTTCTTCCAGGACACCAAAATCAGTCAGTTAAAAAACACCCGGTTCTGGGTTCGGTCCGTTGCCGGTCACCCCAGCGAAACCTATCCGGGTCATGATTGGACGTTCTGGCAATATACTGGAACCGGAGTAGTCCCCGGGGTTCAGACACCAGTCGACATCAACGTTTTTGCGGGCACGCAGGATCAGTGGAGCAAATGGTCGAATTAGGGTTACCTTCGACTGGACGAGCGTTACCGGTCAATGGTGCCACGCGCAAACCAAAGTAGCCCATAGAGGGGTTTTTAGTGGCAAACTCAATCATTTCCGGAAACCTGACTGTGAAAGGTGGCATTACGTCAGGCAAAAGAAGTGTTGAAATCAAAGACAAGGTGATCGGAAATGTCACCCAGCACTCGATTAAATTCTCGTGAGGATTTCGGCGGGTGCAACCGGGTCTTTGTCTGCTGCAACGATGGCATCAATCGTTTTCGCAACTTGAGAAAGGTCAGGTTCGATCTGTTTCAGGCGTCGTTTTATCTGCTGCGTAAGCAAGCTATACGTCGTTGCGGGCTCAGAATTCCTGCAAGTAGGCCCGAGAGACATACCCTTTCAGCCCGCGTGACTGCTTCAAAGAGACTTCGCACCAACGGGTGCCACCGTTCTGCTCGCAGCTGTAGATTCGCACGACGGTGCCGTTCGGAAGGCCGACGATGACTCGGTAGCCGAGACCAGGCCCTGCGCGCATTTTCAGCATGTCATCAGCCTCGACGCCAGCGACCTCGTAGTATCCACGCCAGCCGGCTTCTGCGGGCTCAACACCGGGGACACTTCCCAGTACAACTGCGGCGAGCGCGGCAAAGATGGCTCTGCGCATCGTTTTCTCCTGTTTTCTGCCTCGACCAAATTGTAGGCCGTTGCACACTTCGCAGGCAACCGGGAGTTAGTCAAACTCAGGCCGCGACAATGCTGGTGACGCTTACGTCAAAGGCTGCCGAATTACGCCTTCTTTGTCCCGCGGGGTTGACCTTCGCTAGCTGCAGATTGCTGCGCCACAAACCAACAGCAGCACTGTCCGACGGTTTCAACGGACCTTCATGCAATCTTGGATTTTTGGGTCTCGACCCTAAGGCCATTCTCTTAAGGAACTCTGCCGCACGCTGCTGGCCCAATTATGGGACCGAAATGATGTCGTTCCAGTCGGGAAGAGAGGATTTTTCATTTCTTGAATACCTTCATCCCAAATTCACTTTCCCTAACTTGCT
>CBDTVL010000444.1:0-2306 GCA_965363755.1 uncultured Sulfitobacter sp.
CTACAAAAGCCGGGTTGGGCGGTCTGCTTTTGAAGTGGTTCTCTGAGTTCTACTGGCCCTACAAGAGTGAGTGGGATTTCAAGACCAAGGACGAATACTACCAGTACGTCGAGGCCCATGAACTCCGAACACTGCAGGGTGACCTCGTTAAAAGTTTTGAGGAATGGGAGATTGCGAACTGGCTTTACCTGAATGGCATCGCCTACGAATATGAGCCGGACTACGAGCACGACCTGCCCGAGAATGATCGCCGCGCCTACACACCAGATTTCCGCCTGACGGAAAGTGGCATCTATATTGAACATTTTGGCGTGCGGAAATCGCGGGGGGCGGACGGGTCCATCCGTCTGACAACCGCGCCCTATGTCGATTGCGAAGAATATCTCGAGGGCATGGAGTGGAAGAGGAAGGTTCATAAAGATCACAAGACAACGCTCATTGAGACATACAGCTATGAGCGTGTTGAAGGCGACCTCACCGAAGCTCTGGCGGAGAAGCTGGCGCCCTACGCTACGCCAGCACCAATTCCACAGGATCAGATTTTCGACACCTTATCCGAATTGGGCCAGGTTGATGCATTCACGCAGACGCTCGGTACGTTTCTGCGTCACTTCAAGAGCTCGGGCGGTACAGTCGCGCAATGCCGGACCCGAGCGGAAAAGTCCAAAGATGCACCTCGTGGGAAGGCATTTCTGAAGATTTTCGAACCACTTCTGCAAGCTTATCAGAAGCGCCTAGGTGAGCGGATCGACTTTGAAGACATGATTGTTCGTGCGACAGAGCATGTGACATCTGGCCGGTATCGCAGCCCTTATCGCCATTTGCTCGTAGATGAATTTCAGGACATCTCTGAAGGACGGGCGAGGCTACTCTTGGCCTTGAAGGCGCAACACACAGATGCGCGTATTTTTGCTGTCGGCGATGATTGGCAATCAATCTACCGTTTCACCGGGGCAGACATTCATTTGATGCGGGACTTTGGGAAAGAGTTCGGCGGATTTTTTGAAGGAGAGCATGGCGTGCATAGCACGGTAGATTTGGGACGAACGTTCAGGAGCGTCGATAAGATTGCGCTTCCCGCGCGAACTTTCGTTCTTCAGAACCCCTCTCAAATTAAGAAGCAAGTTATACCATTCGGCAAAACCGATGCGCCCGCGATAAAGGTGGCATACTATAAACGTGGTCTCGATGATGCGGCACTTAGAACGGCTCTCGAGGAAATTCGAACGTCGGCAGTCGGTGGCAAGACGAGCGTTCTTTTACTTGGGCGATACCGCTTCCTTAAGCCAGACAATCTTGCTCAGCTTGGCTCCAAATACCCTGAGATTTCAATGCGTTTCATGACTGTGCACGCATCCAAGGGACTTGAAGCCGACCACGTTGTGATCTTGCGGGCTGCCTCCGATCGCATGGGATTTCCGTCTGAAATTGTGGACGACCCCCTACTCGATCTGGTGCTGCCCAAACCTGAAAACTTTGATCATGCTGAGGAGCGTCGTCTTTTCTATGTCGCGCTAACCCGAGCACGGAAATCTGTGATCGTCCTGGCGGATCGAGAGAAGCCATCTGTCTTCGCACGCGAACTGGTGGAAAAGGCAGAGTACGGAACGGTCGAGCTTGGAGAGCCAGGTATTGCCGAACACCGGTGCGGTGCCTGTGGTGGGCGGATGCTGGCTCAAACCTCCAAGAAGGGTCGCCTGTATTTCGCGTGTGAGCATCGGCATCTTTGTGGTGAGATGCTGAGGCCGTGCACTGAATGCGGTATCGACTTGCCAGCAGCGGAAAAGGCAAAACCGGAGAATATGGTCTGCAGTTGTGGCGCAAAATTCCCTACGTGCCCTGGGTGCTCAGATGGATGGTTGGTTGAACGGAAAGGTAAGTGGGGAAAGTTTTTAGGATGCGTGAAGTATCCAGAGTGCAAGGGCAGGAAGAAACTACCGAAAGTAAGCACGTGATCCGGAAAATAGGATATTCCGGTAAGAATAAGAGTAGTTGTGTAAGTGGCAGTACGTGCGCTAGAGCGCCGTAGCAAATCCGGTAAACACTGCAAACCCGTTAACCCCCTTCAGTCTAGCGGACCGCTCAGAGATCCCCCTTGAGACGAGTGACTTGGCGTGCCAGTAATGGATCTGCAAGATTGGAATGGCTACGGTTTCGAGGCGTGGTTTTTCGTATTGGGAGGCATAATGGATTTCGCCGGAAAAGTTGTGTTAGTCACCGGTGGGTCACGCGGCATAGGTGCGGCAACAGCCAGGGCAATTGCTTCCTCGGGCGGATCAGTCGTGGTTCATTATGGATCGAACCAG
>CBDTVL010000445.1:0-2285 GCA_965363755.1 uncultured Sulfitobacter sp.
GTTTCTAAGGCTACGGTCAGGATGGAATGAACCAATCCATCCAACTCCAGTTGCGCAGAAACTCATTTGCCTCGCAGGTACCGTGAGAGTTACAGCTAGCGATGGTGAAGCCCGTGATATCGGTCCGGGCGATGTTTGGCACATGGAAGACAAGCACGGCAAAGGTCACCATACGATGGTGACAAGCCAAGACGATTTTGAATCCATGATAATTCAATACGAGTGACCCATTGACCAGATTAAACCCTGACTTTTTCAATCAACACCAATACTTGCTCCTCACTTGGGCGCTGCGAAATGCCTGCCACCGGACTTTGCCCAATCCAACGTAGAGGGTCTTGAGTAAGGTTTGGTGCACCGTAAATAGCAATGTCGCCTTCGGACAAGGCATCCTTCAGCGGTCGCCAACCCATCCAGACTTCGACCATTGAGCGAAGATCTGTTTCGACCCAAGTATCCACTTCAAGGCCGGGATCGACGTAGCAAAGATCGATCTCGTTTTCTTCGATTACGAGCCAGTGATACTTCTTCTTTTCATCCCGATCACTAAATTCAAACCGTGCGACCATCCGCGAACCCAAGTCTTTGGACCAAGAAGCTGAATTTCGAATACTCCACATCAAATAACCGCCATCGATCTCATCCATAACCACCGATTTGTTCACCCATTCTTGCCCCCACTTTCCAACAGAAGCGATAACCGGTAATAGGGACTGTCCGGCTTCGGATAAAGTATACTCTGCATGACCTGAACGCGCCGAATGGGTTCGATCGATCAGTTTCGCCGATTCAAGATATTTCAAACGTTCCGAAAGCAACGAGCGCGACATCAATGGCACGCCTCGATGGATATCATTGAACCGCGTAGACCCACCGATCAATTCCCGAATGATCAGCAAGGTCCAACGCCCGCCAAAAATTTCGAGAGAAATAGCGATTGGGCAATATTGTCCATACATAGTCTTTTTCATTTTTTGCTCCCAAAATCAGTATCATCGGCTGTCTCAGGCTCCACAAGTCCAGTTTCTGTACCCATGAGTTCAAATCTCGGACTGGATCGCCTTCGCACTTGTCACCTAAGCGTTTCTCATCAACGGTAAGGAGGATCCCTTGAACAATATTCTCATAAGCACACAAACTGGCAGAGGTTGAATATGGACATCGAACGCAAACCAACAACGGCGAAGGTGAACGGGCAACTTTGGGGCGCTCGCGCTCGCGACTGGGCAGAGATTCAGGAACAGTCTTGCCTCCCCGTTTATCACGAAGTCCTGAAACGTGCAGAAGTCGGCAATACAACACGCTATTTGGATGTGGGCTGCGGTTCTGGAATGGCCGCCGGTTTGGCAGTAGACCTTGGCGCCGATGTGTCCGGAATTGATGCCTCCGAAGCCTTGTTGATGATCGCAAAGGAGCGGATACATAAAGCCGATTTTCAACTCAGCGATCTGGAAGATATTCCGTTTGAAGATGATAGTTTCGACGTGGTTACTGGATTCAATTCATTTCAGTACGCTGGAAACCCTGCGCTGGCGTTGGGGGAAGCCCGACGGGTGACCAAACCTGGCGGAACCGTGGCAATCGTGACCTGGGGCAACCCCGAAGGTATGGACGCCGCTTCGTTGGTGGCAGTCCTAAAACCGCTTCTGCCACCGCCGCCACCCGGCGCACCCGGCCCATTTGCTTTATCTGATGAGAGCACACTAAGGGAATTTGCCTCTAGTGCCGGCTTGACGCCGACGGATGTGTTTGATGTCGATGGTGTATGGATTTACCCAAATCTCGACACTGCAGTCCGGGGCATGTGCTCGGCGGGTGTCGCGGTAAAGGCAATGGAGCACTCGGGCGAAGAGGCTGTGACGTCTGCCTATGCCGCTGCTTTCGCACCGTTTCTGCAATCCGATGGCACTGTCCGGGTCGGCGCAAGTTTCCGCTGCTTGGTATCGCAACCATAGGCGGTTGAAAATCTGGGTTGGAAATCCGGCAAAAGGAGTTCGCACGCCTAGCGAACGGCGGCAAAGTCCGGAGGCTGCGTGAAACCTCGGATTTCTCGTTCATTTCGTGCCGCTCGTTTTTCGAAATCGGTAAATTGGTGGCTCAGCTCGACCAGAGGCGCCAAGAATCTGGCAATTTCCGGAGTTTGTTGAAGTTCTCGATAGTTTTCACACAGCCTCTCCGCGCAACTGACCTTGGTGCAAGGCGCAGCGAAGGTCCGCATTCCGCGGCGGGTACAAGATTTACTCGATGCACAGTCGGCGCTATGCTCCGGTAGAGAACTCGGGGGC
>CBDTVL010000446.1:0-2259 GCA_965363755.1 uncultured Sulfitobacter sp.
CCGAACAACAGATTAGGTGGGTCGAGTCAAAAATGCGGGCCGGCTACACCCGTGCGCAAGGAGAAAAGCTCGAGGCACGGCTAAGAAAACTGCGGGCCGAGCGCAGCAAATATTGCCGCTGACCTGCTGCTACAGGTTTCCTGACCGCGGCATTATTCATTGGCGCATCGCCTGCTCTTGAAACAGCAATGACGCCGACCGTGATTCTTCAGCTTGCGAATCTCATCAGGTATCTCGCCAGCGATTCCATATCGCCTGAATGTCGTTGGCCCTTGGCCGGGTCATCGACCGTAATATTCATGCCACGAACGCTTTTGCGAAGCAGTCGCCTGTCATTGGCGTCAATATCGAAGTCGATAACGTTCAGGCAGCAGGTCGCCTGGTCAATTACGCCAAATGCGGACAACCCAAGCCCGGTCGCCCAACCAAGAATGGCAGCATTGGTACCGCCGTGCGCAAAGACAGCCAGATTCTGCCAACCCGGATCGGCGAGTATGGACTCGAATGTTACCGCTATCCTTGCGTAAAAATCTGCGTACAACTCGCCACCGAGAAAGCGGCTACCGTCGTCAACGGCGCGCCAGTGACTGAAAGCGATATCCTCGATGAGATTCAGATTGCCTGTCCCATCGCGAGTCGCTGGTCTGATTTCCTCAAGACCGGCATCGATCTCTATCGCAAGGTCCCGCGTTCCGATAACCCGCCGGGCGGTTTCCCGGGTCCGCGCCAGGCCGGAGCAAATAACCCGGTCAACAGTCACCTCAGCGAACATCTGTCCCATGGCATCGGCTTGTGATTGACCTTTAACATTGAGCGTTACGACGTCCGGATCAGGCACAACCTTGCCGTCCTGATCGACGTAGTCGACGGCACCGTGGCGAAACAAATACAGACGACGGCGCTGTGAGCCGTCGATCGAAATGCGTTTATCGGTCATTGTTCAGTTTTGCACGACTTTCTGTTTGATCGCGCCAAAAATACTGACGCCTTCTTCGTCGAGCATTTCAATCTGCACCGTGTCACCAAATTTCATGAATGGGGTGGATGGTGAGCCATCTTCAATGGTTTCCAGCATGCGTTTTTCGGCGATACAGCTTGAACCCCTGGATCGGTCATAATTTGAAATTGTGCCAGACCCAATAATTGCGCCTGCGCCGAGCCGTCGGGTCTTGGTCACATGAGCAATAAGTTGATGATAATTGAAAGTCATATCAACGCCGCAAAACGGCTCGCCGAAAAGCTCGCCATTAAGATGTGTGCGCAGCGGTAAACTGAACGAACCATCACGATAATTATCGCCAAGCTCATCGGGCGTTACGGCGACCGGCGAAAAGGCAGTCGATGGCTTGGATTGATAAAAACCAAATCCCTTTGCCAATTCACCGGGAATCAGGTTTCTCAGCGAGACATCATTGACGATCATCAGCAGCTTGATGTGCTGAGCCGCATCATTCTCTGTGGTTCCCATCGGCACATCACCTGTAATTACCGCCGTCTCTGCCTCCATATCGATGCCGAACGCTTCACTCGGCACGGGAATGTCGTCCAGTGGCCCGAGAAAATCATCCGAGCCGCCCTGGTAAATCAGTGGGTCATGCCAGAACGTTTCCGGCATTTCAGCGCCACGGGCCTTGCGCACCAGCTCGACGTGGTTTACGTACGCACTACCATCAACCCAGTGATAGGCCCGCGGCAATGGCGAGCTCACGTCAGTTGCATCGAACGGAAATTCCCCATCGATCTGCCCCGCTTCAAGGCGTTCTGCGACGTCACGCAGTGCGGCTGATTTGTTATCCCAGTCATCGAGTGCTGCCTGCATCGTGCCAGCCACCTGCGGCACCGCAACTGCGCGACTCAGGTCGCGACTCACTACAACCAGTGTGCCATCACGGCCACCGGACTTAAGGCTTGCGAGTTTCAATTTCTACTCCCGATCGTTTGTGTCATAAATATATGAAAAAATAATTATTTTAGAAAAAACGAGTTCAAACACCGGTTACTTTACAACCATTGCCGGTGTATCCGTGCAATTTAGGCGTGTTCATCACGCGCAGCAACCTGCTTCCCATCAAAATTTTGCGGTTATCATGCCACTAAAACATGACACAGTGAATTTCCTGCGATGCGCGAGTTCGGCGTGTGGGAAGGATGAGCGAATGGTGAACTTGGGCGCCTGCCCAGAGAATTCGCGGCTGAAGCCGCTCCCACGACATCAACCGATCTGTGGGAGCGGCTTCAGCCGCGAATAGATCTGGCATA
>CBDTVL010000447.1:0-2253 GCA_965363755.1 uncultured Sulfitobacter sp.
CGACGGTCAGATTACCCAACCATTTCCCTGGCCATTTTGTCTCCGGGATTCACAGATTTGTCGTCTAACCTCAACGCGTTAGTAACTAGTAAATCGGTGATGTAATGTATGAACTACGCCAAGACGTAAACAATGAACCTATTTTGAGGCAAAAAAAGCCTCAGACACTACTGAGGTTTGAAATCCCGACATTCGCCCAAGGGGTCGTGGCGACATCCCTACTCATTATACTAATTGTGGCCGCAGTTCCCTATTTGCAGTAAGTTGAGTAGCAACAGAGGCTACATCCGAGACTGCGGGGCGCACGACAAGCCGTCGCTCTGATGTTTTCGCATTTATCGTCAGTGAAACGCCGTCACCAATTCGCACAGCTCGCCAAATACTCAGCGGGCCACTCTCTACTTATAGTGGGCAACACTCAGGAATAGGTTCGACCATCGGTATTCGCCCAATCAGCGCTTGCGGTTACGTCTCTCAGCATAGCGCCGATCACGTTCTGCCTTACGCTCTGCTTTACGCGCCGCTGCTTGCGCGATCTCTCGATCGGTAGTCTCAGCAAGTTCCGCCTCAAGCCCTGCTTCACGCGCCGCTGCTTTCACTGCCTCACGTTCGGCGGCCTCAGCTTGTTGCCGCTCCAGATCCTCTTTTTCCCGCAGCAGCTTTATCGCTCTGGCCTTTCGTTCTGCTTCACGGGCTGCAGCTACTGCATCCCTTTCTGCGCGCCTTGCCAGTTTCTGGGGGTCATCCGCCGCTGCTTTGAACCGTTCAAGCCGATGCTGTTTGGCTTCAGACGCACTCTTAAGGCGCCCGTCAAAACGATCTCTATTAGAGTTCTTCATATATTCTTTGCTCACCTTGGTGCGGTTCAACTGCTACGAGAGTTGCACGCCACATCGACGGACGATCGACGATACATCCTTCTGGCAACCCAACCGAGCCGTCGCTAACTCACCGGATTACTCTTAGCAATAGAAAAGCGCGCGCTGAAACCACGTGCGCGGAATGACCGGCAATGCAATTTTACCGCCCGAGGTCTGTTTGTAGGGGATTTTTCGGACACTCGGTTTAGAGCGCGGGGGCGTTGTTGCATGGATGCGGCCGGCTCTGCTAGGAACCCCTTCCCTGACCAATTGGACGCCCCTGATGCCGCATAAGCTCAACGCCTCAGTGCGTCATAAATTCGAGAAGAAGCGGTATCGCATCACGAACTGGTCACGCTACAACGAAAGCCTGCGGCAGCGTGGCAATGTGACGGTCTGGTTAAGCCCTGAGGTTGGGGCTGAATGGCGTGCGGAGCGGCGCAAGACGCGAGGCGGCCAGCCTGTGTATTCCGATCTGGCGATCACGGTCTGTCTGACGCTTGGTATGGTTTATAAGCAACCGCTGCGCCAAACTGAAGGGTTTGTACGGGGTCTTGTGGGACTCATGGGGCTGGAGCTTCTTGTGCCCGACTGCTCTACCTTTTCACGTCGCAGCGCAGTGCTAACCTTGCCGATGAAATCGCGGGATCAGAAGGTTGGCTCGATCCATCTCGTAGTTGACAGCACCGGCCTGAAGATCTTTGGCGAAGGCGAATGGCTGCAGAACAAGCATAAAACAAACGCCAAGCGTAAGTCATGGCGCAAGCTCCACCTCGGGTTGGACCTTGTAAGCGGCGATATCGTTTGTTCTGATCTGACCACAGACGGCGTGGGTGACACGACAGCTTTGCCAGATCTTCTTGACCAGATCGACACGGACGTGAGCCAATTTATTGCTGATGGCGGATATGACGGAGAGCCCACCAGCGACCTGCTCCTCGAGCGTTTTGGCGTCGGCGTCGAGATCATCATTCCTCCCCCGAAGAATGCGGTTTCTAGCCCTGACGCCGCTGACAACCCAACGCTTCGCGACCAGCACATCACTGCGATCCGCAACGGTGGTCGAATGGCCTGGCAAGTGAGCAGCGACTGCAATCAGCGCAGCCGCGGAGAAACTCAAATGGGCCGCTGGAAGATGGTCATCGGCCCCAAACTGATAGCTCGTAGCTTCCACAACCAGAAAACAGAGGGCAAAATCGGCGCCCACATTCTCAACAAAATGACCAAACTCGGGCGTCCTGAGTTCGAGCTGGTCGCTTGACCTGTAGTATGGGTGAGGGCACGCTCAACGCAACAGATGATCCATGCAACAACGCCGAGCATATGAAGGCTTACGGTGCCAACACCAAAGACATGCTGGCCGATCGCGTGATCCACATCCTGTCGCCCACTT
>CBDTVL010000448.1:0-2247 GCA_965363755.1 uncultured Sulfitobacter sp.
TCAAGTCCGTGGCCCTGCCCATGATTGAGCTTCATTTGTCCAACGTCCACGCGCGCGAGCCATTTCGGCACAAATCTTATCTCGCGCCAGTTGCATTGGGACTGATCTGCGGGTTCGGCGCGCACGGCTACGTTCTTGCAATCGACGCTATGCTGAATCATCTGAAGGCATCCGCGTAATGCTGCGTTCGTATTTATACTACATCAGCAACACCAAAAGCCTGGAAGAGCTTTGGTCCGCGCACACGGCCAAAATGGCAGAGTACGGTTTTGACCGGCTGATTTACGGCTTTACGCGGTATCGTACAAACACATCGCTTGGCGATCCGGAAGACTTTGTCATTCTGACCAATCATTCACTTGCTTATACGGATGTTTTTTTGGGCGAAGGTCTATATTTTCATGCGCCCATGGTCCGTTGGGCGCTGGACCATGAAGGTGTTGGCAGCTGGAAAATGCTGGCTGATATGATTGACACCCAGACAATGTCTGCCGCTGAGAAAAAAGTCTTTGATTTCAACCTGACGATGGGTGTGACCGCCGGGTATACCGTTAGCTTCAAAGCAGTATCAGCCCGCTCAAAAGGCGCAATTGCCCTGACAGCCCAAGCGGGCATGAGCCAGGCCGATGTAGATGAAATCTGGGCTGAACATGGGCGTGATATTCATCTGATGAACAATATTGCCCACCTCAAGATCCTCACTTTGCCCTATACGCCCCCCAACAGATCCCTCACCAATCGCCAACGCGAAGCCCTTGAATGGGTTGGCGACGGTAAAACCACGCAGGACATTGCCATGTTGATGGGGCTGACGTCCGCAACCGTGGAAAAACATTTGCGGCTTGCACGCGAGTCGCTTTCGGTGGAAACAACCGCTCAGGCCGTCTTGAAAGCCGCCTTTCACAACCAAATGTTTGTGCTAGAGGCTTGATTCATAAAACTTTTGCAAAAGAGGTATGGAAACCCTTACTTGCTTAACGCAACGTAAACATGCAAACTGAGCATGTTCCGTGAGTGGTGGCTTTTTATGCCTCTGGGACATCGGCCAGGACCCTGGTAATTTCGAGGCTCTCTTGACCGGCCGGTTTACCGGAAACCCGACCTGGGTGTGTATTTTTCCACTCTCAGGTCGGACTTTGATACGCCTTTTATGTCTCATCCCCAATCAGACGGGCGATCAAAAAATCGAAACGGAGCCATTTCCCGATGGCTCCGTTTCTTTGTTTTTCAATGAGTAAAAGGTCGAACTTACATTGGAATCAGGCTTGCGCAACTTTGGCGACTTCAGCAGCAAAGTCTTCTTTTTCGACTAAGATACCTTCGCCTACTTCCAAACGGACAAAACCGGTAATGCTGGCTCCGGCCTCTTCGGCAGCGGCAGCAACTGTCAGATCAGGGTTCACCACAAAAGACTGACCAAGCAATGTCACTTCCGCCATGTATTTCTTCATCCGACCGATAATCATCTTTTCGATAACTGCTTCAGGTTTGCCGCTTTCACGCGCAATATCCATCTGCAGGGTTTTTTCTTTTTCAACCACTGCCGAGTCCAGATCATCCTCAGACAAAGACGCAGGGTTTGCCGCTGCGATGTGCATCGCAACCTGCTTGCCAAATGCCTCGTCGCCGCCGGTCATCGCGACCAGAACGCCGATTTTTCCCATGCCGGTTGTTGCCGCATTGTGAACGTAAGATACAACTGTGTCACCCTCGACTGCCGCCATCCTGCGCACTGACATGTTTTCGCCAATGGTTGCGATTTTGGCTGTGACTGTGTCTTCCACAGATTTGCCACCCAGATCAGCCACCTTAAGCGCGTCCAGATCAGCGACGCCAACAGCGGCCTCAGCAATCGCGGCAACCATGCCCTGAAATTCGGCATTCTTGCCAACAAAGTCGGTTTCCGAGTTGACCTCAACCGCAACGCCACGGCCACCGGCTACTTTGACCGCAACCAAGCCTTCAGCGGCGGTGCGGCCAGATTTCTTGGCCGCTTTAGCCAGACCTTTGGTGCGCAGCCAGTCTACAGCCGCTTCCATGTCACCATCGTTTTCGGTCAGTGCTTTTTTAGCGTCCATCATGCCCGCGCCGGTGCTGTCGCGCAGTGCCTTGACCATGCTTGCTGTGATTGCCATCTTGGCTCTCCTCAAAATCAAATTGGGGTTGGGGGCAGGTTTCCCCTGCCCCACATATCTGTGTTCGGTAACAGATGCGCGCGCTTAGCTTGCGGCAGGTGTTTCTTCTGCG
>CBDTVL010000449.1:0-2235 GCA_965363755.1 uncultured Sulfitobacter sp.
CATCTAGAGCGTGTCAAAACGTGGGAGTCCGTTTGGGCTCAGAGTGGACATCTGTCACAAGTATTTGGCTTCCGATATCGCGTCAGACGCCCGACTAGTGAATGCGTTTTTCTATGATGCTAGATTGGCGGTGCCCAAACCATAAATTATGAACCACTGCCAATGGCGGCTGTGCGGAGAGGGTGTGTGAAAACTCCAGCAGTTTTTCCCAATTGCTGGTATAATTTCTGTATTCGATGCGGAGGTTGTTCATGGCGCAATTTATTGAAGGTTTGGATCGTCAGCAAACGATGTTGCTGCCGGAATATCTTGATGATTACGTTGACGAGAACAACCCGGTTCGTGCCATCGATGCCTTTGGCGACATGCTTGATCTCGCAGCACTTGGCTTCAACGTGCAACCTGCGTCTACGGGTCGGCCCGGGTATCACCCTGGACTGATGCTGCGGATTTATCTGTACGGATATTTGAACCAGATCCAGTCATCGCGGCGACTTGAGCGTGAATGCGGACGTAATCTGGAGCTCATTTGGCTGACAGGTCGATTGAAGCCTGACTTCAAGACGATTGCGGATTTCCGTAAAGACAACGGTCCAGCGATCCGCAAAGTATGTCAGCAGTTCGTGGCGCTATGCCGCAACATGGGCCTGCTGGATGGGGACGTGGTCGCGATTGACGGCAGCCGGTTTAAGGCGCTGAACTCCAAGGCCAAGAATTACACGCGCGGTAAGCTGCGTCAGAAGTTGGGAGAGATCGACACGGCCATTGAGCGCTATTTGGGTGAGTTGGATCGTGCTGATGAAGTGTTTGAGCAGACCGGCACGGTGCTGCCAGAGGCCCGCATGGAACGCACCTTGAGAAAGCTGGAACATCTGCAAAAGGAAGCCACGCGCTACAGATCAATCGAGCAACGCATGGATGAAACCGGGGAAACCCAAGTCTCGTTGAGCGATCCTGATGCCAGATCAATGGCAACAACAGCCCGGATGCCCCGCATTGTTGGCTACAACGTTCAAACCGCTGTTGAAGCGGACCACCACCTGATCGTTGCGCATGAAGTCACCATGCTTGGGTTTGACCGAGATGCGCTGTCGATGATGACCGCAGCAGCGAACGGTGAAATGACGACAGATCAGCTCACAGCAATTGCGGATAAAGGTTACTACAAAGGCGAGGAGATTGTTGCCAGCGAAGAAGCTGGAACCTCGGTTGTTGTCCCCAAACCTATGACATCAAACGCCGCTGCACGCGGTCAATTTGACAAATCCGACTTTGCATATGACCGCGTAGAGGATGTATATGTCTGCCCCGCTGGCGAGCAACTGGTCTACCGGTTCACGGGTCCGCAGGATGGCAAAGCCATCAGGGTTTATTGGTCGAGCAACTGTACGAACTGTATCATCAAAGACAAATGCACCAGTAGCAAACATCGCCGAGTACGTAGGTGGGAACATGAAGATGTGCTGGAACGGGTGCAGGAAAGGTTGGACGCAGACCCAGCGCAACTGGCCGTCCGCAGCATGACCGTCGAGCACCCCTATGGCACGATCAAATCATGGATGGGGGCCACTCACTTCAAGATGAGACGGCTGAAAAACGTCGCCGCCGAGATGGCGTTGCATGTGCTGGCCTACAACATGACCCGCGTCATGAACCTGATGGGCATCCCGGCGATGATCGCAGCGATGAAGGCGTAATCGGCCTCGTTTGCCCTACAATTTGCGCCCAATACCTCAGATCTGTCTCAGGCGGCCACCGCTGGCCTTACAATCCATACTGTTCGCCGAAAAACGACCTCGCGCCAAAACGGATAAAGAACGCCACAAACTCACCCTGACAACACGATCAGCTGAGTTTCCACACACCCTCCGGACAATCCAGACATTTCTAGAATGCTAACTCCGGACCATGCGGACGCGGTATTTTATTCAGAGAGTGATTGAAGATACGCGATGATATTCGCTCTTTCTACCGGATCAGCAACGCCACGGGCCTCCATTTGCGTGCCGGGCGCATAATCTAGAGCTCCGGCGAGGAATGCGTTGAGCTCGGTTGCGGTCCAAACACCACCCAGCCGCTTCAGTACATCGGAATACTCAAAACCGTCTATGCTGGCCTTAGGTCGACCAACGATTCCATGAAGAGGCGGACCATTCAACTTCTGCGTATCGTCTTCGTTGATCGAATGACAAAACCCACACTTAGTTGTCGCACCAACTTGCCTCGCAAACGCCA
>CBDTVL010000450.1:0-2231 GCA_965363755.1 uncultured Sulfitobacter sp.
GAGAAAAAGAAGCTTTGCTGGATATCGCCTAACCCGCTGTCAGAGCTACCGGGTGTCACGTCGTCCAGACTTATGTAGGGAATGATCGTGCGGGAGATCAGATTCCAGTTATCATTGATACTGAAGGGGATAACCGGTTTGACGACCAGAGCTCTTTGCGTGCCTGAGCTATTTGGCCCCACATCCTGATCATATTTGTATTCGAATGGGACTGAAATAAGCGCAGCAACCGGGTTCGACAGTTCCTTGGCCAATTCTTCGTCGGTTTCCGCGAATGCCACTGGCGCAAAGACTACCAAGAGTGCCACCGACAGAGACAATTTTGAATTACGAAACACCTGGGTTCTCCGTGTATCTGAGAGTTGCCCGATGGAGCATGAAATTTGCACACCTCAAGCTGGTTTGGCCTGACAAAGCTGTATCAGGCGATGGTGCGCCGGGTGAAGGCATAGCCAACCCGGCGCACCACCAGTTTTTTACTCGACGCCCCAATCGGTCTCAAATTCATGGAATTTTGTGGAACGTTTCATCGCTGCTTCGACATCAAAAGGAACCTGTTCGTTGGTGAAGCGATGCTTGGACGCTGCAATTGTTTCCGGGCGTGCATTCGCAATTCCGGTCAAGGGCAGGCCTGATGCTTCGTCAACGTTGGGGTATTTTTCCGTCCAGATCTCGTGACGCGCTCTCATAGTGTTGAACATTCCCTTGGTTGGGAACATAGGGAGCATCTTGCCCTGTATTTCGCGCGTGTCGTTGTAAAGGTCGTAGAAAGATGGGCCGCTAAGTCCCGGCTTTTCATCCACCCAATGACGTTTGAACCGGCCTTTGACTGCCGCCGCGTAGATTTCCCCAGTGTAGATGTGCACATAATCACGCCGACTGTGGGAGTCTCCGTTCAGAAACAGCGAGGTCTGATCGACCCCGTCGATGATGCGGTCGGTCGGAATGCTATCCATCGCACCGCCAAGACGAGCAAATGTGGTGAACAGGTCGGTGATGTGAAGGATATCCCCAATGGTCTGACCAGGTTCGATCATTCCAGGCCACCATGCCATAGTGGAAACTCGGACACCGCCTTCGAGGTAATCGCCTTTTCCGCCACGATACAGCACTTCAACCATGCCGGGAGGGCCGTTGTGGGTCATCGGACCATTGTCTCCCATGAAAATCACGAGAGTATTTTCGGCAATGCCCAGTTCTTCGAGACGATCCATCAGATTGCCGACCCACGGGTCCAGACGCGCCAACCCCTCTTGGATGAGACCGCCCGACACAGTTTTCTTTTCCGGGAAGGGAGTAAAGGCGGTTATGCTTGGCCAGAAGGAAACATAGAATGGTTTCTTCGCGGCGGCGTTTTTCTCGATAAACGCCATGGTGCGCGCTTCTTCTTGATTAATCGCTTCGTACCAGTTTGCGACGTCCGTCGGGGGAAGAAACTCTCTGACTTCTCCGCCTTTTGTCCCCTCAAGGTGCCATACGGTTCCCTTGGGGCGCCATCCTTTATCCATGTCGTAAGGATCGTCCGGGAAAAGCTCGGGGCTAAAGGCCGTTGGCGCGATTGCTCCGGCAATTTCTGGCCCGGGAAGGTACATGCTCGGCACCTGATTATACGGCGTCCACAAAGCTTCGTCGAAGCCCTGATTGGTGGCGTAGCTTTCTTCGACATCACCCAGATGCCACTTGCCAAAGAATGCGGTAGCATAACCGACCTCGCCCAGCACTTCGCCCATCGTAACTTCATCTGCTGCAAGCCCGCCATATTCATATGGGAAACCAACGTTGAACATGCCGTTCCTGGTTGGCATGCGCCCCGTCATGGCGGCAGACCGGCTTTGGGTACACGCAATCTCGGTGTACATCCGCATGAAGTTGATTCCTTCGGCGGCTAGCTGATTGATATTGGGGGTTGAAAACCCACGTACCACCTGAAGCGCGGGGATACCAACCTCGCCAACGGCCAGATCATCCATCATGATGTGGACGATATTGGGCGGCGCGCCAAACTTTTCGCGCAATGCTGCAAGCTTTTCCTGAATTTCGGCATCTTCCATCGACCATTTCTCACCATGCTGTGCTGCAAGCACATAGTGTTCGGCGCCATGGACGATGTCGGTACTCTGTGCAGTTGCCTGCTGGGCAGTCGCGCAGCTCAATGCGAGCGCGCTGACCATCAGTTGCTTCGTCATTAATCTTGGAGGTCGTTTTGTCATGTTGGCTCCTGTTGTGTTGCT
>CBDTVL010000451.1:0-2210 GCA_965363755.1 uncultured Sulfitobacter sp.
ATTCGTAGCAATAGATAAGCGCGCGCTGTTCGCGGTGGCTTGAAAGGCGCTTTTTGTCCCAACATCAGGAGTATTGTGCCTAAAAAGAAACCCAGCTTGTCCCAGTACTGCCATTCGCTGACCGAAAACGCTGGAACTGGTGCGGCCTTGTTCAACTTCGATCAGATCACTTAGAATGGCTTTAATCGCATAATCGTTTGAGAATAGGGAGCTTGCCATGCATTGCGACGACACAGACCAAGGTGCATGGCGACCGGCGTCTCGTTATCCCGATCCTACCGTGATCACTCTGGATCCCAAATTTGATAAGTACAAGCTCCCTCTGGCTGCTGTGGAAAGACTGGCCACTGGCTGTCGGTGGAACGAAGGTCCTGTGTGGTTCGGTGATGCGCGCTGTCTGTTATGGAGCGATATCCCTAACAATCGGATTATGCGTTGGGATGAGGGCACTGGAGCGGTTTCAGCATATCGCGAGCCGTCGAATTTTGCGAACGGGCAGACACGCGACAGGGAGGGTCGCCTGATCACCTGTGAACACGGCGATCGTCGGGTAACACGTACGGAATACAACGGGTCGATCACTGTTTTAATCGACAGTTATGAGGGCAAACTTCTGTCATCGCCCAATGACGTCATTGTAAAATCAGACGGATCGATTTGGTTTACTGACCCGCCGTTTGGCATTCTTGGCAATTACGAAGGCCACAGAGCGGAGCCTCAACTGGGGCAAAACGTCTATAGGTTTGATCCTAAAACCGCAACTGCCACGATTGTCGCGGATGATATTTTGGGACCGAACGGGTTGGCTTTTTCACCGGATGAGCAAAAGCTCTATATCGTCGAGTCCCGAGGCGAGCCAAATCGGAATATCCTAGAATACAATGTAGCCTCTGATGGGCGGGCGATCGAGAAAAAACGGGTTCTCATCGACGCCGGGCGCGGCACGCCCGATGGGTTTCGAGTGGACGTAGATGGTAATCTTTGGTGCGGATGGGGTATGGGATCAGATGATTTGGACGGGGTTATGATCTTTGCGCCTGATGGAACTCCAATCGGCCGGATCGCCCTGCCGGAACGGTGCGCTAATTTGTGCTTCGGGGGGCGCGCGAACAGCCGTATCTTTATGGCATCGAGCACGTCAATCTACGCGCTCTATGTGAATGTGTCTGGCGTCGTTGGGGGGTAAGTATGCGTTCCAGAACCACTCTAAGATCATCCAATCATAACCATTACCAGCAGGTCGGTGCCCCAGCTTTTCTTTGGTGGATCGTCGGGGTGATTGCCTTGATTGAATTCACGCTCAGCGCCGCAGAGGCCGGTTTGATTGGAACACCTGAGTGGCGTTGGGTTGCGTTCGCATATGGTGCCTTTTGGCAACCGCTGTTTTCTAATGACATAGTGCCAATGTTTTCAGGCCAAATCGTCACGATGTTCATTACATACGCATTCTTGCATGGCGGTATTGTACACCTCCTAATGAATAGTGTCGTCTTGCTCGCGCTTGGTAAGGCTGTTGCTGGCCGTGTAGGTGCAGGAAATACCATTTTGATCCTTTTCCTTTCAGCGATCGGAGGTGCTGTGGCCTTTGGGATAATCTCAACGAGCAGTGTTCCCATGATGGGTGCATCTGGAGCAGTCTTCGGGTTAATCGGTGTTTGGCAAGCTTGGGACTATCACATGCGACAAGAGTCGAATCTCTCAGTGACCCCCGTCTTGAGTTCGGTGCTGGCCTTAGTTGTCGCGAACGTTCTCCTTGCTGTTGTTATGGGCGGTGGATTGGCATGGGAAGCACACCTTGGTGGTTGGTTGTTTGGGGTTGCCGCAGCTTCAACTTTTGCCCGAGCCTAGCAGCGGTCGAACGGCGGCTTTGGTGCAGGTTTCTCGGACGCCACGCGAGACGGTAGTGTGGTGCGGAACGTTGCCTGGCGTCGGAGAAGCGCTCAAGCGGGAAATCGTGGGGTTGGGTCTGGGCGGATCAACTGCGTCTATGGGGATTTGAGGGATGCGTCTGCTTTGGATTTGACTGGGCCGGGTGCGATCGCGGGGCTCTTGTACTCAAATTCAGCACGGATTTTGCAGTTTTGCCGACACCATGCGTTGCTTCCCACAGGTTCCGGCAACCTTTGCGCCACTGTGCCATAGATTTGCACAAGTCTGCTGGGCCGCGGACCGTTGTGGCGTGAGGCTGAGGCAGGAACGAGTGGTGATAC
>CBDTVL010000452.1:0-2209 GCA_965363755.1 uncultured Sulfitobacter sp.
TGGTAGGTTATGCATGTGACCATAGTTTTTCTTATGATACCCAATAATTGAACTAGTTGCGATCGTCCAGCACCTGAGGTCAATAGAGGCAAAGGAGGACCCATGATGAATCACCTGCTCGATCTAGAGAAATACCCGCTGGACCTTCCCAGCAGCCCCGAATACGCGGCTTTGGTTGAACAATGCTGTGTCGCCCTTGCTGCTGAAGGCATGTTCAACCTGCCGGGCTTTTTCAAACCGGGTGTCGCCCAGGCAGCAGCGGATGCGGCGAAGCCAGCGATGGACACCGTTTCGTTCAAACATGCACGGCGTCACAACGTCTATTTCAAAGATTCAATGCCCGGGATTGACGACAACCATCCTGCGATGAGCAAGCTCGAAACCGTGAACCATACGCTTTGCGCAGACCAGTTGGATGGAAACCCAGTGATCGATGTCTACGAGTGGCCGCCATTCGCCGCATTCCTGGCCGCGACGATGGGCAAAGACCAGTTGCATCAAATGGACGACAAGATGGCGCGCGTGAACGTTCAGGCGACACGCGATGGTGAAGGGTTGAACTGGCATTTCGACCGGTCTGAATTTACCACAACAATACTGCTTCAAGCCCCGGACGTGGGCGGCCAACTTGAGTACCGCAAAGACCTGCGCACGCCGGAAAACCAGAACTATGAAGGCGTCGTCGCCGTGCTGGCTGGGGAAGATCCGGAAACCACAAGGATCATGCCAGAGCCCGGCGCGTTGAACGTCTTTCGAGGCGTCAACACCCCACATCGGGTTGTCCCGGTTCAAGGCTCAAAAGATCGCGTGATTGCGATATTCTCCTACTACGAAAAACCTGGTGTAATCTTTTCCGCCGAGGAGCAACTCGGTTTCTTCGGGCGCACTGCCACTTGATGCAGCCTTATGTTTGCCGGGATTTTCGGGCGCCGATGTTGATCATACCTGTGATGTGACCGCAACCTTAGTGTTGCGACCTGCATTTCAGTAACGGACATCAAAAATGACCCAGACCCAGAACGCATTTAAAGATGATCAAAAACTGACCTATCTCAACAGTCAGGGCGCTGATAAGCCGTTGATCAGCCCGGTTTCCAAAGTGACATTGGACAAAGCACGCGCGTACCCTCTAGGGCGTCTTCGCGAGCAAATGGCGGCGCATGATGTGGCCGGGTTACTTCTCTATGATCCGACCAACATCCGCTATGCGTTCGACAGCTCGAACATGCAGGTCTGGACCAACCACAATCCGGTTCGATACGCGATGATCTTGGCCGGCGGACCCGCGGTCCTTTGGGAATTCAAGGGTTGCGAACATCTGAATGACGGCCTGGTCGGCATCGATGAGATCCGCACTGCTGTATCCTGGATGTTCATGACCAAAGGCGACAAGGCCGCCACAAGCGTGAATGTTTGGGCAGACGAAATCGCTGACCTTTTGCGCCAGCATGGCGGCGGCAACACCCGCGTTGCGGTCGACAGACTGGACGGCCCGGGTCTGCACGCCTTGGAAGCCCGAGGTTTCACCTATGTAGAGGGCGCCCAATTAACCGAACGCGCTCGGTCCATCAAATCGGCCGAAGAAATCGAGCTGATGCGTTGGACTATCCGGGTTTGCGAAGCTGGAATAGCGCGAATCTACCAACACTCTGTTCCCGGCGCAACCGAACGCGAGCTTTGGGGGCATTTGCATTTCGAAAACGCGCGATCCGGTGGTGATTGGCTGGAAACAAAATTACTGACCTGCGGGCCGAACACCAATCCCTGGTATAAGGAATGTTCTGATCGGGAATGTCAGGCCGGAGAAATGATCGCGTTCGACACTGATATGATCGGACCTTATGGATATTGCGCCGACCTGTTGCGCAGTTGGACTTGTGGCTTTACGCCGGTGACCAATACGCAAAGACGAATTTACGGAACTGCACTTGAGCAGATCAACCACAACCTCGATATTCTGAAGCCGGGGATGAGCTTTGCCGAATACAACGAACAAAGCTGGCGCATACCCGATCAGCACGTCGATTATCGATATTCACTGGCGGCGCATGGCGTGGGTATGGCCGATGAATGGCCAGTGATCCCGCTAAACGTCGATTTTGATGAAACCGCAATGTCCGGCGAGATCGAGCCTGGCATGGTGATCTGTGTCGAAAGCCTGATGGCCGAGAAAGGATCTGAAAGCGTCAAACTCGAAACACAGGTTCTT
>CBDTVL010000453.1:0-2173 GCA_965363755.1 uncultured Sulfitobacter sp.
CCTCTAAGGTCCTTGCGAAGCCAATCCTGTCGTGCTGCCCCGGCCGGAAGATTATGCGAGGCCCGTCGTGCGGTTCCGAATTACGATCGTTCTGATGCTGGCCCTTGGTGGGCTGACCGGCGTAGCCGTCGGTTCGGTGTTACTGGTCTCGGCCTCTGCGAGTCTCAAAAATACACTGGAATTAACGGAGAAACGCGCAGAGCTGACTGTTACCTCCATCGAACGCGGGGTCACAGACAATCTGGCACCGGCCCAGAATATGATCCGCGAAATCGCCCGCCGAGTCGCCGACGGCTCACTCGACCTTGCGGACAGGAACCGTCTGGCGGCAACATTGAGCGGAGCGCTGGCCTCTGCACCGCAAATGGGTGGCGTGGCCATCTGGCAGCCGGAGGTTGACGAGCTGTGGGTTCGGCGTAACGCAGCGGGCGACATCATAGAGCGCAATGTCCCTGGTCTTACGCGCGAAGCGTTCGAGGCCATCGCCAAGAAGTTTGAACGCAACGAAGACATAAGTTGGGGGCGGCCCACCTTTTTCGACCGACAAACCTTTCTCAATTTGCGCACACCTCTGGTTCGGGATGGAGTCACCGTTGGGGTGCTGGCCACCGGAATATCGCTGTCGTCCTTGTCGAGTTTAGTTGGCGATCTGGCTATCGACGATCTGACGCCCTTCATACTGTTTGGAAACGACAAGGTGCTGGCGCATCCAGCCTTGCTTGACCCGCACTATGTTGGTCAGTTGGCACCGAGCAAGCCTCTGCTCTCGATTTCGGAGATTGACGATCAGGTGCTTGTCGCGTTTCCGGGCTTGGAGATGTTGAGAGCGCCGGGGAATATCGGACTGGATGTACGGGAAACTGATGAAGACAGCGGCGCGAGTGTCATCCTCTCTCGCATCAGTATGGCCTTTGGCCCGGTGCCTTGGCGGATCGGCGCTTATGTGCCCATCGAGTCGGTCAACCGTCAATTCAAGCGCCTGATGGGATCGATTGCCGTGGGTCTTGGCATGCTCGTTGTCTCTGTTGCGGCTTCGCTAATTTTGGCTCGCCGGATAGCTAGCCCGATCTCTGCCCTTTCGGCCGCTACGGAAAAGATCGAACGGCTGGAGCTGGACACGATCGCGCCCCTGCGCGGATCCATTATCCGAGAGCTGGACGAACAGGCGCGTTCGTTCAACCGCATGGTGCAAGGCTTGCGCTGGTTTCAGGCCTATGTCCCGCGCCGGCTGGTACGAAGGTTGATGGACGAGACCGGGGGCCCGGCTCGTGATGTTCACGAGGCGCACTTGACTGTAATGTTCACTGATGTCGTCGGGTTTACGTCGCTGTCCGAAGCGCTGCCGCCAGCGGAAATCGTGGCTCTGCTGAATGCTCATTTCGAGACCATCAACGGGATCGTCGAGGCCGAAGAGGGGACGTTGGACAAATTCATTGGGGATGCAGCGATGGCCTTCTGGGGCGCGCCAGACCCCTTGCCGGATCATGCCGCCCGCGCCTGCCGCGCGGCGCTGGCCATTGCTGATGCTGTAACGGCACTCAATGAGCGGTCCGTTGGGCCGTCGTTGCGCATCAAGATCGGGCTACATTCCGGCCCATTGATTGTGGGTAATATCGGCGCTCGCACCCGGATGAACTATACGGTGATTGGCGACACGGTGAATGTTTGCGCCCGGATCGAGGCACTCGCCGGGGCTCATACTGAAGATCGACCTGCCACCGTCCTCGTCAGCGGTGAGGTGGTCGAAGCTGTCGGCAAGGCCTTCGTGTTCGAGCCGATCGGCGATCAATACGTAAAGGGGCGCGAGCAAGCGGTTTCAGTCTGGCGACTGGTCGGTGTGACCGGGTATACAAAGGATACAACGGGCGTTTGTTGCATGGATCGAGCCTTGGACTGAGTTTGCCAGCAACCAATCGAGTTGCGCAATCTGTGCAATCAAATTTGCGGTTCAATGACACTCGTCAAAGTGGGCGCACTTAACTTCAGTTAGAATTCGAGTTTCTGTAGGCGCGATCCGGGATCGCGCCCATTTTGTGAGGGAGTGATGCTATGCAACTGAAAGACTACAACAAGGTCGAACATGCAGCGAATATGAGTCGTGGTGAAGTTGGCAGGCTTGGCACTTCGATACTTTTTATCGTGGCAGTTATTCTTTACACGGGCACGCAATTTG
>CBDTVL010000454.1:0-2157 GCA_965363755.1 uncultured Sulfitobacter sp.
ACGGCGACGAGAACGGGCGATGCCGGGCTTTCGTAATATGGGAAGTTTGCAGAAATTCGTCGCCGTTCACGCCTCTGTCCATAACCATTTCAACCTGGAGCGCCCCCTTTACTCACGCGCCAATTCGAAGATCAACCGAAGCGCTACCCTCTCCGAGTGGCGCCAGCTTTGTTCGGCATAGGTTCTGGCATCTAGCGGCAAACAGAGACTGGTTCGCATTTGTCTGACAGCACCTTTATGGCTTATGCAGTTCGCGATACGTTCGGTGCCAATCTTGACCGTGTCCAGATCATCAAGGGCTGGCTCGACAAAGACGGCAAGATCCATGAGAAAGTCTATGATGTGGCATGGTCTGATGACCGCAAGGTTGGTGCCGATGGCAAAGTGCCGGCGGTTGGCAGTACAGTTGATGTGGCGAATGCCAACTGGACCAACACGATTGGCGAAGCTGAATTGGCAACGGTGTGGACCGACCCGGATTTTGATCCCGCCCAAAAAGCTTTCTACTATGTGCGTGTTCTGGAAATTCCAACACCGCCCTGGAATGTTTATGACGCGTTCCGGTTGGGAGCAGAAATTCCGAAGGATGCACCAACCAGCCAGCAGGAAAGAGCCTATACAACTCCTATCTGGTACACACCAGCCGGTTAGGGTTCATCGCAAAAATGCCATGCTGATTTACAACCAGCATGGTTTTTCAATATAACTGAACAAAACCGACGGTGAAAAAACCGAAATTCGAAAGCGATGAATGACAGCCTTTGGCACAAATGCAGACTTGCCAATCGTGTCGCAGGATGGATATCCAATTTATAGTTGGTGGCTAGTTTGTCCGCACAGCCGTCACTCAAGTAGTGAAAATGCTGCACGATGCACGAATGGCTGCTCTGGCGAAGCCGCACTGCGGCGATGGGTATCTAGCCGGACGGCGGCTCTGGGCCGTTTGTGACCGAAGCTGTAACAGGCACATTTTGACGCTAAGGGCGGGAGCCGACATTCGCTGCAATCTGCACCAAGGTCTGCTGTGCAGGACGATGCTGCCGTCGGCGTTGCAACGGGCAGCTTGTGTTTCTGGCTCATTGCTGCGGTGCCGGCGACATGAGGTTCAGCAGTTATCCTTGATCTATCGCCTCGTCATCTTGTTGCGAAAGTGAAGAGCCTCCACCGGCTGTAGGCCCGGAAATATGTACGTTCTTTGCCTCAGCGTTTTCAAGAATGACGGTACGCGTCGGATATGCGAGGTTTGTTCCAGCGCGCGCCACAGCAGCGCGCAAGGCAAGGGTTAACCGCCCACAGACTTCAAGATAACTTTGATAGGAGGCGGTTTTCGTAAAGAGATAGATCGTGATGTCGATAGCACTTTCCGAAAGCCCAACGGGCACTACGAAGCAAAGCAGTTTTCCATCGGTGACGTAATCACCACTTTCTTCGACATACTGGCGTAGATCCGTGCAGAGAGCTTCAACTTGTTCGTCCGTCGCATCGCGAACGATACCAAAAGTCCAGTTGATCTGGCGATGATCCATGCGGTTGTAGTTCAGAAGAACTGCGTTGGCGAGAATGCTGTTGGGAACGTAGCGGGGCACTCGGTCAAACCCCATGATCGTAGTTGAGCGCAAATCCATACTTACGACGGTTCCTTCGACACCGTTCTCAACCTTGATCCAATCTCCGGGACGAAAACGCCGTTCGCTGATGTTGTTCAGACCGGCCACGAAGTTTCCGACAAAGTCCTGAGCCGCGATGGCCAGCCCTGCACCCAACACACCCACTCCAGTCAGAGCGCCCGAAATACTCAAGCCCCAGACATCAGTAACCGTTGCAAAGGCCACGACAGCGACCGCCAAACGAAAAAGCCGCACCATCCAGTTGGTGTCGGTCCCTGCCTTGGTGCCTCCGTTGGGACTCAATGTGGCAATGATCAGGTCGGCGCGACGATAGAGAACTCCATAGAGAGCGATCAAGATGAACGAATACAGGATGCGCTGAAACACGCCATCTGCCATGGCCGGCGGCGAGAGAACATGCAGAGCGACCAAAACCGCGAGGGCGACGACAAGGGTTGAGACCGTCCCTTTGATCTCTGCGCGCACATCATTCGACAGCTCAATCCGAATTGCAGAAAGAAGCCGGACGATGAGTACTGTAAAAACAGTG
>CBDTVL010000455.1:0-2148 GCA_965363755.1 uncultured Sulfitobacter sp.
ATGAGTGCGCGCAATCTTGGACCGGCGTCCCAATCCAGCCATTTGCGCGCCTGTAAGCGTTTCGCGGCTTGGCTGAGGCGATCCCCAGAGACTGCGACCCCGGACGATGTGAAGGATTTCCAACAGTATCTGATCGAGAGTGGTGTGAGCATCTGCACGCGGAACCAGACGATGACCGGGGTGAAGTTCCTGTTCCGCGTGACCCTGCGGCGGCACGATCTGGTCGCAGAGATATTTCACCTTAGAGAGCCGGACCGGGTGCCGCTGGTGCTGAGCCAAAAGGAGGTCAAGCGCATCCTCGCCATGGCACCCAGCCTAAAAGTGCGCGTGATGCTCTCCCTCGCCTATGGCTGTGGGCTGCGCGCAGGCGAGGTTGTTCGGCTCAAGGTTGGCGACATCGACAGTGCCCAGGAGATCATTCGTATTGTGCAATCGAAGGGGCGCAAAGACCGCAACGTTATGTTGTCTGCGGACATTCTGAGCTTACTGCGGGAGTGGTGGAAAGAGCGCCCAACGGGTCAGGACAAGGATGTGCCCGCGCCCGAGCGGGTTCTCTTTCCAGGATATAGCGGCAAACATCTCTCGGCTCGCCAGCTGTCGCGGTTGTTTCTTGAGACTGCCAGAGAAGCCGGGATCACCAAACGCGTGACGCTGCATACCTTGCGCCATTCCTTTGCGACCCATCTGCTGGAGCGCGGCGTGGACATCCGGGTGATCCAAGCCCTGCTGGGGCATTCCAAACTCACGACAACGGCGCGATATGCCCGGGTTGCCACGGGTATGATCGCGGCGGTGGACAGTCCGCTAGATGACCTGAACCGGGCCAAGCGCAAGAAGGGCAAGGCTGAGTCTTCATAGGCCGCAATGTCCGGTCCATCACTGGAGGTTGCGGATATCTTCCGTGACCATGGTGCTGCCTGGCGTGGCGCGAACGCGGGGCACATCAGCCTGAACCAGTTGAAGGTGATGAGCGCAATAGAGCGTTGTCGCACCGCGGCGCTTGGCGGTCATGTGGCGCGGTGCGAAGACTGTAAACACGAGCACATCGCCTACAACTCGTGTCGCAACCGGCATTGTCCCAAATGCCAATCCGGTGCTGCCAAAGCCTGGCTCGCCGCCCGGGAAGCAGAGCTGCTGCCGGTGCGGTACTTCCACCTCGTCTTCACCCTGCCAAAGCCAATCGCTGATATTGCGCATCAAAACAAACGGGAGGTCTATAATCTGTTGATGCGGGCGAGCGCGGACACGGTGATCAAGATCGCCGCTGACCCGAAGCATCTCGGTGCCAGGGTTGGCATAACCTCAGTGCTGCATACTTGGGGCTCCGCGATGACGCACCACCCACACGTCCACATGATCGTTCCAGGTGGTGGCCTGTCCGCAGATGGGGCCAAATGGATTGCCTGCCGCAAGAATTTCTTCCTGTCTGTCCGCGTTCTGTCCCGATTGTACCGCCGTCTGATTTTGGAAGGGCTGACCAAGCTGCACAAAGCTGGAAAGCTGCAATTCTTCGGCGATCATGCGAGCCTTGCCGACACCACCAATTTTGCGGCATTCCTCGCCCCACTGCGCAAAATCGACTGGGTTGTCTATGCCAAAGAACCCTTCGCCGGGCCCAAGGCCGTGCTGACATATCTGTCGCGATACACACACCGTGTCGCGATCTCCAACAGCCGCTTAATCCGGGCCGATGCCGATCACGTTACCTTCCGCGTCAAGGATTACCGCGTCAAAGGGTCTGGCCGACACACCACAATGACGTTAGCGACAGCCGAGTTCATCCGCCGGTTCTTGATCCACGTGCTCCCAAGAGGGCAACACCGCATCCGCCACTACGGCTTCTTCGGCAATGGCAACCGTGCAGCCAATATCGCTGCGATCAGGAAACTGCTCAGAGTCAGAGCGCCAAGTGCAGATCAAGGCACTGACGACCTCGCCGGGAACACCAATGACCAACCCCGCGCACTCGCAATCCCCTGTCCATGCTGCGGCGGGCGACTGATCATCGTCGAGACGTTCGCACCACAACAACAGCCCAGAGCACCACCGTCCGCGTGGAGGCCCGCCGCATGACAACCGCGCCCACCTCACGGGTATCACCACTCGTTCCTGCCTCAGCCTCACGCCACAACGGTCCGCGGCCCAGCA
>CBDTVL010000456.1:0-2147 GCA_965363755.1 uncultured Sulfitobacter sp.
AATACCCGTCAGGAACGTCGCCTTCGTAATCGGGCGGAAGGACGAGGAATTTGCCACCCTTGCCCTTGTCGGGCCCGGCGGGGCCGATGTCTCCGAGGTAGTTGAAGGCGGCGTCATTGATCCCGCCAAGCATGCCGGGCGGCGCAACGATCACGGTTGGTCCGTCGCGAAGCAGATCGAGGACGACGAAGGCGTAGAGGGTCGAGGTGTTCGCGGTGAGAAATAGCGATGCGGAATCCATCAACTTGTCAAAAATGAGCACCTGATGAACCTCGGTGGCGCCCATTGAGTATTGGGCTCCGAGCATTGCATGCATCGAAGCGAGAGGCATGCCCTTCAGAAAGCTGTCCACGCCACGCATGGTGTCGAGGTAGTCAAAGGCCTTCTCTGCAGTTTCAGGCGACGGCGTCCCGTCGAAGAACTCGAGGGTGCCGATGGAGGTCTTGACCTTGTCAGGCGTTGAGATCGAGTCAAGGACGTCCTGGCTGACCTGCGCCGACGCTGAGGTCAGCATACTGATGGCCACCAGGGTGGACAGGGCGGTTGTGATGTTTCGTTTCGTGTTCATTTCGATTTTCTCCTAGATACGCGCTGCGGCCATCGCACAAAGGGCGGGTGTGGCTATCGGTTTCATTGCTTTCAATTAAGGTGTGTACCAGATCGGGCTGGTGTAGGCACGATCCTGTATAGCGGCCGGAACATCTTCCGGGCGCTTCACACCGAAGACCTTTGCATCGTAGGTGGTCCAACGTGGGGTTGGAATTTCGATGACTCGCACGTAATAAAACGCCCGTTGTTTTGGATCGAAGTCCGGGTCCTGCCAATGCGCCTGCATTCCGACCGCTCCGATGGAGTTGGTGTAAGTCGCCTCCTTGACGTTGACGGTGTTTCCCACCGGATCCTTGCAGCGGCCGTCAGCGCCAACTTCGCGTTCGTCAGAAACGGCAATGTCATAGACTTTTTCAACGGTCTCACCGTCCTTGTCCAACCACCCTTTGACAATCTGGACACGGTCCAGGTTGGCCCCGTCGACATCGCGCAGCGCCCGCACTAGAAACCTGGGCGCCTTGCCTTCTGGTGCCGCTTTCAGGTCGCCGCCCATGGGAACCCCGTTTGCATAACCGTTCTCGGCGAAGTCAGACAACTGGAGATCGGACTCTGCAAAGTTCCATCCGCCAAAAACGCGGACTCGCAAGCGCGTGCCGGTTGTGGAGTAAACCTCCTTGCGCGCCATCGCATCCCAGAGGGCTTCGCGGGTGTTTTCGCGTGCCCAGACAGCGGCCAGACCTGACGCCGATGTCTGGAAGGCAAAGGACTTTTTCTTGGGGTCGGGGTCGGTGTTCATTCGACCAGTGAGGACTTCGTCGAACCGGACGGGGTCAGCACCGGGCTCCAATTCCGCGACTTTGCCGAAAAAATTGTCTTCCCGCGTACCCGCAAGAGCGGTGTGTGAATCGCTCGATCCGACTATGCCGAATTTGAACGGATTGACCCCCAATTTCGACTCGTAGGCCAGCCCCCGCTTGTACGCCTCTCTGGCGTATTCGCGCGGTAGCATCTCATCCGTCTTTGCCTCCGGCCCGAAACTTCCGCGATCCCAGGTCTCGAAATCAGCGAATTCGTCATCGGGTGAGAAAAGGGAATGCGCTTCACCGTCGCCCTTCATTTGTGTCACTTCGTAGAGCGGTTCCCAACGCATGCGGCGTTCCGCATAGTCGCGGTCGATCGGCTCCTTGGTCGTCAGGGTGACATCATCGAACATCAGCCCATTGGATAGGTTTCCGTTGTGCGGAATGGCAAGCACCTGCCCACCGGTCTTTTTCTCATACTCGGCCATCCATTCCCACAGCTTTTCAGGATCCTCGAAATCGTAGAGCGAGACCGGGATAATCTGCTCTGTCTTATCCTTATTATCCCGAAAGATCACGTTGCGGTGCAGGTTGTTGCCACCAGGCGATGATGTCCACTCGAAGCCAATGAGCGCGGTAAAGAGCCCTGGCTCGTTGTACTTCTCATTAGCCTCGATGATCCGGTGCCATGCCGTCTGCTGCATCTTTTCGTCACCGATAGGATCTTTCGCCACGAACATGCCACTTATCCAAAGTTCATAGGCCTCAAATCCCTTACCTGCTTTTACCAGGTCGTGT
>CBDTVL010000457.1:0-2140 GCA_965363755.1 uncultured Sulfitobacter sp.
GGACCGTTTGTGGCCCGCATGTTCCTGCATAACGTCGCTGATGCGCTTGGGTATATTGCGGTCATAGTAGCGGGCACCGTGATCATATTGAATGATTGGCGGCTGATTGACCCGCTCATCACGCTAGTGATTGCGGGCTACATCCTTTGGCAATCCGTAACCGAAATCGGCGGTTCCGTGCGCATATTGATGCTTGGTAGCCCGCCTGATCTGGATACTCACGCTATTTTGGGGGCGATGCGTACCGTACCGGGACCTGAGGACGTGCACCATCTGCATCTGTGCAGATCCTGGAACACAAACAAGCGCTGGATGCGCATGTCGTTATCAAAGAAAGCGTTTGGGCGGGGGCAGATCGCGTGAAGCTCGCTGTGAACGTCGCTCTGCGTGATGGGTTCGGACTGTCCCACATCACCCTTGAATTGGAGTGCCACGCCTAAGCCTGCAAAGACCCCCAAGAAGTCGGCCATGCCACCACCACAAACTGAATAGCTTTGAGCGAGATCAATGCGCGAACTGTAGGATTTAATAGGTTTGCATGGAGATGATGGGGTCTTCAATGTGTCCCGCGATGGAGTTTTTCGTATGGGCGATTTCTTTGTCTGGCTAAACGATCAACTGCTGCGCATGCAGTGGCTTTCGGACTTGGTCACGTTGTTGGTGCGCGACGGTTTCGGCCTGGATCCCGCAAGCCAGATAGGTGAAAGTGTTCATTTCTTCATCTACGATGTTATTAAGATATTCATTCTGCTCTCGGTTCTGATCTTCAGCATTTCCTATGTGCAAAGCTATTTTCCACCCGAACGCACCCGCCGCATTCTTGGGCAGCGGCAGGGTTTAGGTGCCAATGTCATTGCGGCTCTACTTGGAACCATCACGCCATTTTGCTCGTGCTCCTCCATTCCGCTGTTTATTGGCTTCACCAGTGCAGGGCTGCCTCTGGCCGTTACGTTTTCGTTTCTGATCTCCTCCCCGCTGGTCGATCTGGCCTCGGTGATATTGCTGGCCAGTATTTTTAACTGGAGCATCGCATTGGCGTATGTGGCAATCGGGTTGGTACTGGCCGTCCTTGGTGGAACCCTGATCGGCTATCTCAAGCTTGAAGATCAGGTTGAGGCCTTTGTCTTTCAGAGCCCGGTTAGCGATCACGACAATGACGGCGCAATCAGCCGACGCGAACGGCTGACCTACGCCGCCGATCAAGTCATCGAAATTGTGCACCGGGTTTGGATCTATGTTTTGATCGGCGTCGGGATAGGCGCGGCCATCCACAATTGGATTCCGGAAGCCTTCATTTCAGCTCTTTTGGGTCAGGATAAGTGGTGGTCAGTTTTGGTCGCAACGGTTGTGGGCGTTCCGATGTATGCCGACATCTTCGGCACGCTGCCCATCGCGGAAGCCTTGGTGCAAAAGGGCGTTGGGCTGGGCACGGCACTGACCTTCATGATGGCCGTTACCGCGTTGTCTTTGCCATCGATGATCATGCTCAAACGGGTTGTGAAGCTGCCCTTGCTGGCAGTCTTTATCGGCATCGTCACGGTAGGAATTATACTGATTGGTTACGTTTTTAACGCGACCGCCCATCTATTTGTCTGAAAAGGAGACACAGCATGATCATCAAAATACTAGGATCTGGATGTAAGAAATGCGTGGCCTTGGGAGAAAACGCTAAGACCGCAGCGCAAGCGGCAGCGATCGATGCTAAGATTGAGAAAGTCACTGATATTGTCGCCATCGCCAGCTATGGGATCATGTCCACGCCGGGCCTCGTGATCGACGAAAAGGTCGTTTCAAGTGGGCGAGTATTGAGCGCATCCGAAATTGGGACGCTCCTCAAGAGCTCTTAGGTCGATCCAAACGCGATTGCGGTGGCTGGCATGATGTCGACACCGGGCATTAGAGTCGACGGAAAGATAGTGCATGCTGGTGGCCTTCCCGATGCGACCAAGCTTGAAAAGTGGCTGGCAAAATGATTTTTTTCAAGATTTCCGGGGCGGCAGTTGCCTTGGCTCTCACAACAACGGGCGCGCTGGCGGACATGTTTGAGGTCCAGACCGTCACCGACGGTGTCTATGCTCTATTCGGCCCCAAGGTACAGCGCTCAGGAGGGTGGTGTCAGACAAATGCGAACTAGTCTCTA
>CBDTVL010000458.1:0-2104 GCA_965363755.1 uncultured Sulfitobacter sp.
TACCTCAGAGTTGGAAATAGGAGCTTTTCGGGATTCTCTCTGGGCTTGCTCGGAGTTATTTTTTCTAAATGTGACATAACCGGCGGCGAGGCCGGCAGCTGTCAAGACGGCCGTGACCTTGAGCCAGAGCGGAGCGGATTTTTCAGACATGCCTGACAGGGTGACGACATTGCGGGAACGAGTCAATCTGCGGGTTCTAGTTTAGAGCCTGTCCCACAGCGCGAGCACTTTGTTGCGTATGGCTTAGCGACTGTTAGAAAAGAGGCATGAGAGACGAATTTGTCTCCCATGCCCGAAATTCAGGGTCTATAAATTGGTTTACCACAACTAATCCAAGAACCTCGAAGCGTGTCCAGCTTCACCTACCAGCCTTCCCTTCGTCCAGATCTTCCTCATGTTTTCGGTCCCAAAGAGTATCGGGAGGAGCGGGCGCTCTTCATCCGCATCGATGAAATCCTCAGCAACTCGGGCTTGGAGGGCGAATTTATCACACTCGCCATGGAATATCCGGGGCTGGATTTGACAAAGCAAAGCACTAAAGAAATCGAAAATTTCTGCCGCAACAGCATCCTCGCCCTGCGCACCAACATCGCCCGTCACTTCAAGCGCATGGGTCATCGCGAATTTTGCATCCGTCTCGCCGACAGCCCGCTTCTCCAGTGGTTTTTGCAAATCAATCGCGTCGACAAGGTCAAGGCTTTCGCCAAAAGCACCAGCGACCGTTTCTCCCGCTGGATAGACGAAGACGGGCTGCGCAAAATCAACAATATGCTCACCGCCTTGCTCGCCGACCTCGGTAGCGAAACGGATCGCGCCTCTTTCGATCTGAAAAATCCGGTCAGTTTTGACGACATTTACTTCGACAGCACTTGTCTGAAAGCGCCCATCCACTTCCCTGTCGACTGGGTGCTCCTGCGCGATGTCACACGCACCCTTATGAAGGCCACGGTGCTTATCCGCCGGGCTGGACTACGTCACCGCATGCCCCAAACCGCTAGCATTCCTCAGCGACATGAACACCCTGTGTATGAAAATGACCGCCAAAAACCGAACCAAAGACGGCAGCAAACATCGCAAAGCCGTCCTTCGGGAAATGAAAACCCTTTCCAAGCGCATAGCAAAACACGCTAGGAACCACCTCGATATTCTCACCACCCGCAGGCACGAAACAAATCTAACACCCGGCCAAGTCGATCAAATCAGCCAACGCATCGAAAGCGTCCTAAGCCAGCTTCCCGCCGCCATCAAGCAAGCCCACGAACGCATCATCCTCCTTCGCCAAGGCTACGGCGGACAGGTCGGCGGACGCAAACGGCCGAACAAAGACAAAATCCTCAGCCTCTACGATCCCGACGTCCAAGTCATCGTGCGCGGCAAAAGCAACGCCGAAGTGGAGTTCGGCAATAACCTCTGGCTCGGGGAAACCTGTGAAGGATTCATCGCCGACTACCTCCTGGAGAAAGAGAAAACCAGTGACGCAAAACAGATAGAACCCGCCATTTCGCGACTTGTCAGTGAGCAGCACCTCCCCGTGCACAACGTCTGGGGCGACCGCGCACTGCACAGCGCGGCGAACGAGGGATTTCTGAAAAGCCATGAGATCCGCAGCGGACTGTGTCCACGCAACGTCATCGATCTAACAGATCGGTTGGAGAACGAACCGGGCATGCGCGAAGGACTCAAGCGCCGCGCCGGAACCGAAGCCCGGATTAGCATCCTGATTCGTGACTTCATGGGCAAACCTGCCCGGGCGAAAGGCTTTGAACATCGCGAACTGATGGTGGGATGGGCAGTCCTGAGCCACAATCTCTGGGTCTTGGCCCGGCTTGAGCAGCGGAGCGTGTCGGAAGAAATCGAGCAACAGGTACCCGAAGCGGCCTGACCGCCCAGCAGATCAATCCAATTTCACGAATAAAAAAACATCGGTCAGAGAGACCGGAGCCTTGCCATGCCTAGCAGTCAGAGAAAAGCCGCCGGGATGCACCGCAGAGCGGACAATTTCATCAAAAACGCAGTCAATTAAAGCCAATTCCAAGTCCGACAGGCTCAAGAAAAAATCGGCAGACCCTCGCACTGAAATCTCCAGATTTTGGGACAGGCTCTA
>CBDTVL010000459.1:0-2099 GCA_965363755.1 uncultured Sulfitobacter sp.
TTTGCGATAAGGGCGATTGGTCGCGAAAGTTAACACAGGCTCGATGAAAGTAAGCCATTACAGCGCGCCCGATTTTAACCTAAGCAGGCGCTCAGCAACTATGGAGGCCAGAGGTGTACGAATTCTCTCTGCTTGACCTGTCGCCAATCCCAGAAGGCGGGACGGCGGCCGACGCATTACATAATACACTCGATCTGGCGCGCCAAGCTGAGGCAAACGGGTATTACCGTTATTGGTTGGCGGAGCATCACAACATGCCGGGCATCGCGAGTGCAGCAACTTCAATTGTAATCGGGCACGTTGCTGCGGGCACAAAGACCATTCGCGTCGGCGCTGGCGGCATTATGTTACCCAACCATGCTCCCTTGGTGATTGCCGAGCAGTTTGGAACCCTTGCCACGCTCTATCCTGAACGCATCGACCTTGGACTCGGCCGAGCGCCTGGAACCGATGGGGCGACTGCGCACGCACTCCGAAGGAATATGGAGGCAAATGACAATTTTCCGCAGGACGTAGTGGAATTACTGTCGTATTTTGACGAGGCGTCCGACGAAGCAAGGATATGTGCAGTCCCTGGTCAAGGCACCCATGTGCCGGTTTGGGTGCTCGGCTCCAGCCTATATGGCGCGCAACTGGCAGCCCACCTTGGGTTACCCTATGCGTTTGCCTCGCATTTTGCGCCTGCAATGCTTGAGGCCGCGATTGACACGTATCGAACGATATTCCGCCCATCCCGGTGGCTTGCCAAGCCGTACTTCATGATGGCCGCAGGCGTTTGTGCAGCGGAAACCGATGAGGAGGCATCCTATTTGCGTTCTTCCCAACTTCTGGCCTTTGCCCGCTTGCGTACGGGGCGCCCGGGTCAGCTTCCGCGTCCTGTTGCAGACCTATCAGCAGAGATCCCGGCGCCGGTCATGGCACAAGTAAAACAGGCGCTTTCATGCTCGGCGACCGGCAGCCCCGAAACGGTACGCCGAGAACTCGGCGCGTTGGCCGCGAAGTACCAGCCAGATGAAATGATCGTGACGGGTATGATTCACGATCACGCCGCGAGGCTAAAATCCTTTGAAATATCGGCCAAAGCATTGAGCGATATTGCACGGGCATCAAGAGCGGCCTAGCAGTTCAGTACGCTGACGGATCGTCTTGACCCCGTATTGCCAATGACCATGGAGCACTAGTCGCCCCAGAAACTCCTTGTGTGAGAATGGACCGAAGCTATCGCGCCCTTGAAAAAACAACGCTGTGCACAAATGTCTGCAAGCCGACGTCATAGCTTAAGACAAGACCGAGAAGTGACATTGGAATGACGATCCGTTGAGCGAAGGACGTAACTCGTGACAAAATCTGGGTACCCAAAATATCCAACGCGACATGGGTATATGTCTGAAAAAATCCAGCGGGATTATATAACGTTTGCAATTGCGAAAAAGGTACTTCCAAGAGATGCACACAGGATGGAGCAAATTATTTCGCTCAACGCCTCAAACGACATGGCCAAATCCGTTCAATTTTGGCAGCTGTATTCGGTGCTTGGGCAGGACCCTATCGTTAACATCGTCAGGAATTTTTACGAGCGGGTTTTTGCAGATGAGGACTGGTTTACATCCGTATTTGCTTGTGTTGGGGATATTGGCCACCACGTAAATACACAAGCTTCTATGTGGATCGATGTGATGGGTGGCGGCCCCTATTACCACGGCGCGGAGTTCAGGCTGAACTTTCACCACACCCACAATGCGATCCAGTTGATGAATGAAAAGGGGGCAGAGCGTTGGTCCCAGCTAATGCTAGACACACTTGACAGTTCTGCGCAGCACATGACCGACGACCCGCGAATTCGTCCGAGCATAAATACGTTCCTGACCCATTTTATGGGCAAGTATTCTCAGGAGTTTGCTTTCGAAAACCGCAGTGTGTTCGGAGCGACCAATTCAGCGATCAAACGTAAGATAAATTTTCTGAAAATGACCACGGAGGCGATTGAGGCTCTTACGGAAACTGAACTTAGTGAGGCCCTTGAAGAGCGTGGTGTCGACGTGTCGAAGTATAATGGCAAAGAAGACCTGGTGAACAAAGCGCTGATGATGTGACTTGGA
>CBDTVL010000460.1:0-2086 GCA_965363755.1 uncultured Sulfitobacter sp.
CCGCCATGGGAGAGCAGGGCCTGACGGGGTTTCAAGAACTGATTGCCCAAGAGGTCAGCCTCACATTGGCGCAAATTGGCAAGACTGACCTCAGCAATCTTTCGGACTGTTTGGCCAGTTAGACTTAATTCTTCGGCTCGTTAGAAAGCAACGTGTATTCGCCGCAAGACCGGTCTCAATACATTTGAACAGTCACCAAATTTGATGCCCAGCCGTTCTTGGATGAGGTTGACGATACGTTTCATGGTCCTCCTCCCAGAGAACTTTGGTTATTGTTAGATCTTGCTTGTTGCCGAGTGGTTTTACACTCATTTCCGCTCAAAAGAGTGCTCGGCTTCAATCTTCCTCAAACAGGCGTTTGGACACGGATCTCAGGTGTCTTCTCATGGCGTCATATGCCGCGTCCGGGTTGCGGGCTTTGATGGCCGCTGCGACGCCTTCGTGCTCTGCAAAGCTGGAATGGCTTTCGGGTGGCCGCTTCGTCTGGCGGGTTACACTGCCCCACGCAACAGCGCGTCGAACCTGATTGAGTTGGTCAAACAGAGCCAGCAGTAAAAGGTTATCGCTTGCCTCAGCAATTGAGCGATGGAAGTTGTCGTCCTGCGTTTCATAGTCTCCCCAATTGGGGGCAGTGTGTGCACGTTCCATCGCAGACTGCATTTTCATCATCGCTTTGCCCGACGCATTCACGGCGGCCTCTCGCGCGATGGCGGGTTCGATCGTTAGGCGCGCCCGCATCATGCGAAACGGCGTCAGATGGCGACCAAGCTCGACAAGCCCATTGGCGGACTTTCCGTCGCTGTTGCGCGCGATGAACGTTCCCTTGCCTACGTGACGCCACACCGAGCCTTCGCGCTCTAGTGCGTCCAACGCCTTCCGCAGCGTAGACCGGGTCATGTTAAGTTTTGCGGTTAGTTCCCGTTCCGCAGGCAATCGGTCGCCGGCTTCATAGCCGCAGTCGCTGATATACGCTCTCAGGCTGGCAAGCGGCGCATCGTCCTTTAGAGGTTCGTCAAGCAGCACCCAGGCAGATTCCATATTGGTTGACCAATCTAAACGAATTCGGCGATTATTCTATAAAGCTCAAGTGATGGTGGAACCTTCAAGCGAAGATAAGAAATTGGGTGTGATTGATCTTATCACGAGATTACAATATGACAAGAATGAAACTGCCCAACCAAAAAGGCTCAAAATGTCCAACTACGTGATTCCAGCGCCGCAAGTTGCCAGCATTCCTGTGGTTGGAGGTGGGCAGTTTCCAGTCCGTCGCGTTTACTGCATTGGCCGTAACTATGCCGCGCATGCCATCGAAATGGGCCACGACCCGGACCGCGAGCCGCCCTTTTTCTTTCAGAAGAACCCGAACAATCTGGACGCATCGGGCGACTTCCCTTACCCGCCGCATTCTTCGGATGTGCATCACGAGATTGAAATGCTCGTGGCGCTCAAATCAGGCGGCACGAATATCGCGATCAACGATGCGTTGGATCATGTCTGGGGCTATGGGATATCGCTGGATATGACCCGCCGGGACCTGCAAAGCCAAGCCAAGAAGATGGGCCGTCCATGGGAAATCGGCAAGGCTTTCGAGCGTTCTGGGCCTGCAGGACCTCTCCATCCGGTCTCAAAAGTTGGGCATCTGGATCAGGGCCGGATTGAGTTGAAAATTGACGGCGACGTGAAGCAGGAGGGTGACCTCAATCAAATGATCTGGAAAGTGCCCGAGATGATTTCTTATCTGTCAGATTATTTCGAGCTGGCCGCTGGCGACGTCATCATGTCCGGTACACCGGCGGGTGTTGGCCCAGTGGAGCGCGGCAACGTTATGGTGGCGTCGGTCGAAGGTCTCAGTGATTTTGAAGTTAGTGTCGTGTGATCGGCTTCACGTATGTCTGAAACCGACGGCCATAGGGCCTAATGGCAGTGCTTTTCCGACCGATTTTGTGAGCTGATCTCGACCCGTGACGAGGGGGAGCGGGAGAAGGGCAACCGGAGCGGATGAGATTATTCGCGGCTTGCACGTGGAGGCGCCAGCGGCCGTAAAGAACGAAGCAGCGATGATTGGTGATCTTGGAAGTATGGATGT
>CBDTVL010000461.1:0-2085 GCA_965363755.1 uncultured Sulfitobacter sp.
ATGCTGGGCGATCGCGTCAACGTTTATCCTGTGAAAGGATATTCAATTACCGTGAATCTGAACGACGAAGCCAGCCAGAATGCCGCCCCCTGGATGAGCCTGCTGGACGACGAGGCCAAGGTTGTTACCAGCCGCTTGGGCGTAGATCGCTTCAGGATTGCCGGTACTGCCGAGTTTAATGGCTATAACTGGGACATACGCGACGACCGGGTCAAACCGCTTGTGAAATGGGTGGAGAGGCTTTTTCCTGATGTCGTCACTGAACATGCGGTCCCTTGGGCCGGCCTGCGCCCGATGATGCCCAATATGGTTCCAATGGTCAAAGGCGGCAAACGTCCCGGCGTCTATTACAACACAGGCCACGGTCATTTGGGGTGGACGCTTTCTGCGGCAACAGCCGAAATCATTGCTGAGAAAATACGAACCGAAATGGCCGCGTGAAACAGATCCGGAAGGCGTGATGAGTGTCAAAATCTGACCTGCCGGCCCCCTTTTGGCCGCGCAGAACCGAGTGACGGCGGCTTGGCGTTCTACTCAGTCACCGAAACTTCTAGAAATCTTCTGGTTAGATGATGGGGATTGTCTTGCTGCTCAAGTAGACTTGTGGGCGATAACGCGGGCAACCGTAGCCTGCAATTCCGGGATGAGGTCGCGCTCAAACCATGGATGCTTTTTTATCCATGTGTTGTTGCGCCAGGAAGGGTGGGGAAGCACAAAGGTGGATGGCGCATAAGACTGCCAATTCTCGACAACTTTAGTGAGTGGGGACCGCGCGCCCAAATGGCGTTCCATTGCGTGTTTTCCAATGATCAGACGAAGGCCAATTTTCCCGAGTTCACCAAGGCACCTGTCATGCCATGTTTCCCAGCAGATGTGCGGGGGGGGCAGATCAGAGCCTTTAGCGTTGTATCCTGGAAAGCAGAATGCCGTCGGTAGAATCGACACAAGGCGATCATCATAAAACCGCTGCTTGTCGATCCCCATCCATTCTCGCAGACGGTCGCCCGAACGGTCCCAAAATGGCTTTCCATCTTCATGAACTCTAATCCCGGGTGCCTGACCTGCAATGAGAATAGGCGGATTCTTGTTGAACCAGACAATCGGGCGTGGAGAATGCGCCGTGGTTGTATCAGCGAAGCGCGCGGCACAGATCGTACACTGGCCAATTTCGGCTTTTAGTTGGGTGATAGAGTGGTCACGGGCCATTTCAGCGTCATGATCTCTCGAATGCCGTAGAAAAGGAAGCAGTAAAATTGTTGCCAAAAATTCAGCCAACTATGCGTAAAAGCAGCCTCATGCCTTGCCTCACATGTCCTGACAGACTACCGATCGGATCGGGAAACACTTGCGGTTGAGGTCAGGGTCTTTTGGCTCAGCGCGCCCCGTCAATTGAGGATTTGAATGACCGAATTCACCCCGCTCGATTCAGCACACTCCGCGATGGAGGCTGCCGTCAGCGATGATACCGCGCGGCTGCAGTTTTATGAACGACTGGCGGACTCAGAACTTTTCATCCTTCTGAGCGCTGAAGCAAACGGCGATCAGATCGAACCTGACTTGTTTGAGGTCGAAGGCGTTTCTTACGTATTGGTGTTTGACCGCGAAACCCGCCTGACAGAGTTTGTCGGCAGCGCAGCGCCCTATGCCGCGCTGTCTGGCCGTGCCATTGTTGCGATACTGGCGCAGGCGCAACTGGGTCTTGGCGTGAACCTAGAGGTCGCGCCATCGTCCATTTTGATACCCCCCGAGGCGGTCATTTGGCTGAACCGGACATTGGGACACGCACCTGCCGAAATCGAAAGACGGATCGAGACTTTTTCAGCCCCCGTAGGATTGCCCGAAGCGCTGATCACGGCGCTGGATACGAAACTGGCGATTGCGGCGGGGTTGGCACATAGCGCTTATCTGGTAGGCGTAACTTATGAGGGCGGCGGCACTGGCCACATGCTTGGCGTTGTCGATGCGCTGGAGGGCGCGCAGGCTGCACTGGCGCAGGCTGCGAATGAGGCGCTCACGTTTTCGGGGATCGAAGCCGGCGCGATGGATGTCGGTTTTTTTGCAGCCACCGACCCGGTTGCGGCGCAT
>CBDTVL010000462.1:0-2070 GCA_965363755.1 uncultured Sulfitobacter sp.
CGCTAAGAATGTTCCTCCGCCGCCGTGGCTGCAAGCGCGCGGTTGTAGGCCTTCAGCGCATCAACATGAAACAGCCCGCCGCAAAGTTGGGGCGCAGCGTCGTCTTCTGTAGGCGTGACGACCGGAATGAAGCTAACCCCGGCCTTGTCAAAAATTGGCATAGCAGCTTCTAGTGTTGCAGTGGCATCGATATGAACACCGCCGGCGATTAACGCATCGCAGGCCTCTACTTCCGCACCGTCCAGATCTTTGGTGCTTCGCATTACATTGGCCACGCGGAACATCGCCAGCAAATAGGCTTGTGGCCCTGCCGCCAAATGAATGTCGCGCCGCTCAAGCTGTGTGAGAAAGAAGGAGCGATCCACCAGACGAGAGGCCAACGCTGTTGAGAGAGAAACCGAGACCATGACCGCGATCCCGGTTTGCCAGTCACCTGTCAGTTCAAACACGATCAGGGTGGTTGAGATCGGCGCGCCCAGTACCGCTGCGGCGACAGCGCCCATGCCCGCCAACGCATAAAGCGTCGTCGAGCCGGAAACTTCTGGCAAAATGCTGGTGGCCACCACGCCAAATGCAAGCCCGGTCAGTGCCCCCACCATCAATGAGGGCGAAAACATACCGCCGCCCATGCGACCCGCCATGGTGATCGCTACTGCGACGGTCTTGAGAATCGCAAAGACCACCGCCTCATGTAGCAAGAGTTCTCCATTGAGAGCTGCCGACGTGGTCTCATACCCAACCCCGATAATGTGAGGGAACCAGATTGCCAGCCCGCCCAGCATTGCCCCTGCCACCGCCGGGCGCAGCCAGCGCGGCAACCTGGTGCGGCTCTGGATATGGGTTCCTATATCCTCAGCCCAGAAAACCGCGTGCATCAGAGCGACGGCGACAAGACCGCTAAGTAATCCCAGGATCACAAAAGCCGGCAATTCCACGTAAAATTGCAGTGCGCCTTCAACGGGAAGACTGAATTCGGTGACGTCGCCAAATTCGAGACGATTGATCACAGTGCCTGCAACCGCTGCAATCACGATGGGTGCAAAAGCGTGCACCGCGAAATGGCGCAGGACCACTTCAAGCGCAAAAAGCGTTCCCGCAATCGGTGCATTGAAACTGGCGGACACCGCTGCCGCCACTGCACATCCCAATAAATCACGCCCGGTTATGCCATCAGCGTCGATGCGGTTACTGACCCAGGTCGACATGACTCCGGCCATATGAACCACGGGTCCCTCCCGGCCCGTTGAGCCCCCCGAGCTGAGCGTCACCAGCGACGCAAAGGCTGATGCGACACCTGCCCTCATTTCGATCCGGCCGTTGTTAAGCGCTGCACCTTCGATCACATCAGCGACGGAACGGGAGCGGCCATCCGGGGTAAACTTGTGCAAAACCCAGCCCACAATCAATCCGCCGATGATTGGCACCGAGAGGATCATGTACCAAGGCAGGCTGGACGCAAAACTGTGAAGATTATGGACATCATCGGAGCCGTAGATTGCCGCTTGCAGCATCTCAATTCCCTTGCGGAAAAATAGCGCCGCAAATCCTGCACCAATTCCGATCAGGAGCGCGATGAACCAGAACTGAATTTTGCTGGGTCCGCGGTGACGCAGCACATGCCAGCCATCTTTGCAGGCGACAACCGCCTGATCAAACTGCTGGGAAAGGAGTGAGCGGAGCGGCTCGGCCATATTTACACTGCGGGTTTAGTCCGGTGTCTATGTGTAGGCTGAAAGGTCAGGGATACGAAACCCCGGTTCATCACCATGGGCCATGCCCTGTGACAAGAATGTTCGGCTGCGTCTTCCGAAGATGCCCTTTATCCAGCAAGCAGCGCGCGTGCGGCACCACGTGCTTCGTCGGTGATGCTATCCCCAGCCAACATACGCGCGATCTCGTCCACCCGCTCAGGCCCCGGCAACGGCACAACCGTTGAAATTGTCATGCCTTGCTTCACCTGCTTTTCAACCCGCCAATGATGCGCTCCAAGGGCAGCAACCTGCGGAGAATGGGTGACAACAAGGATTTGGCCACCTTGCGCCAGTGCAGCCAGCCTGCGCCCGACGGCAT
>CBDTVL010000463.1:0-2046 GCA_965363755.1 uncultured Sulfitobacter sp.
CTAATGAGGAGTTTCAGTTCAAGATAGCGCGCACCCCCTACATAAAAAGATACCATAATCAAGGTTATGTTATATTATGACTGTAGCCGCAAAGCGATAATGTCACCCCTGTGCAATTCAGGAATGTCACTCTCCCCGTCAAAATACTTGAGGGAGATCGGGCATGGGATGGGTGATGATGAGCGAGCGGGATTTAAACCGTATTGAAGTTTTGGCGCAGGTTGATGATGGGCGGCTGACTGTTGAGAACGCTGCTAGTCTACTGGATATGACGCGTCGCCAGGTGTTCAGACTGTTGAAGCGATATCGCTCAGATGGCGCATCTTCGATCCGGCACGGGTCTCGCGGCAAAGTTCCGAACAATCAGATCCATAAGGCGAAGCGAGACTATGTTTTGGCTTTGGTCAAAGAGAACTATGCAGATTTCGGCCCAACCTTGGCGGCTGAGATGCTGGCGGAACATCACGGATTCAAGGTGTCCCGTGAGACGCTGCGCAAGTGGATGGTTGAGGATGGCATTTGGCTATCGCGCAAGCAGCGGCGGACATTCCATCAGCCCAGATTGCGGCGGGAATGCTTTGGCGAGTTGATTCAAATTGACGGCTCAGATCACCGTTGGTTTGAGGATCGGGCCGATCCCTGCACCCTGCTTGTATTCATTGACGATGCGACCAGCACGTTGATGGAGTTGCGGTTTGTCACATCGGAAAGCACGTTCAGTTACTTTGAAGCCTTGGAAAGTTACCTGCGAAACTACGGCCGTCCCGTGGCATTTTACAGTGACAAACACACGGTGTTCCGCGTCGCAAAGCCGAACCCAAAGATGAATGGAATGACGCAATTTGGACGTGCCCTTGCCGAGCTAAACATCGAGATTCTCTGCGCAAATAGTAGCCAAGCCAAAGGCCGTGTCGAGCGTGCGAACCGCACGTTGCAAGACCGGCTGGTCAAAGAGTTGCGGCTTGCCGGCATCTCCAGCATGGAAGAAGGCAACGCGTTTCTGCCAAGGTTCATGGAGCGCTTCAATGCACAGTTTGCCAAGGTGCCTGCAAAACCTGACGATCTGCATCGCGCACTCAACATTGAACCAGATCGTCTCAGCGAAGTTTTCTGCCTGCGCGACCAACGTCATGTCACTAAAAACCTGATGCTGAAGTATGACCGCAAACGGATCAAGCTGGAGATCAATGATCTATCTCGCGGTCTCGTTGGCCAATATGTCGATGTTTATGAGTACGGCTGCGGGCGCATTCAGGTACGCGCCAAAGGCGTGGCCCTGCCCTATACAATCCTGAACCCGGAACGCCGTATCACCCACGCGGCGATCACTGAGAACAAGCGTCTCAGTGCGGTACTCGAACACATCAAAGCCGAGCAGGAAAAGCAGCCGACAAAGGTGACCATCAAACCAGTGAGCGCAAAGAACGCCTATGTCAAAACAGGCCGAAAAAACGATGGATGGAATTCAAAACTCGCCCGTCGCGCAAAGACCCGCGCAGCCAGCCAGGGCGCCGATACCTGATGTCTCCACCCTGGCTGGCTGCGCTACCGTTCCGCCTCAGGGGTGACATTTCTGGTTTGCGCAACCGGTGACATTTCTGAATGGCGTTTACATTTGTTGAGAATCCAACATTAACGTTAAATTTCAGCAGTTTATCCCCTACTCAGAGCGCGCAGAGTCTATCTCGTGTAATCTTAATTTGCACAGGTGGGTGCTGCTGATGGCGGGTTATGAGATGTTGTCGACCTATCCGATGGAAGAGCCCTTGCTGGATTGGAGGAAAATTGCGCCGCATCCAAAGGCCAATGACATGACTGCGCCCAATGCAAACGCCGTATCACCATATAGGGGGGCCTTATGCGACCTCACGCGCTTTCGCCTCGTTTGGCGTTGCGGCCTCCATGATGAAATCCACTGCCTTTTGCGCCTCAGATGCGGCTTTAAAAATCAAGCTTTTGTTGTTCTTCAACGCCTCTAGCCAGTTTTCGACGTAGGCTGCGCTCTGATTAAGATCCGGCTCGATCCCAAGTTTCACGCCAAGGATG
>CBDTVL010000464.1:0-2042 GCA_965363755.1 uncultured Sulfitobacter sp.
TCCTCGCAACCTTCGACCACGACGCGATTTGCCTTGTCCGCGGGGCTCAAGCCGCAGTTTTCCATCGCGGGACCTTCGCGCAGGAGCGGCCCATTGGCGGTAAGCACGCCGACCTTCTTGTTCATAGGCATCGACCGCACCATCATCGGCAGCATCATCAGGCTGGAAGAATAGAACGGGGTGTTGATGCGCTCTTGCACCGCAATCTGGTAGTGGGCGAAGAAGCCACAGTTCCCCATGATCGCCCGCACGCCCTGCATCTCAAGCCATTGCGCGGCCTCCACACAGGCGTCCGTGAACCGCTGGACCGGTGTTGTCGCCATGACGTCTAAGACGTTTTCAGCGTTCATCTCGCGATACAGCATCGGGAAGTCGAACGTTGTCGCGTTGCCCATGTTGCCTGGAATCATGGGCAAGTTGGCCTGAAACTGGATCAGGCCGACCGTTAGACCTGAGACATTGCGCCCAGGCCACCAGGTCACATCTGTATTGTTGAAACCACCCTGCGGCGCGTACAGGTCATTCGCACGTGGGCCCGGCTCGACAGTCTGCCAGTCGATAGTCGGTATCTCTCCGTCGCCTGCCGTCTGCGCAGAAGCAATATTCGTACCGGCGATCACGCTCGCACCAAGAGCGGCGGCTCCTACGGCTGCCGTTCCCAGAAACTCGCGGCGGTCGACTTGAGGCGAATTTGCATTGTTTTGAGGCGTTGGATCTTTGTCGTGGTCTGACGTGGTCATCGTCTTTCCCTTCTGATTATGAGCTGTGATGTTTGGAACTCTGAGTGGTACGAGCGTATTTTTCTAATCTTTCGTTTCGATACGGTTAGACCACGGAGCTTGCGTCTTTTCCTGACAAGTTTGACAGGCAAAGCATATTTTTCTGGCGACTTCTGTCAGGTCTTGTGAAAAAGTTGTTTGGAAAACAGCAGAGGAAGAACTCAATGGCTTTATGGACAATGATCTTTTGCTCGCAGATGTATCGGCTCGGTCGGTAATGTCGTCGTTACCGTTAATCCGTCTGATTACGGCGGAGCCAATTGTTGCCGAGCTTGATCGCCGGGGATTGCCGACGGACGTTGTTCTGGATGGTGTCGGGCTGTCGCGCGAGGCACTCTTTGATCCGGAAACATTTGTTCATGCGATTGTGATGTATCAGTTTCTGGAGAATGCCGCCAAAGCCGCAAATGAACACCACTTTCTGGCTACCATCGGAGAGCAGGTAGATGTCACGAAATGGTTGCCGATGGTCGAGGTTAGCAAAGACGCGATGACGCTTGGGGATTTGCTGACTGGGTGGAACATCTCAGCAACCGAACATTCCACCGCAATGGAGGAGAGACTTGATATTCATGGGGCATCTGCGGTCCTGTCTGGATACAGGTCGTTCGATATGACGATTGTACCCGCCCAGATCGATGGCTTTGTGACCGGGTTTCTGATCTCGATATTGCGCCACGCTATGGGGTCGGACTGGAAACCGTCAGACATGCTGGTGACCGTCAGTGACCCCTCAGCTCTGCCGCCTATTTTTCACGGTATCAAAGCGATCAAAGGCGATCGGCGTGGACACAAGATCAGGTTCCCCGCAAGGTGGTTAACCCGACCATTCGATCGTTCTGATTTCGTTTCCCGTGCCCAAACGGAACGCATTCAGCCTAGGCCTGCGCAGACAATTGTCGATTCCATTAAGCAAGCTTTGCGCCCCTATAACCACGAGCCAACGCTGTCCCTTCAAAGAGCAGCGGAAATCTGCAACATGAAACCCCGCGCATTCTCGCGGCTTTTGGCTACAGAGGGGACGAACCTGACAACACTCGTCAGCCGATTGAAACAAGATTTCGCAGAAGAGGCGCTGAGGGGTTCTACTCGGAGTGTTGCCGACATTGCCGCTGATCTTGGATATTCCGACCCAACCAGTTTCGCTCGGTCCTTCAAAAAATGGACCAAGGTGTCACCACGCGAGTTCAGGCGTTCGACGACACTCTGAGCAATCGAGTTTGGGGTGCAGATGTGAACAAATTGAACGGGCTGTGAGAGTCT
>CBDTVL010000465.1:0-2032 GCA_965363755.1 uncultured Sulfitobacter sp.
AGTGACAGCCTGACCCAAGCATCAACCATGGTGACCGGGTTTGACAGTGAGTTGCAAAGAATGCGCGACTCTCTGTCCGCAACAGGCAAAGACGTGGCCACGCTGGAGCGCGGTCTGAGCAAGGGCTTGCGCCGCGCTTTTGATGGGGTGGTGTTTGATGGCGTCAAGCTCAGCGACGCGTTGGAAACTGTGGCTCAGTCCATGATCGACACAACGTATTCGGCGGCGATCAAACCCATCACCAATCATTTCGGCGGTTTGTTGGCACAAGGCGTCAGTGGGATCGCCGAAGGCATATTACCGTTCGCCAAGGGAGGCAGTTTTTCCCAAGGGCGCGTCATGCCCTTTGCCAGTGGTGGAATTGTATCTGGGGCGACAACATTTCCGCTGCGCGGCGGCACTGGGTTGATGGGCGAGGCGGGGCCAGAGGCGATCATGCCACTGGCACGTGGTCCGGATGGAAAGCTGGGTGTGCGCGGAGGCGGATCATCATCCACCATAGTGATGAATATCAGTACGCCAGATGCGCAGAGTTTTCAGCGGAGTCAGGGCCAGATTGCCGCCCAGATGTCGCGTGCTTTGGGGCGTGGCAAACGCAATCGGTAATTAAGGGAGCAGTTTCATGGAGTTTCACGAATTACGTTTTCCCGCTTCACTGAGCTTTGGCTCGGTTGGCGGACCCGAGCGGCGCACCGACGTGGTGACGTTGGCCAACGGGTTTGAGGAGAGAAACACACCTTGGGCGCATTCGCGGCGCCGTTATGATGCTGGGTTAGGGATGCGATCATTAGATGATGTGGAGACGCTGATTGCTTTCTTTGAGGCGCGGCGGGGTCAGATGTTTGGGTTTCGCTGGAAAGACTGGGCGGACTTCAAATCTGCCAAGGCGACGGCTGAGACAACCTTTTTTGATCAGCGGATTGCCGTTGGTGATGGGGTCACTGCGGCTTTTCCGTTGATAAAAATATATCAATCGGGATCTCAGACCTATGTGCGACCGATTACCAAACCCGTTGCTGGCACAGTGCGAGTTGGCGTCGAGCAGGATGAAATGCAGGAAGCCGTGGACTATGCTGTCGATGCGGCCACCGGCCTGATCACGTTCAACCACCCGCCTGACGAAGACATGGCGATTACGGCCGGATTCGAGTTTGACGTGCCGGTTCGATTTGACACCGACCGGATTCAGACCAGCGTTGCGAGCTTTAAGGCTGGCGAAGTACCGAATGTGCCGGTGCTGGAGGTACGTGTCTAATGGATGGTCTCAGCGATGACTTGAAGGCGCACTTGCAAAGTGGACTGACGACGGTGTGTCGTGCGTGGGCAATTGTACGTAAAGATGGCACAACTTTTGGGTTCACTGATCACGACATGACGATGAACTTTGAGGGTATTGATTTCAAGGCAGATACCGGGATGTCGGCTGTCGCTTTGCAGCAAACCACAGGCCTGTCGGTGGATAATACAGAAGCTCTGGGCGCATTGAGCGATGCTGCGGTGCGTGAAGACGAGATTGAGGCCGGGCGCTTTGATGGGGCAGACGTACGCGCTTGGCTTGTCAATTGGGCAGCGCCAGAGCAACGTTGGCTTCAGTTTCGCGGCACCATTGGAGAACTGCGCCGCGCTGGTGGCGCGTTTCAGGCTGAGCTTCGGGGCCTGACCGAGGCCCTGAATCGACCGATGGGACGGGTCTATCAGAAACCGTGCACTGCCGTGCTGGGCGATGCGAACTGCCAGTTTGATCTGAACAATCCCGGATACTTCGAAGAGCGCGCTGTGCAAACCGTAGAAGACGGTCGCGTTTTCAAATGGGATGTTTTTGCCGGTTTCGAGCCGGGTTGGTTTACCCGAGGACGTTTGATTGTGGCCTCCGGGCCCGGTGCGGATTTGCATGGTATTGTAAAAAGGGATGGCTTTGAAGATGGCTCTCGGGTTGTCGAATTGTGGGAGCCGATCCGGGCAAGAATAGCCGCCGGCGATCAGGTGAGATTGGAAGCAGGATGTGACAAACGGTTTATAAGTTGCCGCCTGA
>CBDTVL010000466.1:0-2031 GCA_965363755.1 uncultured Sulfitobacter sp.
AGAGCCACCGGAGGCGAATAATGGTCGAAGGTCACGAGATGTATTTCACCATACGGCAGGGTATGGACATACCGATCGAAGGCGAGCCGCAACAGATCATTTCCGACGGAGCCAAGATCTCTTCAGTTGGATTGACAAGCGGTGATCTGCGCAGGTTATACCCCAAATTTCTGGTACATGCGGGGGATCAAATTGCACTGGGGCAGCCGCTTTTTTCCGACCGAGATGATCCGGATGTGGTTTTTGTTGCACCTGCAGCGGGCCGCGTCGTCCGGATCGACCGAAACAGCAGGCGGGGGTTTCGGACTCTCGAGATTGCCTGCGAGGACGATGAGGCAGTCAGTTTTGATTGCACTGGTGATGTGCGCTCAATCTTGCAAAAGTCGGGGCTTTGGACCGCGCTGACCGCTCGCCCTTTCGGAACGATCCCGCGCGCGATTGAGATCGCAGAGGCTATTCTGGTTACGGCTGTGGATACGAATCCTCTTGCGGCAAATCCGGCCGTGATCATCGAGGCAGCCAAGCAAGATTTCGAATGCGGGCTCGAGAAGTTGGTAGCCCTGGAGTGCGGTCAGGTCATTGTTTGTCAGGGGTCAGGGGCCCCGCTTGTCAAGAACTTGGGTGACGCCGTAAAACTCGCGACGTTCAAGGGTCGCCATCCTGCCGGGCTGCCGGGCACCCATTTGGACAGGCTGGGATATAGCGGACGACCGGTATGGCAAATTGGCTATCAGGACGTTATCGCCATTGGCTTTTTGTTTCGTCACCAGCGCATCTCGGCCGAGCGGGTCGTGGCGATTGGCGGGCCGAAGGCGCGCAATCCAAGGCTGCTTCGGACGCAGCGCAGCGCCAACCTTGCGGATCTGATAAAGGACGAAATGACAGAGGGTGACGTCACCACTTTTTCAGGCTCTGTTCTTTCTGGTAGGCCTTCAGCTTTTCTTGGCCATCTCCATCTACAAGTCAGTCTGATGTCGGTTCCGACTGACAGGGCACAGCATGCCTATGCGCAGCATGAGAATTTGCTGAACCTGACACCCATTGTCCCGACCGAAGCTTTTGAGGCTGTGCTCCCCCAGAAAATTTTACCCGTCCCGCTGATGCGGGCTTTGGCTGTCGGGGACAGGGAAACGGCGCGGCGGTTGGGTGCAAGTGATCTGTTGGAAGAGGACTTGGCGCTTTTGTCCGCCCTTTGCACCAGCGGTTTGGATTATGGCGCGCTGCTTCGGCGTGCGCTGGACGATTACGCGGGGGTTTCCAAATGAACCAACTCTTGGGCATTTCAATGCAGCCAGGTCTTCGGGGCCCTTACGCCCGGGGCTTTTGGACGTATGATCATACGTTGTGGGCGACGCTGGTTTGTCTTGTTCCGCCGCTTGCGGTCACACTGTGGAATGGCGGCATTGATGTATTGTGGTTGCTCTGGTTGTCACTTTTGACCGTGATTATCTGGCAGGCCGTTTTTGCAGCCCGCAGAGGCAGAACACAACGCCGCGACGTTCTCATGACTGCGGTCATTTTTACAATCGTCGCCGGCGGTGAGGTTTCGCTTCTGCGGGCCGCGCTGGGATTGTCTTTCGGTATTACCTTGGGAGAGTTAGTTTTTGGCGGTCGTGCATTCGGTTTTCTGAATCCGGTTGTGGTTGCAATGAGTTTTTTGCTGTTTGCCTTTCCAACTGAAACTATTTCGCCCGCTTCAGAGTGGTTGGCTTATGCGAGCCTGCCCGGGGTGATCTTCCTGTTGTTCACGCGCTTACTGTCGTGCCGACTTTTCTCAGGGCTTCTGATTGGGGTATTTGGTGCGGGATATTTTACGCAGCCAAGTTTTGACGCCACCTGGCTCTTGCAGGGGCACTTGTTGTTTGCGGCCATTTTTCTGGCGTGTGATCCGGCGAGTACCACCTGCACAAATGCCGGGAGATGGGTGAACGGTTTTCTGACCGGATTTCTGGCCTTGGTTTTCACCCCATCGGACGCGGCGAGCATTGAAGTGCAGGCACTGATGCCCGCGATCTTGCTGAGCAGCATATT
>CBDTVL010000467.1:0-2020 GCA_965363755.1 uncultured Sulfitobacter sp.
AAAGCCGCAGAAGGCGAAGCTGTGCAGAACTGGGAAGATGTGAGCGGATCGTGAAACATGTACTAACCATGGTGGTGTTTGCCCTGTTTTGGGCAAATGCTTCACTGGCAGAACCTTTGGTCGTCGGCGTTCAGCCGACGGCCCCAGATTTGCCTGAGAATATTCTCCGATTTCACATCACCTTTAATGAACCGATGCGCGAAGGTGTGGTCTCTGATCACGTCGTCTTGCGGCGCAAAGACACAGGCGAGGACGTTGCGCAGGTGTTCTTTGACAACTTCTACGAACTTTGGTCTGACAATCACAGACGGCTAACCTTAGGGTCTGAGGCGGAATAATCGCTTCGTTTTTTCTAAAGATGTTATCTTTCAGGCGTCAGTAGCCACGTCCGTGCTGCTTCTTGAGTTTTTTAACGCGGTGCCGTTGATAGGCCTCAATTTGACGGAATACGGGGCATCGCCTATCGAAGATGAGATGCGTAATGGACACAAAAAATGGATTTTGGGTGTCCGGTCCGCCGATATCCAAACGGCAAGTGATCCCGCATTCGTCTCCCGTATAAAAGATCTCCGTCACAGCGCACCTGTCTGGCAGAACAGCCCCAGGTACCTGTCGCAACATCATTCCTTTGAGAGTTGGTGGCAGCCTGGCTGTTAGCGGCAAGGATGCTTTCATTTCTTTTGTGAGCTTCGCAGCCTTGTCGATCATGGTTGTCCGCCGCCTTTATTTGCCGTCGCCGTTGTTAGGTGGAGTAGGTTTGGCGAGATCGTATAATTCCACTCGCCGTGGAAAGGATCACGATCGATGTTGATCATACTCATCTGTGCATCCGTTACCCTGACGGCCTTGGGGTAGCTGTTCTCATCAAGCTGGCACTGCACATCAAGCCCCTTGTTCGTCGTTGTAGCCCCAATGAGTTGCACGATGACCTCATGACTGACGAGCGGCTTGCCCCTCCAGTTCTGCGTAATAAACGCGAACAGTCGGTGCTCTATGCGGTTCCATTTGCTTGTCCCGGGCGGATGGTGCACGACTGTAACGGCCAAACCAGTCTCATTGGCGAAGCCCTGGAGTTCATGTTTCCAGAGCCGAACGCGCGCGCCATTGCTGCCACCACAATCAGCGGTGATAAGCAGGTCACTGGCTTCTGGATAACGGACCTTTCCCAAAGCATTCCACCAACGCCGGATGCTTTCGACCGCAAAAGCGGCAGTATCGTGATCAATGCCAACGTTTACCCAGCCCGAGTTGTCCGCAATGTCATAAACACCGTAAGGGGCGACCTTGCCAAGCGCGGGTATTTTGAAGTCATGCACCCGCACCGGCTCAGGATCGCCTTTGGGGCGAAGCTCTCTACCGCCATTCTTGAAGTCGCCAACCAGCTCCTTCTTCTTCGTGTCGACCGAAATCGCTGGTTGCCCCGCGGCCTGGAACTGCTTGATCATCCGGTTGATGTGTTCGAATTGGGCATCACGGTCAGGGTGGGCGCTCCCTTCCAAGGTTTTCCGGTTCGCCTGAAGGCTGAAGCCAAGCTTGCGCAGCAAACGGCCAACCAGCTTCTGACTGGCCATAAAGCCCTGCTCCGCAAGAGCCCCAGCAAGATGGCGCTGGCTTCGGCTCACCCAAAGCAAGGGTGCCTCGGGATCGCCACGGGTGGCCGACTCTACGAGTTCTTCCAGCGCAACAAGAAGGCCAGGTTCAGCCACAATCTTTGGTCTGCGGCCACCACCAGAGCGACGTACGCGATGCTGCAGACCCGCGCCACTTCGTAAGTCTGCCAGGCCGCGCCCGATCGTGCTACGGGCAATCCCCGTTGCCTCCGATACAGCTGATATACCACCACGACCGGCAGTTTGCGCCTCGGTCGCCGCAAAAAGCCGACGTGTCCGCTCATTAAGATGCGGTGAAAGCGCCGCAAATCGCTCCTTGATCCCAGATTTGTCTATCATTCAAAGCTCACCGTAATGAAGCTAATGAATCAGACAAACCTAAACGCGTCCAGCCGTAAAAACTGAATCGA
>CBDTVL010000468.1:0-2003 GCA_965363755.1 uncultured Sulfitobacter sp.
AAGCCGCGCCTGCGCCTTTGTTACACATTCAGCCAGCCGCGAAATCGGGACGCAAACGTCGGTTGATATCCCTTTTGCGCCCGGGCGCAACTGCAGTGTCGCCCAATAGACATCGTGGCGTGCCTGCCACATCGCGTTGCGTTCTTCGGTGCTTTTTGTAGTGGTATAGCCGCTCGCCCCGAATTCCTCAGCGATCGCGCCAAAGCTTTCGGCCTGCTCAGCAACGCTTGCTTCTGTTCCGTGGAATTCGAGAAGCAGCAGCGGTTCTTCCGGTAGCGATAGTTTCGAATAGGCGTTCACCGCCTTGACCTGTAGCGCGTCCAGCAATTCAATCCGCGCGACCGGTATCCCATATTGGATTACCATCATCACCGCCTGGCACGCGGCATCGACGGACGGGAACGAACAACGTGCTGACGAAATCGATTCAGGTATGCCGTGCAGTTTCAGGGTGATCTCAGTGATCAGACCCAAAGTCCCTTCGGACCCAATTAAGAGCCGGGTCAGATCATATCCGGCAGAAGACTTTTTAGCGCGCGTCGCGGTGCGGATCACGCAACCATCAGCCATCACTGCCTCAAGCGCCATAACGTTGTCACGCATTGTCCCATATCGCACTGCATTTGTGCCCGACGCCCGTGTCGATGCCATCCCGCCCAAAGACGCGTTTGCCCCCGGATCGATCGGAAAAAACAGGCCTTGATCGCGCAGATGGTTATTAAGCTGTTGGCGGGTTACGCCGGGCTGAACAACGCAATCCAGATCGGCTGAGTGCACGGCAAGGACCTTGTTCATCTGACTCAGATCAACGGAAATGCCGCCCGCCGGTGCGTTCACATGCCCCTCCAGCGAAGTGCCCGTACCAAAAGGAATGATCGGCACGCGATGCGCCGCGCAGGTTTTGACAATTTGTGCGACTTCAGCGGTGCAGGCGGGAAACACCACCGCATCGGGTGGTTGGTTGGTAATCCACGTTGTGGTGTGCGCGTGTTGCTCTCGGATCGCTTGACCGGTCTGGAATTGCGCGCCGAATTGCTGTTTCAACACACCAAGGGCCGTTGCAATCCCGTCTTCATTGCGCGGCAGCGCGATGGTCTGAACCATAAGGTCTCCTAGTCGCCTATTGCGATTCCTTCACGGCGCGGATCAGCCCCGCCCATGAGTTTTTCCCCGATTGCGATGGCATGCAGACCAGAGTTCAGACTGCGCACCGAGACGTCAAATCCCATCCCTTCCAGCATGGACAGCTGGTCAACCGCAGTGGTTCCGTCTTCAAGATCATAGGTCCCGAACCGGTTAACAGCATGGGGCAATGCGACCGCTTGCTGTATGTCCAGCCCCCAGTCCAAATGAGCAATGATGGATTTGGCCACATAGCCAATAATCCGGCTGCCACCGGGTGAACCGATCGCCAGAACCGGCACCCCGTCTTTCATCACAATGGTTGGCGCCATAGACGACCTTGGTCGTTTGCCCGGTTCAATTCGGTTGGCAATGGGAACGCCGTCTGTATGTGAACGGAATGAAAAATCGGTCAGTTCATTGTTCAGCAGGAACCCTCCGACCATCAGGCGTGACCCAAAACTGTTCTCAATTGTTGTCGTCATCGACAGCACGTTGCCTTTGGCATCAACAATCGAGATGTGCGAGGTCGACGGGTATTCAATCGAAATATCATCGGCCAAGTTCTGGGCATGATCGAATTCTGGTGTGCCGGCGGCGACCTGTTCCAGCGCGCTCGGGCCGGCCAGCAGGGCACCGCGTTGGGTAAGATAGGCTGGGTCAACCAGACCTTTGGTTGGAATGGGCACAAAGTCACTATCCGCCATGTAGCGTCCCCGATCCGCAAATGCGAGGCGCGAGGCATCGCCAATCAAGCGCCACGCCTCGGCGCTGTCCGGACCAAGTGCTGCCAGATCATAACCGTCCAACATACCAAGAATCTGACCCACCGTCAGCGCGCCGGATGAGGGTGGGCCCATGCCGCAAACATCGTGCGAACG
>CBDTVL010000469.1:0-1993 GCA_965363755.1 uncultured Sulfitobacter sp.
CGCGCTTTGGCTTTACCGTATTTCTTGCGTTCCACAACACGGCTGTCGCGCGTCAGGAAGCCGGCGGCTTTCAATGCGCCGCGCAAGGACGGGTCATAAAATTGCAGCGCTTTGGAAATGCCGTGCTTGACCGCACCGGCCTGACCGGAAAGACCGCCGCCTTTGACCGTCGCGTTCACGTCAAACTGGTCTTCTGTGCCAGAAATTGTAAACGGTTGGCGTAGGATCATTTGCAGCACTGGGCGGGCAAAATAGGCTTTGATCTCTTTACCGTTCACGGTGACTTTTCCTGAACCCGGTTTGATCCAGACGCGGGCGACCGCATCTTTCCGTTTCCCGGTTGCATAAGAACGACCCAGTTCGTCACGGATCTGTTCGCGGGGTTCTGCCAGTGACACGGCGGCGGGGGATGCTTCCAGACCTGCAACGGTGTTCAGGTCTTCGAGTGTGTTGATCTCATCAGCCATATCTATCAGCTCCGGGTGTTTTTGCTGTTCATGGACTTAACGTCCAGAACATCGGGGCTTTGCGCCTCGTGTGGGTGCTCTGTGCCAGCGTAGACGCGCAGGTTTGTCATCTGCGTGCGTGACAGGCGATTGCCCGGCAACATGCGCTTGACCGCCTGCATAACGACACGCTCAGGGTATTTGCCCTCAAGGATCTCGCCAGTTGTGCGCGATTTGATGCCGCCAGGATGGCCGGTGTGCCAATAGTTTGGCTTTTCGCGCTTGTTGCCCGTCACCTGCACCTTTTCGGCGTTGATGATGATCACGTTGTCACCCATATCCATGTGTGGCGTGAAGGACGGCTTATGCTTGCCCCGAAGGCGCATGGCGATGATCGACGCAAGACGGCCCAGAACAACGCCTTCTGCGTCGATCAGGATCCATTTCTTGTCGATATCTGCCGGTGTTGCAGAAAAGGTTTTCATGTCAGGTCAGTCCTGTTTGAGTGGAAAGACCGCCCGGTTCAAAGCGGCCTGCATTCGATTGGGCGGTTATATCCGAGCGGAAAATGCGGTCAAGGCGTGTTTTTCCGAAATACATTAACTAAATCAATATCTTACAATTAAGGTATTAATATACCCCACTCATTTAGCGCTTCGGAGGGATAGAATAGGTCATCGACGCACGTGCCACCGGGGCCTCCATGCCTTCTGAGTACAAAAGCACCTCACCTACCGCCAGCACGCGCCCGAGCTTGAGCAACCGACAGTTGGAAATCAGATCCACCCCCGCGACAGGTTTGCGCATGAAGTCAATTGAGCAGTTTGTGGTGACGGCAAGAGCCTCGGGTCCGATCATCGCCATCACTGCCATATAAACAGACACGTCCGCCAAGGCGAATATGGCCGGCCCGGAAACGGTACCACCCGGGCGCAGATGCTTTTGTGCAACGAACAACCGCATGGTGATTTCGTTCTCACCGACACTGTCGACACCAAAGTCGCCTCGGACCTGTGGAAAGTCTTCTCTTAGAAACTGCTCCAACTCAGCAATGGTCATCTTTACTGGCATACTTTCACTCTCCGTTTGTTGCGGTTAACGTTGGCCGCGAATAAATCGGAGAGCAAGATGGCAATTGTCGAACGTCATGACAGCGGTGCCGTAACCCACCTAAAGCTGAACGCGCCTGATCGACTGAATGCACTATCAGACGAAATGCTTGCTGCCCTCCAGGCTGAACTGGATAGCCTGCGAAACGAGACATCGATTCGGTGCGTGATACTGTCCGGCGCAGGCAAAGCCTTTTGCGCAGGCCACGATCTGAAACAAATGACTGCCGGACGTCAGGCTGAAGATGGCGGCAAAGCCTATTTCAAGCACCTCTTTGATCGCTGCGCAAAAATGATGATGTCGCTCCAGTCGATTCCCCAGCCCGTGATCGCTCAGGTACATGGCATCGCAACAGCCGCCGGGTGCCAGCTGGTGGCCAGTTGCGATCTGGCCGTTGCCACCCGCGACACCCGATTTGGGGTCAACGGCGTCAATAT
>CBDTVL010000470.1:0-1983 GCA_965363755.1 uncultured Sulfitobacter sp.
TTTCACGGGAAAACTCGTGAAGAGCTGCCATGAACGAGCGTAGATCGGCCTCCGATGTGTCATCCTCGAGCTCTATTCGTGTTGTCTTTGGTCGAAGCATCTCCATGTTGCCCTGTTCATCTAGGTGGACAACGGCAAGCCGAACCTCCTTTGCCGATATCTCACATCCGCATACTCTCATGGGTTTTTCCTTCATGTGACAAACCCACATTAACACCTTTTCTGATCTTGAGCTGCCAGCTGCGCGCGCGCTCTACATGCCCGCGCTCGTCGCCATGCGATTCAACCGAGATCTCCAATCCAAGGCCTGCGCCCTAATCGCACAAGGAAAACCCGCTAAACTTGTCATCACAGCGATAATGCGCAAACTGCTCGTTCTCGCCAATGCCTTGATCACCAAAGGCCGCGAATGGACCCCAAAATGCCCTTGACCATCACGGATACTCAAGTAAGGCTGCTCACGCGGATCATCTATGAGTGAGACCCGGTGATCGAAGAAATCGTGTATGGATGGCGCAAACAGATGATATCCGAAAAGGCCCTTCGTCTTAGATTTGTGCAGGACCAATCTTTCGAGGATACCGTGCCGTGGTTTCTAGAGGACGATATCGTCCGAACGCCCAAATAGGACCATGGTTGCGGCATCACCACGCGAGGACCGGCCTACTGCCGCGGTGCTGATCATGGCGTCAGCCATCTTCTTGTTTACCCTGATCGATACATCAGCCAAGTGGCTGATAATGGCAGGATTGCCAGCGATGCAAATAGTATTTTCCCGCTATGTCGGCGCGTTTCTGACCGCACTAATATTCTTCATTCCTCGCCGCGGATTGGGTGAATTCAGGTCCAATCGGCCGTGGATTCAAGTCCTTCGCGCGCTGGCTCTTCTGGGCAGCACAGTTTTCAATTTCCTTGCCCTGCGATACCTGCCGATCACGCTGACCATCGCAATGTTCTTCGCGATGCCTATTGTCGTTACCTTACTCAGCATTCCTATTTTGGGCGAAAGGGTCGGGCTGCGCCGATTTCTAGCCGTCCTGACCGGGTTCATCGGGGTTCTGGTCATTGTGCAACCTTGGGGCGCACAGTTTCATTGGGCCGTGTTTCTCTCAATAGGGGCGCTGTTCTCTGCTTCGACCTATTTTGTTCTGACGCGCCTGCTTGCGGGGATCGACAACAACTCGACCAGTCAGCTTTGGACGAATGGGCTGGCCACCCTGGCTCTGGCACCGATTGCGTTGCAGAATGCAGTTTGGCCCGAAAACACACTGAATATGCTTGTATTCCTGTTCATCGGTTTTCTAGGGGGCGTTGGTCATATTCTGGCGACCCTGGCGTTCAGGTTCGCCCAAGCATCGGTGCTGGCACCGGTCACCTATGTACAGGTGATTTATGCCACTGCGGCGGGGTACTTGGTGTTTAACACGCTACCGACGATCTGGACGGCGATCGGCACCGCCATCATCATCGCGTCTGGTGTCTATATCTGGCAGCGCGAGCGGGTCCGGGGGCTGTAGCTATCCGCGCAAGGTTTCAAACCGTATGAGAGTCTCGTCGAAGTGATAAGCTTCGGAAATCTCACGATGAAGAAGCAGAGACAGGTTTTTTGCATACATCTGTATTGCTTACAATGATGGACGCCTATCATCAATTCGCCCAAGCGGGCCTTTATGTATGTAGCTGGCGACGGCAGCTTTATCCGCGCTGCAGTTGTTCGGGCAACGAAAATGCTGCAATATATACGAATGGCGGGTTCGACGGGCCGCGTTGCAGCATTTTAGGACAAGACTAATGACAGCATTGGGCCGGAAGCTGCCGTCTACATTTCCCAGAATGATGGTCACTGAGGGCCGGAACCGGCCCTTCGCTGCAGGCTTGCTGAAGGTCCGCAAAACCAAACAAAACAATCAGATGACTACTTCGTAACTATTCTGTCGAAACACTCGATGGCTTTGCTGCTCAAAGTCCCTGAGCAAATCAGGC
>CBDTVL010000471.1:0-1976 GCA_965363755.1 uncultured Sulfitobacter sp.
TTTACGCCGGCAATACGTGCCACGTTTGGTCTTCCTTTTCGTTGCGGGTCCGTAATACCAGACCCTTTTTTCACAACACACGGACCCAAAGGCTATTTTGCCGACGGGCCGTCGCCGTATCAGGTGATCATGCGGAATAATCCACGATGCGATTCTCTTGCGAGATAGCGCTAGCTATGGGCTTTTTCCCAAGTCGTCAAGACCCAGTATTTATCTGTCCAGAACGGCAGCGATGGAGCCTTTGACGGTATCGATATCGGCCAACCCGTCTACACGGTTAAGCATATCTTTTGCGTGGTAGTAGCCCAGCAGAGGAGAGGTCTTCTTGTAATATTCCATCAGGCGGTTCTTCAGGCTTTCTTCGTTGTCATCCGCGCGGCGGGAGAACTCTTTTTGTTCACCACAATTGGTGCAACGTCGATCTTCTGGAATTGGCTTTGATTGATCATTGTAAACTTCGCCGCAGCCCGAACATGTCGACCGTGCAGTAATCCGTGCGACCAGCGCGCTGTCATCCACTTCCATCTCGATCACCGCGTCGAGCGTTTCGCCAGTTGCCACAATCAGATCACCCAATGCATCAGCTTGCGCCAATGTCCGGGGAAAGCCGTCGAATATAAAGCCGCCGCCCTTTTCGCCTTGCAGTTTTTCGCGGATCAGGCCGATCACGATCTCATCCGTCACCAGATCACCTCGTGCCATGACGTCAGCTACGATCTTGCCCATCTCTGTGCCGCTGCTTTTGGCCTCGCGCAGCATGTCTCCGGTGCTGAGCTGGATCATTCCACGAGTTTCAACCAGATGACGCGCTTGGGTGCCTTTGCCTGCACCCGGTGGGCCTAAGAGGATAATATTCATCGGCGGGCCGGTGTGCGTTTACCACGCTTTTTCGATTTTCCACGCAGCTGCGACTTTTCGATTAAACCTTCGTATTGATGCGCCAGCAGATGGCTTTGGACCTGCTGTATTGTGTCCATCGTGACCGAAACCACAATCAGAACCGACGTGCCGCCGAAGTAGAACGGAATGGCAAACTGACCCCGCAGAATTTCTGGGAGCAGACAAACAGCGGCCAGATAGGCCGAGCCAAGTACCAGAACCCGGTTGACCACAAATTCCAGATACTCAGCAGTCTTTTTGCCGGGACGAATGCCGGGAATGAAACCGTTCTGATTTTTCAGGTTGTCCGCCACATCATCAACTTTGAATGACACGTTGAATGTGTAGAAATAAGCAAAGAACACAATCATCGCGACGAAGAACAGCAGGTAAAGCGGCTGTCCGGGGCCAAAGTAGGCCAGCACCGTCGACATGATCGGTCCGGTAGAATTGCCCGAGAATGTGCTGATTGTGATCGGCAGCAGCAACAGCGAACTGGCAAAGATGGCCGGGATCACGCCTGCGGGGTTAACCTTGACAGGAAGATGTGAAGATCCGCCGTCATAGACCTTCATCCCCACCTGACGGCGTGGATACTGGATGTGAATTTTGCGCAACGCGCGCTCCATGAACACCACAAAGGCAATGGTGCCAATTACCATGGCGATGACGCCCACAATCACACCGGGGCTGATCGCGCCGGAGCGTCCGCTTGCAAAGAATTGTGCGATAGCAGCCGGGACTTCGGCAATGATGCCGACAAAAATGATCAGCGAAATACCGTTGCCGATACCACGCGCGGTGATCTGTTCGCCCAACCACATCAGGAACATGGTGCCACCAACCAGTGTGATCATGCAGGCAATACGGAAAGACATGCCTGGATCAGTAGCAAGATCCCCTGCTTCGAGGCTGACTGCAAGACCGTAGGCTTGCACCGTGGCCAACGCCACGGTGCCGTAGCGGGTGTATTGGTTGATCTTCTTGCGCCCCTGTTCGCCTTCTTTCTTGAGTTGCTCAAGCGACGGGACCATGGATGTCATAAGCTGGACAATGATCGAGGCCGAAATATAGGGCATGATACCAAGGGCAAAAAT
>CBDTVL010000472.1:0-1970 GCA_965363755.1 uncultured Sulfitobacter sp.
GACTGAAAGCGGCCATTCGCTGCGCCGTCCACCAAGGTCGGCTAAGGTGAAGGATTTTCGACGCGGGCCAGAGTGCAAGGTTTCAACGTGTACTGAGTGTGGCCCGGGTTGGAAATCCTCCCAAGGTGGAAGCCGCGTGAGCTTGGCGGACCCTATGGGGAAAGAGTGATTTGGGTCGTGCTTGTCGGTCGCAACTGCGGTTGCTGGCGATGTGTATAATCGGTCGTGAGGATGGGTAGCCGTGCGCATTTCCGGCGCTGACCGGATTGATTTGTCGTCGTTGTGGGCCTGACGAACGGATTGGTCGTGGCGGGTTGCAAAGCGGTACCGGACCGAGACGCCATGCGTTTCAGGATGCAGTTATTGCAAATTTTCGGGCCTTCCATCATGCGGCGGCCTTTCGGGGCGGTGCTCGGGTTTGTGGCCTTTGCCCCCGTTTGAAAGTCTCGATGATGCGCATCTGTCCGCCGCAGTCCGGGCATGGCTCGCGAAGTGTGAGCGGGATGATTTCTGCGGTTTCCGGGTCTTCCTGCTTGGTTTGTTCCGCCCCGAGCAGGGTACGGATGTTGACGATGTTCGTCTTGCGTGCAGCACTTGCCAGCAGGCCGTAGTGTCGGATTCGGTGGAAGCGATCCGGCAGGACGTGGATCAGGAAGCGGCGGATAAACTCATCTGTGGTCAGCCGCATGACTGAGTGACGGTTACCGTTTTTGATCCGATAGTCTTTCCAACGAAACGCGACGGTGTTGGCATCGGCGCTGATCAGACGGCTGTTTGAGATTGCCACACGGTGCGTATATCGGCTGAGATATGCCAATACCGCCTCGGGGCCACCGAAAGGTGGTTTGGCGTAAACCACCCATTCCTTTTTGCGGAGCGGGGCAAGATATGCGGCGAAGGCCTGCGGCTCTGACAACCCAGCCAGATCCCCGAAGAACGCCAGTTCCCCTGCGCGGTGCAAAGCCATCAACCCTTCGATAAACAGACGTCGAAAGAGCCGTGACAACACTCGCACATGCAGAAAGAACCCTGGCTTGCACGCGACCCAACGGGTGCCATTGGGCGACAGGCCACCACCTGGAACGATCATGTGGATGTGAGGGTGATGGGTTAGTGCTGACCCCCAAGTATGCAGTACGCTGGTCATACCGACCCGTGCGCCGAGACGTTTGGGATCAGCGGCGATGGTGGTTACCGTCTGGGCGGATGTTCGGAACAACAAGCCATAGACGGCCTTCTTGTTCCAATATGCGATACGCGCGATCTCTGCGGGCATCGTGAAGACGACGTGGAAGTATTCCACGGGTAGAAGGTCCTCTGCCTGCGCCTTCATCCAGTCGCACGCGGCTGGTCCCTGGCACTTTGGGCAGTGCCGGTTCTTACAGGAATTATAGGCGATATGGCTGTGGTTACACTTGGTACAAGCCGCCACATGCCCGCCGAGCGCCTCGGTTCGGCAGGCCTCAATCGCCGACATGACTTTGAGCTGGTTTAAGCTGACATGACCCGCATTGGCCCGCCGCCACGCGGGGCCGTAATCACGGAAGATGTCGGCAATCTCCAGCTTGGGGCGGGACACCGCCCCCGCAAACTACTCCAACCCTCGCCTGACAGTATGATCCTGAAGTTGTGCCAGCATCTCATAGGGGCTCACGGTGTCCTTTATCATCTTTGTCGCGACATGGGTGTACTGGGCGGTGGTCGTCAGTTTGGCGTGGCCCAGAAGCACCTGTATGACGCGGATATCGGTATTGGCTTCCAGCAGATGCGTGGCAAAGCTGTGCCGCAACGTGTGCAACGTCGCTGGTTTAGATATCCCCGCCATATGTTTGGCTGACGTAAAAGCGCGGTTCAGCTGCCGCGATGAGATTGGATTGATCTTGGGGTTTCCGGGAAAGAGCCACCCCTCTGGCCTCGCCTCAAGCCAATAATCCCGCAGCAAGTTCAGCAGCCCCGGAGAGAGCATGACC
>CBDTVL010000473.1:0-1969 GCA_965363755.1 uncultured Sulfitobacter sp.
CTACGTGCCCGAGAATATACGGCAAGCTGAATTACTCCGCTGTTGGCTCAGAGACAAATGGAAAGACGCCCATGTCGATCGACGCTCGATTGTGCGGTCGGGTCCTGGTTCTATTCGGGAACCGAATATCGTCAATTCACTCGTTCAGATACTTGAAGAAAACGGTTGGCTTGAGCGGGTGACATCTGGTGCTCTGGTCGATGGGAAATCAGTCGAACTGGCCTGGCGTGTGGTGCGACCGTGACAGCGAACCCACATTTTGACGTCGTGGCTGCAATGCACCGCTGGCGTGAACGAGAGCATTTGAAAAAGGAGCACTCTGCGCACAGCGAAACGCGATCAAAGGCACAAGAGTCGCAAATGTCGCAAGAGTCGCAGGGGGTGCGTGTCATCGGCGAGGCGTTCCCGCAGCTCAGCGGCATTTATGGCGAGATCAGAGATGAGTATGAGGAACGTGCTGCAATCATGGAATACGATGGAGGCTATACGCGCCGAGAGGCTGAGTGTTTGGCGTTTGACCTGATTGATACCAAATATTCACCGTTTCCCTGCCCATAACAATCGCGGGTCCTTCTGGAGTGATGTTACGTGGGTATATTCGCACCCCGTCGCATTGGGCAATTCTGAAAATCAGGAAGGTGGTTTTTTGAGTTGTGGTTGTTGTTGGCCGGACACCTCGAATGCTTCGCCACAGCTAGTTGCGGCGGCCAATTCGGGAAGCGGCCATCGTCGTTACATGATAGATTTTCACTTTCGCGGTTTGCGATGGATTGGCCATTGGTTTAGCGGATGGTACCAAGACGCAAAGACTGGACGGGATCGCCATGTCAATTCTCCAGATTGCATCACTTCTTATCGTGCTGGCCGGTGCCTTCGGGGCCATAAATTATCTTTTCCTAAGATTGCCATCTGCAATCGGCATCCTTGTCGTGGCACTTGTTGCGTCTTTCGCGATTATTGCCACGGACGCCATATTCCCAACACTGACTGTCGAGGAACAAATCCGCGCGCAGGTGCTAGAAGTGGAATTTTCCGAGGCACTGTTGGAGGGCATGCTGGGCCTACTACTGTTTGCCGGTGCGTTGCATGTCAAACTTTCGGATCTGCGCAAAGCCTGGCTGGTGATTTTTCTGATGGCGACAATCGGCGTTGGCGTTTCAACTGCCATCGTAGGCTTCGGCTTCAGTTGGATCACTGGTATGCCTCTGATGATCGCTCTCGTCTTTGGCGCGCTGATTTCACCCACCGACCCGGTCGCAGTACTGGGCGTGCTCCGAGAAGCAGATCTCCCAAAATCGCTGGAAACCAAGATCGCAGGGGAAAGCCTCTTCAACGATGGCGTCGGCTACGTAGTCTTTCTCGTGCTCGTTGGGCTCGCGTTTCCCTCCGGCGACAACCATGGGGCGGGCCTCACGGGCGCCGCGCTGCTGTTCATGCAAGAGACGCTGGGCGGGGCGATCTTGGGCCTCGTTCTCGGCTGGCTGACCTTTCGGGTCATGCGTCTGATCGACGATTATTCTCTGGAGGTTCTGATCACCCTCGGTCTTGCCTTTGGTGGCTACGAACTGGCCGTGTGGCTCCATGTCTCAGCGCCCATCATGGCGGTCTGTGCAGGGCTTTTGATCGGTGATATTGGCGCCAAACACGGCATGTCAGAAGAAACCCGCCAATACGTCGAAGCCTTCTGGAAGTTGGTGGATGAAATCCTGAACGCAGTGCTGTTCCTGATGATTGGGTTTGAGGTCTTCGCAGTGGCATTTGAAATCGACTTCCTGATCTCGGGCTTTATGGCAATCGGACTTGCCCTTCTGGCTCGGCTCGCCGCCGTCTCAATCCCGGTGCTGGTCTTGAAACCCTTCCGGACATTCAGCAGGGGCGTCATCCCGATTATGACCTGGGGCGGCCTAAAGGGCGGTATTTCCGTCGCGCTGGCACTGTCGCTGCCCGACGGCGAATGGAAACCTTTGAT
>CBDTVL010000474.1:0-1945 GCA_965363755.1 uncultured Sulfitobacter sp.
ATGTTGACGGGGGGCGAAGACCCGCGTTTCCTCGCACGCCGGATCACCAGAATGGCAGTGGAAGATATTGGACTTGCTGATCCGCAGGCGCAGACGATTTGCCTGCATGCGTGGGAGACTTATGAACGCTTGGGCAGCCCCGAAGGTGAATTGGCTTTGGCGCAGGCAGTAACGTATCTTGCGCTCGCGCCGAAATCGAACGCGGGATACGCAGCGTACAAGGCGGCGATGGCCACAGCAAAGAAAACCGGCTCTGAACCTCCGCCCAAACATATCCTGAATGCGCCAACGTCGCTTATGAAGGAAATTGGTTATGGCGAAGGATATGCCTACGATCACAATGCCGAAGACGGGTTTTCAGGGCAGAACTATTTCCCAGAAGGGATGAAGCGTCCCGTGCTCTATTCTCCGGTCGAACGTGGATTTGAGCGGGAATTGAAAAAACGGTTGGAGTTTTTTGCTGGATTGCGGGCCAAGCGCAAAACTTGACATCACCCCCACAAGGGGCGACAGACCGGGCATGATGAACACGCTTTTTTCAGTGGCTATTGGTGGTGCGATTGGGGCATGCCTGCGGTACGGCGTCGGCCTTGCCGTCGCCTTTCCGTTTGGCACACTTACGGTCAACATGATCGGGTCATTTGCGATTGGCGTGGTTTGGATATTTCTGCCATCAAAAGAGTTGCATCACTGGCTTCCATTTCTGATGACAGGTCTGTTGGGCGGTTTCACGACGTTTTCCGCGTTTTCACTGGACGTTCTGAGGCTGGTTGAGGACGGGCGGGTTTGGGCGGCTGGTTTTTATGTGACTGCCTCTGTCGTACTATCATTAATGGCCTGTGCAGTGGGCCTTTGGATCACAAGAGGCATAACAACATGAGTCGCGTTCAGACGATTACAGTAGAAGACGGCGACAACGATCAACGGCTTGATCGGTGGATGCGGCGGCTGTTCCCGCAGGTCAGTCAGGGTCGGATCGAAAAGATGTGCCGCAAAGGTGATCTGAGAATTGATGGCGGGCGGGTCAAAGCCTCGACCCGTATATTGACCGGACAGCAAGTGCGCATCCCGCCCTTGCCTGAGGCTGGGCAGATCACCGCCCAAGCCAAGACTTCGATTTCCGACGCCGATGCCAAGATGATCCGGTCCTGCGTGATTTATCGCGATGACCACGTGATTGTGCTGAACAAACCCCATGGGCTGGCCGTTCAGGGGGGCAGCAAACAGAGCCGTCACGTTGACGGTCTCGCCACCGCGCTGATGTTCGATTTGGACGAAAAACCAAGGTTGGTGCATCGACTGGACAAAGATACGTCGGGGGTTTTGTTGATGGCGCGCACGCGGGCCGTGGCGGCTGCATTGACCGCGGCCTTTCGGCATCGTGAAACGCGCAAGATTTACTGGGCAGCGGTCGCTGGCGTGCCGCACCCCAAGATGGGCGTGATCAAATACGGGCTGGTGAAAGCTTTTGGCCATGGCGAAGGCGGTGAAGGCGAAAAGATGCACTGTGTGCATCCACGAGATGTGGACAACACAGAGGGTGCAAAACGCGCCACAACCGACTACGCCGTTCTCAGCTCGGCTGCAAAACGCACGGCGTGGATGGCGCTGATCCCGGTGACCGGGCGGACCCATCAGTTACGAGCGCACATGGCCGAGATTGGGCATCCTATCATTGGCGATGGCAAATATGGTGGCTCGGGTCAGGATAATCTGGGCGACGGGTGGGGCGCGCAACTTGGAGGTGATGTGAGCAAGAAGTTGCATCTGCATGCGCGATCTCTCACGCTGGAGCATCCTGTATCCAAGGCGACATTACATCTGATCGCCCCATTGCCACCACACATGACGCAGACATGGGACATGTTCCAATGGTCCGCGGCGGACGTACCCGCAGACCCGTTTGAAGAATTTGAATGACCCGACCTCAGCGCCTGATTATTTT
>CBDTVL010000475.1:0-1944 GCA_965363755.1 uncultured Sulfitobacter sp.
AGGAACCCAATCACGACAGGATTCACGGGACTAACTAACCTGTCAAGGTTGCTAGCCAATTTCGCACCAAGAAACCGAAACAATTTCTAGAAGCCCGACATTGAATTACTGCCCATTTTGCTGCCAATCACACCAAGGCGCAAGGTTCAAAAACCGGCAGATCGAGCGCGTGGTTCACCGGCGGCGGGCGAGCCACAAAGGGCGACCGTCAGGCCAAAAGCTGGATCAAGCCTGCCACTGAGTCCAAGAATTAAACTCAATTCACGCGACAAGGGGGCAGGCCACAGCAAAAACTCGTTCATAAAACTTGAACGGAGATCAAAGCAACGACAAGATGCCGGTAAGGACATTCTACTTGGGGAATGTTCGGTGCAATCTATTTTACCGATTGGGGACTGCTCATGAAAAAATTTCGTATTTTCCTCGGCGCATCAGTGCTGGGTCTGGCTGCCACAGGACTCACCGCAGAGGTGATCACCATGGGCCCGCGCCCTTATTATCTGATCGACCAGATGGAAGACGGGGTTTTGAAGAACAAGCTGCTGGCATGTGCCGAAGGCCCGTTCACTCGCAGCGATTTTTCCATTGGTCATCGCGGGGCGCAGATGCAATTCCCCGAGCATACTGTTGAAGCAAATGTCGCCGCTGCGCGCATGGGCGCGGGTATTTTGGAATGCGACGTGACCTTCACGAAGGACAAGGAACTGGTCTGTCGTCACTCACAAAATGATCTACACACAACGACAAATATACTGGTTTCGGATTTAGCAGATACTTGCGCGACGCCGTTCAGCCCGGCTGAAGGCGACACACCTGCCGCGGCGGAATGTCTGACCAGCGATCTGACGCTGGATCAATTCATGACACTAACACCCAAGATGGACGCGGCCGACAAAACTGCCACCAGTGTCGAGGGCTATATCAATGGTACGGCCGGATGGCGCACAGATCTCTACGCGGTTGAGGGCACGCAACTGATGACCCATGCGGAAAGCATCAATCTGTTCAAATCGCTGGGGGCGAAATTCACGCCCGAACTGAAAAGCCCGTCTGTTGAAATGCCGTTCGATGGCTTCACGCAGGCTGCCTACGCGCAGAAAATGATTGATGAGTATAAAGAGGCCGGAATTCCTCCCAGTGACGTCTGGGCCCAGTCTTTCAATCTGGATGACGTCCTGTTCTGGATTGAGAATGAGCCCGAATTCGGAGCGCAGGCTGTCTTTCTCGATGCCAGTTATAACATAGATGGCTGGAGCCCGGCCGAACCCGCAACCTGGACACATTCCATGGAAGAGCTGAAAGCAATGGGTGTGAATTTCATCGCGCCACCGCTCTGGGTGCTCGTGACCCTAGAAGATGGTAAGATTGTGCCGTCGGTCTATGCAAGCGCCGCAAAAGACGCCGGGATCGAGATCATCACCTGGACACTTGAACGCTCCGGCCCGCTGGTCTCAGGGGGTGGTTGGTACTACCAAACGCTCGCCGATGTGATCGACAGCGATGGCAAGATGTTCGAAGTGGTCGACGTTCTGGCACAAGATGTGGGCGTGGTTGGAATTTTCAGCGATTGGCCCGCCACCACCACCTACTATGCCAGCTGCATGGGTATGAAGTAGTCTGAACACAGCTTGGAAAATGCTCCGTTAATGTATTTTCGCGCTCAACTATTTGCGGCGAAAATTCAAGCCTCAGCTTCAGACGGAAAGGAAAGAATTCCCACATAATGTTGATCCGCTACTACGATTTAACACTGTTACCAATAGTGTTAATCGATGGGGGCGGTCAAACGGGCGATTTGGACCCATGCTGACCGGATCGCTGGCATGGTCGGATGAGCGTGACAAAATTGCTGTTCGGATGCAACGGCGCAACTTCGGCTTTCGGCGGTGGTTTCAACTGATCGACGCAACACTTTAATCTTTTTTGGAAGGATGGAGTGAGCAT
>CBDTVL010000476.1:0-1918 GCA_965363755.1 uncultured Sulfitobacter sp.
CAGTTCGTCGCGCCAGATGGTGATCGCCTGAAAGGTCAGAGGGCTTTCACATAGCCCAAGGATCATCGTGTTGCGGCCCGCCTCAATACGCTTGGCGATCGCAATTTCACCTTCACGGCTCAGCAACTCGACGGAACCCATTTCGCGCAGATACATCCGCACCGGATCATCCGTCCGATCCAGTTTTTCAGCTGTGGATGTCGCGAGGGTAACTTCGCGGGCGTTGTCCGTTGTCGCCAGATCAGTCGAGCCTTTGGCCTCTTCTTCTTCGGCCTCGTCATTCTCGATGATGTTGATGCCCATCTCGGACAGCATCGACATGACGTCTTCAATCTGTTCAGAGCTCACCTGATCCGGTGGCAGAACCTGATTGAGCTGATCGTAGGTGATATAACCCCGTTCACGGGCATCGCCGATCATCTTCTTGACGGCGGCCTGGCTCATATCCAGCGTGTCTTCGGGGTCTCGATCTTCAGTTTTTTGGTCGTCGTTATCTTTGGCGGCCATGCGGTGCTCCTGCGAAGGGCGTAGATGATTCGCTTTTGCGAATCAGTAGCGCGACTGGTGATTCGTTTATTCGTTTACCCTGTTTTATTTAGACATTCCTTAGCAAAACGCATTAGCGATGTGGTTTAGAATAAGTAATCTTTTCCATTAGTGCGTCAAAAGCGCTACGTTCGGTGCGGTTGATATGGGCCCCATTCTTCCCCATTTCATACTCCGCCGTGTCCTCATGTTCGCTCCGTTCCGCGGTGTTGCGGGCCTGTGCAGCCTGACTTAACCGCCACGTGACCGCCTCATCTGCTACCCCGGAAAGGTCCTCGGATGCTTCGGCAATCTCAGCGCGCAGCCCTTTTTGCGCCGCCAGTTTTGCCAGTTCTTCGGCCACCGTCATCTGTGCCAATTCGGTATCACCGGGATTGCGCACGCATGGGGTGATTGCGACATGGCGCGCCGTTAGAAGGTTTTCAAGGGCCTGTGGCCCCAATGCACCGCGAATTTCGTCATGAATTTCCTCTGGCGACGACTCTGCATGCCGCAACAGCAGGTCGCGCAGCGCAGATAGCTCTGGATCACGGCACGCGAGCCCTTCTAGCCCGGCCTCAAATTCAACAATGATTTGTGGCGTACTCAGGCAGGCCGCCAGAATGACCGCCTCTCGCAATGTGTCCTGCCCCCCTTCCCCTGACGCCACCAAAAGCGATGCTTTGGCGGTTGGGGTGGCTGGCTCTGGCGGTGGTTGCCATTTTCCTCCGCGCCGTTGGCCTCTGGCTGGCGCAGCGCTGCGCTTTGGACGAAACAGTTGCCAACGCAAATCTTTGATCGCCTGCCCATAGTGGCCCCGTATTGACGGATCTCTGATCAGTTTGATTTTCTCACGCAGGGTTTTGTCGAGTGCGGCTTTGCGCTCCGGGCTGTCAAAGCTGCCGCCTTCCGTCTCGCGTTGCCACAGCAGTTGAACCATCGGCATAGCGTTATCTAGCAATGTTTGGACCGCCGCTGGTCCCTGTGCGCGGATCAGGTCGTCAGGATCCTGACCATCGGGCATAATGGCAAAGCGCAGGGATTGCCCCGCCTCAAGCAACGGCAGCGCCAGATCAATCAGCCGCATCGCCGCGCGCAGACCCGCCGTATCCCCATCCAGCGCAATGATCGGCTCTGGTGAAATGCGCCAAAGCAATTGTATTTGCCGTTCGGTGATCGCAGTGCCCAAGGGTGCGACGCAGGCGCCAAAGCCACCGGTCGCCAGCGCGATCACGTCCATATAGCCCTCAGCTACGATCAGCGTGGCGCCCTTGCCCGCCGCCTCACGTGCCGGCCCCTGATTGTAAAGACTGCTGCCTTTGTCAAAAAGTTCTGTCTCAGGAGAGTTCAGATACTTAGCATTATCATTGGGGTCCATTGCCCGCCCACCGAA
>CBDTVL010000477.1:0-1918 GCA_965363755.1 uncultured Sulfitobacter sp.
AAACCTGACGTTGCTTTGCTACAAGCTGCTCAACTGCCTAGGGCCTTGCTGTGTTTCCTGCCTCAAGACCTTCAATACACACCGTGCCCGAGAACATCAGGCGGTCCTGTCTCCAATCATCCGGGCTTTGGATTGCAAGAGTGACCAACCGGGCTGGGCCCCTGCCCGCACCCGGCCCTATTTGTCAGACAAGCTCAGCATCGCTCATAATCTCGACAAGTGCCGGACCGTTGAACGCAAGCGCCTCTTTGATCGCAGCCTTGATCTGCGATGTTTCGGTGACCTTTGCCCCATGCCCGCCACACAGCCGGGCAAAAGCGGCAAAAGACGGGTTGTGCAGATTGGTCTCCCAGACCGGCCATTCACCAGACCGCTGCTCTTTGGAGATTTTGCCTAATTCACCGTTGTGCAAAAGGATGTGGGTGACATCCATGCCGTATTTGACGGCGGTGGTGAAATCCATTGGATACTGCCCAAAGCCACCATCACCGGAGATAGACACGACCTTGCGGCCTTTTAGCTCTGCAACGTCCTGTGTCGCAGCCCAAGCCCCCAAACCGGCGGGAAAGCCAAATCCGATTGAACCGAGATAACCCGACATCAAAACCCGTTGCGTGCCCTTGGTTTCCAGATAACGGCCAAACGAATAGGTGTTATTGCCCACATCAACGGCAAAGATCGTATCGTCTGGCACCAATCTTCCCAGCGCCTCGAAGATTGCAAAGGAATGAATGCCCTTGCCGTGCTCCTCCGCCAGCCGGTTTTGTTTTTCGGCGCGCCACATGTTCCAGCGTTCAGCCAGTTCCGACATTTGATCGTCCGCGTCCGCGTGCGGTTTGATCGACGTCGCCGCCGCATCACAAAAAGCGCCAATGTCGCCCCAGACAGGAACTTTGACAGGATGGAATTTGCCCAGCTGCATCCGGTCATAATCGACCTGAATGATGTTTTCCTTCAGCGCAATCCCCGTATGATTTGAAAAGCTTGCGCCAAATGCCACCAGCACGTCAGCCTCGTTCATGAACCAGCTTGCAATGGGTGTACCGGATCGCCCCAGAACGCCCGCGCCGTTGGGATGGCTGTCAGGCACCAGCCCTTTGGCCTTGAAGGTCGTGACCACTGGCGCGCCGATCTTTTCCGCCAATGCAATGATCTTGTCACGTGCACCATAAGCCCCGTGGCCAACGACAATCATAGGGCGTTTGGCGCCGTTGAGCAGCGCCACCGCCGCATCAATATCGCTTTGTGCAGGTACTACAGCGGCATGTGTCACACGTCCGGCTGGCCCGCCTGCCTTTTTGTCAGAGGGCAGGGTTTGCACATCATCGGGAAAAATCAGATGCGCGACGTTCTGCTCCACAATCGCCGTTTTGCACGCCAGTGACGCCAGTTCTGCATGGTTGGAACTGCTGAGCACAGGCTGCGAAAACGCCGCCACAGCCTGAAACGCGGATTTGAGATCAATGTCCTGAAACGCCCCCGGCCCCATGACTTGTGTCTGTACCTGACCGGTCAGGGCCAGCACCGGCGCGCGGTCCACTTTCGCGTCCCACATGCCGGTTAACAGATTGGTCGCACCGGGTCCTGCGATGGTCAGGCAGGCTGCGGGTTTGCCGGTCAGTTTGCCATAGGCTGATGCCGCAAAAGCTGCCGCCCCTTCGTGGCGGATGCCGTAGTATCGCATTTTTTTGTCCGCCACAGACCGGCGGATCGCGTCCGACAGACCGAGGTTGGAATGTCCGACCATGCCAAAAACCGATTGCACGCCCCAGTTGGTCAGGGTTTCGACCATCACGTCAGTCACGGTGCGCACATGCGCCGGCTCAGGCTCAAGTCCGACAAAAATCTCGCCGTCGCGGATGTCAATTTCGTACATGTCCTGACCGCTGTCTTCGTGCCCGCCCGGAGGCTTGCCGGT
>CBDTVL010000478.1:0-1908 GCA_965363755.1 uncultured Sulfitobacter sp.
TACATTACATCACCGATTTACTAGTTACTAACGCGTTGAGGTTAGACGACAAATCGGGCGACAAGTTGGCACCAAGCAGAACAATGGGTGTTTTCTTGGTGGAATCGCACCTTTATTTCTTCTTCGACTTCGTGGGTTTCTTGGAGGGGCTTGACGCCTTCGATCACGGCGCGCACCGCAGCCCTTTCCGCCATTTCATACCGATATGCCAGATCAGATGCGCACAGTCTTTGGAAGGAATACTCCGCCGCGTTGACCGCATAAACTTCGGGAATTCGCGGCCTCGTACAAACCACTCAAATTAACATGACAGTACCGTCGCAGAGGCGTAGTTCGCAGCTACGCGCTTGACTTGCGCTGGATCGCGGGTGGCTGAGGTCAAACGGTTCTGATCGGTCTGAAGTGCAGGGAGTGTTGCATGTTGGATCATTTGTCTGCCGCCTCCTTCACAAGCTGAACGGCCACGTTGCGTAGGAAGCCTTGGTCCGATCCATTGGGAACGACGTGCGCACCTTTGGCGACCAACGTGTCCGCATCATTGCCCGGGAAAGGCAAGGCCCCAAATAGTTTGCTTGCCTGCAGGGTTGTTGTAAGGACTTTCTCGAACGCGGACTGAAACGCTGGATCGTCATAATCGCGGAACTTGCCCATCGCTGCAGACAGATCGTTGGGACCGACGAAAACGCCGTCCAGACGGGGAATCGCCAGCAAGTCGGACAGATTTGCGATAGCGGCAGGGGATTCCACCTGCGTCAGAATGGTCAGCGCATCATTGGCATTGGCAAAATGGGTGTCAGGCGCATATCCATTGTCGGCGGCAGGGATTGCACCAACCGCGACACCGCGATTTCCCTCAGGTGCAAACATCGCCGAAGCAATGACTGACTTTGCCTGAGCGGCTGTGTCGACTTGCGGCACCAGCAAAGCGTTGGCACCAGCATCTAGTACCCGCTTTATAGACCCGTTTTCATGATCAGGTAGGCGAACCCGTCGCCCGCGGTCTCCGCATAGACTAATTCTAGGGAGCATATTTTCGTCAGGAGGCTCTTTTGTTAAATGTCGAAGCCTATCTTGCCACAGTTGGACTCCTTTGACGATCTGATGAAGCTGCGCTGCTGGACCAGTTCTTTCAAATGACATTCCCCAAGCAGAGCGTCCTCCGCTCCACGTACTGCGACGAAAGTTTTTCCCAGCAGATATAGTGGGCCATGCGCTTGCTGTGCTGGCGGTTGTTCTGTCGAGCATAACGATTTGAATACAAATGAAACATTCGCGATCTAACTAAATTAGATCAAGAGATGCCATGCTACTTGCCGTCATGATGGGTCAAACTGATCTCTCATTGGTAATTCAGGGCTCCTCCGGTCGATCTGTTGCCGGGGGCGGTGTTGGGGTTAGCGCGGTCAGGCGGGCATAAACATCATCGTCCATCTGAAAGTCAATTGCGTCGAGGGAAGGTTTCAGCTGGCCGGATTTGCCGGCGCTGAGGATTGGAGCAGCGATCGCCGGATTATGGGCGACCCAGGCGACGGCGAGTGTGATGGCCGAGGCGCCCAGTTCTTTGCCTATGTCACCGAGAGCACTGGCGGCGGTATGCATCCAGCTTTGTCCGTAGCGGGCCTCGTACATGGGGTCATGCGTCAGGCGACCTTCGCCGCCTACGCTGTATTTGCCGGTCAGAAGGCCGCCGCCAAGTGGAGAGTAGGGCACAACGTCGATTTTTTCTGATGCGCACATTGGCAACATTTCAACTTCAGCCTGACGTTTGACCAAGCTGTACATCGGCTGCAACATCTCAACCTTAAGGTCGAATGATGCAGCAACACGGGCGGCTTTCATCACCTGCCAAGCGGCGTAATTGGATACACCGATATGACCAACGCGACCAGCGCCCACCATTTTGGCGAG
>CBDTVL010000479.1:0-1902 GCA_965363755.1 uncultured Sulfitobacter sp.
TGCCACGGCCGCAATACTACTGACCGAGGGCCTCAAACTTATCAGCGCTACAGAAGCCGGGTTGCTTGGCACTGCCGAGGTTCCGATCGCGATATATCTGGCGTGGGTGTTTCTGGCAGAAGTGCCGCCAAATACCAGTTTCGTGGGCGGATCGTTGATATTGGGCGCCCTAGTTTGGCACACGCTGAGCAACCCTCAGAGAAATTGACGCACTATGGCGAATTACGACGCCGATGGGTGCAGGAGTCTTCCACCCCATCTGTACTGCTAAGACTACCGTCATCTTGGGAAATGTAGACGGCAGCTTCCGGCCCTGAGCAGACCATCATGCAATAAGGAGCGAACGTCTGCTGCTGATGGTGCGACCAATAACGTGACAAAACCACAGTCGGTTTTGCCGGGAGTTATTGTCCGCTGTGCGGGACTTGGCTGCCGTTAGAAATCGTCTGCGATTGAGCGACAGCGTTCCATTATTCCGTTGTTCGCCCATCAAAATGCTCGTGGGATGAGTCTGCATCCGCCTTAGTCCTGTGAATGGTGCCTTCCAAATGCTCTGGCGGCCCGTAGATGGTGTAAAGCCGGAGAGGCTCCGATCCGGTGTTGACCACATTGTGTTTGGCACCGGCGGGAACAATCACACCATCATCGGCTTTGACCTTGCTGACAACATCGTCGATCCGCACTTCCCCTGCACCTGTTTCAAAGCGAAAGAACTGGTCGCGGTCGTCATGGATTTCCTCGCCGATTTCCTCACCGGGTTGGAGCGCCATCAGCACCAGCTGAAGGTTCTGACCCGTGTAGAGAACTTGGCGGAAATTGTCGTTTTCCTCGGTCAGTTTCTCGATGTCGTTTGCAAAGCCCTTCATGGCGGACCTCCTTTTGATAGTTATCGGCACGCCCAAAGGCGCTGCATTTCGTATTCAGGCAATGATATCGGACTGGCGCGAAGAAACTTTGATATTGATCAATACCTCTTCGGCTCATGACGTATAACAACCTAACAAGGCAAACATTGCAAAGGCGGAAGATTTCATGGCCGGCACCGGGGACGCAGAACACAAGACTACTGTCATCGACATACCGGAGGCTGTAGGCGTCTTCGACAGTTTCGAAGACCTTCAAAAAGCCTTTTATGATCTGCGGATGGTCGGCTTCAGCCGGTATGACATTAGCCTTCTCGGCAAACAGGAAGTGCTGAAAGAAAAGCTGGGCAAGGCATATTGGCGCGCGTCCGAACTGGAGGATGATCCAAATGCTCCCCGCGCGGCATTCGTTTCTGAGGAGGCGATTGGCGAGTTGGAGGGCGGTATCGCGGGCGGCTTTTTCTTTCTTGGGTCGTATGTTGCGATGGCCGCAATGCTAACGGCGGCAAGCACACTTGCAGCATCAATCGCTGCAATCGGAATTGGAGGCGTTCCAGCCGCCGTGGTCGGAACGCTGCTGGCGCGGCGCGTAGCCAAGCACCATAGAGAATACTATACGACCCAAATCGAGCACGGTGGAATCCTGCTTTGGGTGAGAGTACGCGACAAGGAGCGCGAGGACGTCGCCGTGAAGATCATGAAAGAGCATTCGGGTCGTGATGTGCATGTCCACCCATGGAGCGAATGAACTGCTTCGTCTAGTCCATTGAAACCGCTGCTCGAACTGGACCTTTGCCAGACCCGCGCATTACGGCCAAAATCCAAGCTTTGTGCCAACGGCGAAAATCACCGTTTTGGCGGGTTACTCAGAAGCGGCCATTGGTACACCGGCGGCGAAGGTCTGTAACGTCCCGCACAGCAGACCTTGGTGCAAACCGCAGCGAAGGTCCGGTTTCCGCCCTTAGTGCCGAATGCTGCACTTGAACATGGAGTCTGCTTCCGGCCTATTCTGTTGAAAAACTCCAAGCTGGGGCAGAGC
>CBDTVL010000480.1:0-1888 GCA_965363755.1 uncultured Sulfitobacter sp.
TCAACCGAGTTTCCGACTCCCAGAAAGCTCAATTCAGCATTTGCTTTTCCTGACAGTCGGGTGAGCCCGGCCAAATCAGACAGCAGCCCGTTCATTTCAACCCCGGTACCGGAAAACGCGCCGCCCACCGACAACCCGCTGCGATTGTTGGCAACAAATTCACCGGTAATCACACCTTCATAAGCTTGAATTTCTCGTATCTCGAACACAGCGCGTGACCTCTCGACCCGCATCAAAAGGCGCGATGCGCCCAACTTCAATGTTCCAAGGTCAATACTGTCCGCAGCCAGCGACACATCGCCGTCAAACGATGCCAGGCCACTGGCGTCAATGGGTGCCTTGGACCAGCCTTTTTGCGCCGCGCCGCCATTGCCGCTGCCACCAGTGCCGCTGCCGCCAGTGCCGCTGCTTTGCCCATCAGCTGGCTTGCTATCCGCTGACAACGACCGAAGGTTAAGGGCACCAGCAGTGAACTGAGCGTTTACCTTTGGCGCGTCGCTGAGTTGAATATCAGCAGCGCCACGTATGGCGTTGCCATCCAGATTAAGGACTGCCTCGCGAAATGCCAATTTACCTTCGCGGGTCAGAGTAACCTTGGCTGCAATATCAGCGCTTTGCCCCAGCCCTTTTGGAAAATCAAAAGGACCAAGGCCCAGCGCATTTAGAAAAGCCCCTGTGTTGGGCGTCCTGATAGAGACGTTTCCGGACAATTCACCCAATACACCTGCTGCCCCCGCGAAACTCACCTCACCACCGGGTCCCGAGATATCCGCCGTCACCGCTTGTGCGACACCGGTAATCCAGATTGCAAATCTATCAATTGTGGTCCTGACCTCGACCGGCTCTCCACCGGGGCGCACGGTTGCCGCGATCGTGGCTGCACCGGCAGGGTCGGGCCAGACAAGTGACAGATCAACCCCGGCCTGGTCGATAGTGTCGCTGCCTTCCACGGCATAGATCAGCCGGGCATTGGTCACGTTCATCTTTTCGAGCGTCAACGAGCGTGCACTATTGGCGCTTGCTGCGCCGGTGTTTGTGGTTGAGTCTGTTGAGACCTCTGCCGAGGCAGGGGCACTGAACAGCCAATTCGCCCGCCCATCTTTGCGTTGCTCAAGCCGGATCGTCGGGTTTTCCGCCTCGACCTTGGTGATTCTAATATCGCCACCAAACAGTCCGGCGGTGTTTACACCAATTGACAAACTGTCTGCCGAAAACATCGGCCCCGCGTCGCTCCAATCGGCATTGCTGAAGGACACCGGACCTGTCGAAACCCCTATGACCGGCCACAGGGTAATGTTCACGTCACCGGAAATCTCAAGAACGCGCCCGGTCTGCGCCTTGACCTGATCCGCGGCGATGTTGGCGATCCTGTCCCCCGGCAACAGCAGCAAGGACCCAACAGCAACGCCCACAAGCACCACCAACACCCAAATCAGCCGGAAAACCCACCGCATCATTACCGCTCCTGTTTTGTTAAGAGGTAGCGTTCCTGTGCGCACCTCGCAACCCTGCCCCTTTCCGCCACCGACCCGATCCCCTATATCGCAGCGATGAGCACAAACCCGCCAAACCTGCGCCCCGACATCGCCCCTACTGCCACCTTCGCGTCCACTTCGCGCGGCGACCAGCCGACCATTGGCATGGTGTCTCTGGGCTGCCCCAAGGCGCTGGTGGACAGCGAACGCATTCTCACTCGTCTGCGCGCCGAAGGTTATGGGGTCTCACCCGACTACGCAGGTGCAGATGCAGTGATCGTGAACACCTGCGGATTTCTGGATTCCGCCAAGGCCGAAAGTCTTGATGCCATCGGCGAAGCGCTAAGCGAAAACGGTAAAGTCATCGTAACGGGATGTCTGGGGGCCGAACCGGACTATATCCGCGAACATCA
>CBDTVL010000481.1:0-1876 GCA_965363755.1 uncultured Sulfitobacter sp.
AATCTAGCGGAAAACTCTAACCATAAACGAGGACATTTTCAGGGATCACAGCAATGCGAGCAGCAGATTCAACTTGCGATGACGGTAGAGCGGGAAAAGCGAGCCTTCGTCAAAGGGCCTACTTTCCCGATCCCTGTCAGGCAAATCGGTTCAGATCGCCGTCCAAAGTTGAAAGAGAAGTCCGGATGCGAAGGAACCAGCCAGCGCAATCCCGAGATAGAGTAAGAACACACGCCGTTTGACAAGCGCCCAGACCGCAATCGCCGCCGGGAGCGAGGTTACGCCGCCTGCAACAAGAAAGGCTAGACCCGCGCCCGGTGCCATGCCCTGTCCTATCATGCCCCCTACGAGCGGAAGGGCAGCGTAACCGTTAAGATAGGCGGGCACACCGACCAGCGTTGCGATCCCAATGGGTGCAAGGCCCGATCCGCCAAGCGAGCGGGCGACCAGATCGGCAGGCAGCCAGGCCAGCATCAGGCTTTCCAGCAGGAAGGCAAGGGTCAGCCATTTGGCGAGGAACAGCATGGTCTTGACGCCTTCCCTCAGGAACTTTGCGACCCGTTCGTCTTCCTGCCAGAATTTCCAGACCACCGGCTTAGATGTGCGCACCTTGGCACCACCACAACCGCCATTGCCCACACCTTCACGCAGTGGATCTCTCAGACCGCCCGCTCGTGACAGGACATGGACCACGAAACCGCCAAAGATGCCCAGACCAACCGCGGCGATGGTCTTGGCGATGGCAAACTCAAGACCGAGCACACCGGTAGTCAGCACGAACATTGAAGGGTCCATGACCGGCGAAGCCAGCCAGAAAGCCATGACGGCCGAAAGCGGGACGCCCATCGCCAAAAGCGCAGCAATCAGGGGAATTACCCCGCAGGAGCAAAAGGGCGATAAACCACCTGCCGCCGCCGCGATCAGGATCATGACGGCGGGGGAACCGGTAAAAGCGCGTGCGATCAGACCGTCCGCGCTGGTCGCCCCCGCATAGGCTGCAATGAGGATTGACAGGACAAGAAACGGCGCGACATTCAGCAGGTTACCAACGGCAAACGTCGCACTGGTCAAACCTTGCGTCGGTTCAAGCAAGAAGAGTGAGAGAAGAAGTCCGGCGGAGAACAGCCAGACCTTTTCCTTTGCCCAAAGTTTATGGGCAATATCTGCCGTCCAGGAACGGACGCTGAGAGCGAGTTCAGTCATGGCGATATCCTTAGTATTATAGTTATTTTAAGTCGAAGAAAAACGTGGCGGGTCATCATGCTGCGTCCGCCTTTGTCAGTTTGACCCCGACGCAACACTCCGACGTCAGGAACGAAACCGTGCGGCGCATCGCCTCATAGTCCACCCGGTTGAGGATTTGGCGTCCCCGACGCTCTTGGATCACCAGACCGGCATCGACGAGGGCCCCCAGATGGTGCGCAAGGGTTGAGGCGGCCATGTTCAAATGCTGACCAATCTCGCCGACATTAAGTCCGTCATCTCCGGCCCGCACCAGCAAACGGAAGATTTCCAACCGGGTGTCGTGCCCAAGGGCGGCAAGCGAGAGGGCAACTGATGCATGTGTGGTCATAGGTTATGAATATAACTACTATTCTAGTTATGTCAAGATGTTGCGAATGTGGCTTCTCTCGTCGAGCAGTGCCGACGGATGGCCGGAAAGCCGCCTTTCGCTGCGCTTTGCGCCAAGATCTGCTATGTGAGACAAAGCGCGGGCTATGGCCTCGGTTTCATCAGCACTACAGGCGCTTCGACGGTGCGTTCGATTCACCGGATGGTGCGCTGAAATTTGCAAAGACGGCGGCTCGTACTGTACCAGCCTATACCACGTGATTTTGGGGAATATGTGGGGAACAAAAAAAGTCCTTACCTCTAA
>CBDTVL010000482.1:0-1857 GCA_965363755.1 uncultured Sulfitobacter sp.
GACACTGACAAACCTGCAACGATAATGAGCAACCAACCCAACTGTGAATAATCGGCTGGGATTTCTACCACATCTGTTGTGCGGTCGCGCACCTCGCGTGTCACGATAAATACCTGGTTCAGGTACTTGGTGGCCAAGGCACTGGCCGACAGAGCCAAATTAGTAAATGAGGCCATTACCGCAAAAAAAGTGGCTTTCAGCTGGGGCGGGGCATTGCGTGCGATCCAAGCCAGCATCGGGATCATGGCAACTTGCCCGAGCGGGGACTCCACTGCCGTGTCCATAATGGCGATGAACCTTGCATCGACGATCCCACCGGTATGGATTGAGGTCCAGTTGTGCAAGCCGTAGTACAAACCGAGATTAGGCAAGGCCAAGACCCCTCCTGCCAGCGTCAGAATGAGGACGATTTTGGCGATCGAACTGCTCGCCATCATTGGCCGCAGAAAGATGATCCCGGCGAGGGTGAGAACCGATGTAATCAAATAAAGAACAGACAGAAACTGTTCGCCAAATCCAAGTTCATCGATCTCGAACCACGTGGCCCCAGGTCCGGGCAGTGGCACGGCCCGAAACACAAAAATAATAAGGGCTGTACCGATCAGTGCCCGTGCCTTCGCTGGCTCCAGAGCAGTAATCAACTGGCGCATCAGAAACAGGACAATAATCATTGAACCCGCAAAAACGATCTCTTGAGAAAAGGCGACGTCTGAAAGACCAATGGTGAGAGTCAGAACCACAAAAATCAGACCTCCTGTAAAGTACCAGTGATTTACTTTTACTGGGTTTTCTGAACGGCCAAGCGCGAAACTCACTGCACCAGAACTCTTGCCTAGCCCTTCCAAGCGGTTGCGCAAACGCCTGCGTTGCCAGGCAGCAAGAGCAACTCCAGAAACCGAAATCAGCGGAATTGTCAGCGCAAGCAAATAGATCCGGGCGTAGATGGTGACTTTGTCGTCGATCGAAAATTCTTCGGTCCCCGAGAACATAAAGATGTTCAACAGGGCGACCGCAACTGTGCCGCTTATCAGCGAGAAGCGTCCCAGCGTCTGCATCGTTGTATGCAGCGTTTTTGACTGCTCCTCAGGAATAGGCGTGCCGTTCTCGTCCATTTTGGGGACGGCCTCAACCGACATTGCGTCCGCCACGGCATCTTGGACGACATAGCCGCAGGGGGCCAGCAAAGCGCTGGTGACATACCATGCCTCAATCGACATCGCTTGAGCCATCCAAGCGCCTTCCGCAATCAGAAAATACATGATCAAAAGGCTTGCGGCGATCAGCCCTGCCCCAACGAAGACCAGCAGAGATTTCCAGCGCCAAATCAGATCCACCAAGTGACCAAGCGGCATTTTCAGCGCCCAGGGCAAGCCAGCCCAAAACGCAATAGCCGCCAGAAAAGAGGCGGGCAACCCAATGTAATCTTTGACGAAGAATGTCCCCACGATAGCCGTAAGTCCGGAAACACCTGCCGAGAAGTAGATCATCAAAGGCGGCAGAAAAGACCAGTGCATTTGCCGGCCAAGATCTAGCACGATCCGGTCAAACCATTTGGGAGTAGAGATCACACTTCCCATCTAATGCCCCTTCTTTCGCAGACAACACCAGAAACAAAGCATGCCCACTCCAAGTGAGCCGCTAAACTTTCCCATCGAAGCCGTGGCTGGTGAGAGTACGACTGACTGAACTTATGATACCCAAGATTTCTCTGAATAGAAGCGCCCACCCAAGCAATAAGGGCATTTTTGAATGCTGAATTGAAAGGGTGTTTCGGATTGTTCATGATCGGGTCAATGGCAACTTAATGCGCGCAGCGGACCATGGCGCCTAGGGTCCGGCCCCATAAAAGTGCTTGAG
>CBDTVL010000483.1:0-1848 GCA_965363755.1 uncultured Sulfitobacter sp.
TCTGACAATGCCAGTCAACGAATTGTTGCCGCAGTAATCATAGACGTTGACCCCAGTAGGGTCAGCCGGGGCATCTCCCGTTCCGGCTGACTTGTTTTAGAAATTGTAACAGCCCATGAGCGAGACCATGATGACCAATCAGGAATTTGAGGCAAGACGCGATATGGCTGTAGCACGCGCGATAGCCTATTCTTCTACATTCGTTGCCGACCGGGCCGAAAACGCCGAAGTCTGGGATGTTGAAGGCAAGCGATACATCGATTTTTGCGGCGGTATTGGCTGTCAGAATGTTGGCCATCGCAATAGTCGGGTGGTGACGGCCATCAAGGACCAGCTTGATCGTCTGACCCACACCTGTTTTCAAGTCACGCCATATAAATCCTATATTGAATTGGCAGAGCGGTTGAATGCGCTGCTTCCCGGCGACTTCGCCAAGAAATCGCTGTTCTTTTCCGCCGGTGGTGAGGCCGTTGAAAACGCAATCAAGATTGCTCGGTATTACACTCGCCGTCCGGCGCTGATCACGTTCACAAACGGCTATCATGGGCGATCTTACATGGGAATGGCGCTTAGCGCGCGCATGGTTCCGTTCAAAGAGGGCTTCGGTCCGTTCCCGGGCGAAATCTATCGCCTGCCGTTCCCCGACGACTTCCACGACGTCAAGTTGGAAGACACCAAACGAGCGTTCGAAACCTTGTTTCGCAGCGACTGCCCGCCCGATCAAATCGCCGCGATGTTCTTTGAGCCGGTGCAGGGCGAAGGTGGCTACAACATTGCCACCCCCGAATTCCTTGATTACCTACGCGCACTTTGTGATGAGCATGGCATCGTGCTGGTCGCCGATGAGATTCAAACCGGCATGGGCCGGACCGGCAAAATGTTCGCGATGGAACATTATGGGATAAGTCCCGACCTAACCTGTATCGGCAAAAGCATCGGCGGCGGGCTGCCCATTTCAGGCATTGTTGGAAAGGCCGACATCATCGATTCCGTCCCTCCAGGCGGCTTGGGCGGAACATTCGGCGGCAATCCGATTGCCTGCGCCGCTGCCCTTGCAGTGCTGGATGTGATCGAACAGGAAAACCTGCTGCAACGTGGCCTCGACTTGGGGACCCAGATCGACGACCGGTTGCGAAAAATGGCGCAACGAAACTCCTTCGACTGCATCGGCGACGTGCGCGCACTTGGTTGCATGAATGCCATCGAAATTGTTTCAGATCGCGACAGCCGCGAGCCAAATGGTGACCTAACCGCGAAAATTGCAGCAAAGGCCCTGAACAACGGGCTTATCCTTATCACTGCAGGCCCTGCGCGTAACGTAATCCGCCTGCTGGTCCCGCTTTCCGCGTCACCTGATCTTGTCGATGAAGGTCTGGATATCCTCGAAACATCTCTCGAGGAAGCGCTGGCCTGATCGGACAGACGCGCACCTTGAGAGGCAAAGGAACGCTATGAAAATCAAGGCCGCTGTTCTAAGGCGATAAGACCTTCCTCGCCCCTGATCCTTCCCTATTATACTGGACTATACTGGGAAGTCAGAAATCGCACCCATTTGTGTTTGCCCTTACCAAGACGGCGCTGTTACTTCTGGGCTGGATATGATCTCTATTTTTTCATGACACGATAAGAACAGAACGTCGTCGGAATGGCATTTGGAGGTATTGGCGTGACAATCGATCTCAAGCAGCGGGCAAGTAACATCCCATCCGACCTTGGCGATCTCAATCGTTGCGCCCAATGTGGAAAGAGCGGGCAGATCCTGCCATGTCTCACTGGCCTCGGAACGCATGCTTGGCTGCACACTGAATGCCATCAAGAATTCTGGGATGGCGTGAATGGCGGAACCAA
>CBDTVL010000484.1:0-1848 GCA_965363755.1 uncultured Sulfitobacter sp.
GCACCGGTCAGCATGTTTCTCCTAAAGTGTAGCGACACCACGCTGCCCGGGTCAATGCAACGATTTTTGTCTGTCCATGACGCGATTTACAACCATTTCAATTTGCAACGCCATCTGATCGCTCGCCGAACTCTCCATCAAAACCGCGCCATGGCATTCGTTGAATGTTTCGAAATTGTGGCTGCTTAATCTGGGGTTTCGGCAGCATATTTCGTTCGTCTGAGTTAACGTGACAAAGCGCTTCGAAATTACGAGGCGGCGTAAAACGATCCTGTACGCGTCATTAGGAACGCTTCAAGGGAGATATCCTCCTGCTTGAGGAAGCCCTTGCCCGGCAAAGTTCCGTCGCGCACCATCTCGATCACAGCCACGACAGAAGCAGAAGTTGTCCATGCTATCGCGGTTCGCTGCTTTCCCGCTATCTCAATGGGTTTATAGCCGTGTACGAATTCTTCACGCCGCATCTGCCCATCAATCAACCCCTCGGATGCCACATGAACATAGACCACATCATGGTCGGTTGGTGGCTTGGCATTCACCAGGATATCGCCAGCCTCTTCGCGGCGGTCGCGCATCAAAAGCTCATGAAAGAAAAAGTTCATCAGTTCCGCATGACCGGGATACCGCATGGTCTTGTAGTCGATGTTATCCACCTTGCCGAGATAGGTCTCGCACATGGTGCCTAACCCGCCTGAGGTGGTAAAGGCTTCTAACTTCATGCCGTCGATATAGAGTGTTTCCAACCATTCCATCGGGGAGACCCACTTGCGTTCCCCGCTCTCTATGACCTCGCAATCGTTTAGGTATTCGTTAACAACACCGTCCGGCGACCAGTTGAAGGCGTAACCCATCAACCCGGTAGGGTTCTGCGGCAGCGCACCGACCCTCATTCGGCAAGATCGACAATCATCAAAATCTGAGATCTGCTTGGCGCCCACAATCCCCACGAAACCAGGAGCCAGTCCGCATTGCGGGGCCATCAAGCCCTTGGCAGTGCCGCTCATATCAATGATCGCGTTGGTGGTTGGCACATCTTCAGTCAGGTCAAAATAATGGATGCCGGCTTCATGTGCGGCCGTCGCAACTGCGACATTGAGTTGATATGGCAGGCAGGATAGCACGGCTTCAACCTCGCGAAAAATTGCGAGCAGGCCATCATAGTCCGTTGTGTTTGCCGGTTTTACAGGAAACGGCATTTCCTCGCGCGTTAGGTGCACATCGTAGCCCTGCACCTCGAAACCTGAGTCATGCAGCAACCGTGCAGCAAGAGCACCGACCTTTCCCAGGCCGAGAACTGCAATCTTTTTCATAATATATTCCTCTGATTTTGAATGCCGCTGAGAATAATCCAGAGCTCCCCATCTACACTCAAGCTGGTTTCTTCTGACAGAACCCTCGGTTGTACTCTCAGGGCGGCATTATCAGATTAAACACTGATGCGCGGCTTGCCTCGCCCAATTTAATTTCGGATTAGGCAAAGTTCGCTGTGTTGTCTGGGAAAACGCCAAGTAGCAATTTACAAACCAGCCTAAATCCGCCGTTCCACCATAGCAAAACGGTTTAATCTGACAATGCCTGTTCCACCAAAACCTGACGACCTCATGACTGACATTGATGCCGCGCTCGTGAAGTAGATACTCCACATTCCGCAAAGAAAGCAGAAACCGGACGTGGAGCACAACGGCCAGATGGATACTCAGGGCTAGTCTTGAAGTAGCGAAAAGGGCTGCGTTTTGCCATACATTCAAGATAGACAACTGCCCTGTCCGCCTCGCCAACTTTCGATCGTTGCCTATCCGAACTGCCCCGACGCACAGCCAACGCTTTCCCCGCCCTTTTGATGCCAGC
>CBDTVL010000485.1:0-1839 GCA_965363755.1 uncultured Sulfitobacter sp.
GCCCCACCGGTTAAGTTAGCAAATCCGCTGGGAAGTACCAATGACTGGTTTGCTCTGTGATCTCAATGGGTCGCTGCAACACAGGCCTCAAATTTCTCCGCTGGTGTCTGGTATTGCAAGGTCTTTCTGGGGCGCTCATTAAGTTGGCGCGCCGTTGCACTGAGTTCGGCCTGGCTGAAGCCCGATATATCAATGCCTTTGGGGAAGTATTGCCTCAGAAGGCGGTTGGTGTTTTCGTTGCTGCCTCTCTGCCAGGGAGATTGAGGGTCGCAAAAGTACACGTCGATTTTTGTTGCCAAGGTGAACTTTTGATGCCCTGCCATCTCTGATCCGCGATCCCAAGTCAGCGATTTGTAAAGCTCCTTAGGCAGCTTTCGCGCTTGCTTGATCAGGGCGGTGATGACGCTTTGGGTGTCTTTGTTCTCGACCTTCGCCAACATCACAAAGCGGGAATGGCGTTCAACCAGCGTGGCGATGTAGCTGTTGTTTGATCCCACAATCAAGTCGCCTTCCCAGTGGCCCGGGATAGCACGGTCCTCGACCTCAGGTGGGCGTTCACTGATTGGGATCGCATCTTTGATCTTGCGCAGCTTAAGACCCTTTTGGGTGGCGTGCCTGGACCGTCGAATGGCGCGGGGACTGCGCAGGCATTCCTGCAATTCCTTTTTCAGAACCCCACGGGTTTGAACATAAAGGCTGCGGTAGATCGTTTCGTGAGACACGCGATGTTGCTCTTCGTCAGGGTGTTCCCGTTTGAGCCAACCGGCGATCTGTTCTGGAGACCACTTCAAACGCAGCTTCCGCGAGATCCAATGGCACAAGGGCGCGTTGAACGAGAGCTTACAAGATTTGGGCCGTTTTGCGCAGTTCCAAGCGCGCTGATCTGAATGTGCAGCGCGATATGCATTCCGTCCACCGTTGCGATGAACCTCTCGGCTGATCGTCGAGGGCGACCTCTTTAAGAGCCGCGCAATGGAGCGAAACGAACGCTTGGCGGCGAGGCCACGGGAGACCTCTTCTCGTTCTATCAAGGTCAGAGTAAAACGGGACCTACTGCGAGCTGGTGGCCGGATGCCTCCTGTCACCGCAAGGTGGGGGAAAATCGATGATGACGCGCGATCAAAGTAACGCCCAATTGAACTCATCGACTCTCCGCGTTGCCAGCGATCCCACATCTCCGACTTCTGTTTGTCAGTGTAAAACGTCCGCGTTCGATACTTCATCATAAACACTCCATCTTTCCAAAAAGACTAAAGTGTTGCGTCGACCCGTTGAAACCGCCGCCCAATGCCGCCATTCATCCGATGGTGAAACGCTGCAGTGCAGCTTTCGCATTGCTGACATTCACGAACTGCGCAGCATTTCTAACACAGCAATGAAGGCAAACTGGAATAACCCGACATTCTCAGAATGTTAATTCCTGACCAAGCGAACGCGGTATTTTACTCAGAGAGAGATTGAAGAAACGCGATGATATTCGCTCTTTCTACCGGGTCAGCAACGCCCCAATCCAAGATTTTCGAACCGGGTGCATAATCTATAGATCCGGCGAGGTATGCGTTGAGTTCGACTTCAGTCCAAACACCACCCAGCCGTTTCAGTGCTCCGGAATACTCAAAACCGACTATGCTGGCTTTGGGCCGGCCAACAATTCCATGAAGAGGCGGACCATTCAACGGCGGAGCGTCTTCGTTGATCGAATGACAGCGGGCACAAGTCCAACTCGCTGACCTTTTAGTCTCGAACGCCACTCGTCCCGCCTCAACGTCCACAGCAGCAAGAAGGGCGGATATTGGTTGGTCTGGCGCACCCCTCGCCTGCAACGATTGAAGCAGAGCA
>CBDTVL010000486.1:0-1836 GCA_965363755.1 uncultured Sulfitobacter sp.
CCCTTATCGCATTTGCGATAGCCATTGCGGGTCAGAAGCTTGAAACTCGCGGAGCAATCGTTGTCGCATTGGCTAGTTGGTTGCTAGTGTCGTACCTGGTCTTGTCGGCAGGAGACATTCGCTTGGGCTGGTGGACACACTTTTCTGTGTCTATGGCGATGACTTCAGTGTCACTAGCGCTCATCGCTGCACCTATGTTCGCCATGCGCAGCGCAGAATGGAACAAGGGTCGTTTAATCGCAGGCTTGGTCGGAGGCGTCGCAGGGGCCATTGTATTCCCCCCGGTCCTTACGATGAGTGCCTGCAAATTTTTGAATGAATGTCTCTAATGAATAATTCCAGGGTGAATTAGCGATGCAAGCCGTTATCTTTGATATTGATGGCACACTCCTTCGATCCGCAGCGGTTGATGACGACTTATACAAAGAAGCGGTTCGCTCTGTACTGCGTGATGCACAGTTTCGAGCATCACTGACGGATTATGACTTCGTGTCCGACTCCGGCATCTTGTCGCAGATCTTTTTGGATAATTCCGTTACGCAAGAGCTCAACCTGGAAACCGCGATCAAATCGCGATTTGTAGAGTTACTCGATCAGCACATTTCGACGAGCGGAGCGTTCCCGGAAATTCCAGGTGCCATAGATTTCCTGAAACGCTTTTATAACTCTTCAGAGCATGCCGTTGGAATTGCGACTGGCGGTTGGCGCGCATCTGCCCTGTTGAAGCTCAAGACCTCTGGCTTCGGACATTTTGATGTGCCAATAGCAACTTCGGATGATGCGCAGGACCGCAAAGAAATTATGCAGATCGCACTCGCCCAGCTGGGTGATACTTTCTCGTCAATTACATACTACGGTGACGGACCGTGGGATCGAGATGCATCGCTGCAGCTTGGTTGGAATTTCGTTGCCGTGGGCCCGGGCCTTAGCGGGCTACAGTCTTACCGCGATATTGAGCTCGGAGTATGAAGGTCAGCTATGAAGCTTGATGGGTCATGTCACTGCGGCGGCGTACGTTATTCGCTCGACGCGCAGCATCCGTACCCGTTCAACTACTGCTACTGCTCGATATGCCGCAAGACAGCGGGCGGTGGCGGCTACGCTATCAACTTGGGCGCCGATAACGCGTCGCTGCAGGTTGAGGGTGAGCATAATCTTTCTGTATACCAAGCCGGCGACAGCCCGGCACGCCGCCACTTCTGCCAAAATTGCGGCAGCGCTTTGTGGGTCTGGGATCCGCGCTGGCCTGAGTTGATTCACCCCTTTGCTTCTGCGATAGACACAGAACTTCCTGTCGCACCTGAGCACACGCACCTAATGGTCGATTCAAAGGCTTCCTGGGTCGAGATTCGCGAAGCGAAACACGATAAAGTGTTTGCCGAATACCCGGACGAATCAATCGCCGAGTGGCACCAACGCCTCGGCCCTAATTCAAAGAGGTAGCACTATGAAGACGCTCGCAACCACCCTGTTCTGTGTCCTGGTTCTGTTCTTTTCAGCAAGCAGCCACGCTGCAGAAACGAAAGTCGTTGCCGTTATTGGTACCGGCGACATGGGCGACTCGCTTGGGCCGCGATTCGCGGAGCTCGGCTACCGAGTTGTTTACGGCTCTCGCAACCCTGACAGCGACAAGGTTAAGGCGCTTGTTGCCAAGACAGGCGGTGACGCATCGGCAACAACCCAGATGAAGGCAGCACAGCAAGGCGACATCGTTTTGCTTCTCATACCGTGGCCGGCCATGGAAACGGTTGCCCAGAGTCTCGGCAATCTCGGCGGAAAAGTAATCATCGATGTATCCATGCCTTTTGATCAGGGCGAGGATGGCTATCCAAAACA
>CBDTVL010000487.1:0-1828 GCA_965363755.1 uncultured Sulfitobacter sp.
TCGCTCATGAGATCGCGGGCATGGTCGACGACGATCTGCGCCTTCCTGATCCCAATGCACCAGGTGTCGATCCGGACCCCCAGCGGACTGCACGTCTGGAGGGCCTACTGGAGGCGTGGCCCGAGTGGCGGACCACCCCCGACATGGGACGCGGCCTCGCGGCGACTGCCTCGGGCAGCGTTCGCGAATCCTTCAACCGCCGGCGTACCGGCCAGCTCCTCGAGAAGAAGAAGAGCTTTTCTTGGCTCGAAGACGACGACCTGGGATCAAGTTCGATGGAACGGCTCGGTGAGACGGTGACGAGGATTGCCCACTACGCGCTCGTGACCGAGGACGCTCGCCGGGTTTACCGCTTCTATCTGACGGCCGACGGCAAGGTCGCCGATTTCGGCTCGGAGCGGCGTTGATTCGTCTTCGAGATCAATGTCTCGTTGAGAACAAGATGATGGGGCCTGCCGTTGAGGTCCTCATATCTATCCATGCGGAAATTCACCATGGCTAAACCCAATCAATCGAACGATGCGCCCCATCTTCAAAGGGGCCTTGGCCTCGTAGCGGCGATGGCGTTGATCGTCACGAATACGATTGGGACGGGCGTATTCCTTAAGGCCCGAGTCATGATCTGCAATGTCGGCACACCCGAGATGGTGCTGTTGGCGTATGCAGTAGCCGGTCTGTTTGTATTGGCGGGCGCGTTGATCTATGCGGAATTGAGTACCCTGATGCCGCGCTCCGGAGGGGCGTACAACTATATCGGCGCGGCATGGGGCAGAGTATGGGCGTTCCTCTATGGTTGGATGGAAACGTTAATCGACGGTGCCGGGAGCATGGCCGCGCTGGCGATTGTATTCGTCATATTTTTCAATGACCTGCTCGGGGGCACTCTTCCATCCGGTGTCTCTACTCTGCTTGTTGCGGCAACCCTGGTTTTCGTCACCGTCCTGAACTTGGCATCCGTTCGGGCGAACGGAACACTTATGACCGTAGTCACAGGGCTCAAGGTCGCGCTGTTGTTCGGCATCGCCGGTTGCGCATTCTTCTTCGGAGATGGATCGTGGGCCAACTACGCATCAAGTTGCGTAGACGGCACCTGTGAAGGCGTACCAGCAGAAGCGCGCGGGGGACTTGCTGGCTTCGGAGCCGCTATTATTGCAGCGATGTGGAGCTATAGCGGTGCGACTGCAATTATTGTGGTCGCCGAAGAAGTGAAGGATCCGGCTCGAACACTGCCGCGTGCACTATCCAGCTCCGCGCTGATTCTTATTGGTCTGTACCTACTCGTCAATGCTGCCTATTTTTACGCGCTGTCGCCGGACACCGTTGCGAGCATCCCGGAATCGTCCTCGGTCGCCGGCGCGGTGATCGCACGCGTCGTCGGCGCGGGCGCTTCGACACTCATGGCGGCTGGGCTGATGCTGTCCTCGTTCGGAGCTCTGCACAGTACCGTGTTGCACATGGCACGCTTTCCCTTTGCGATGGCGCGAGACGGCCTTTTTCCGTCCGTATTCGCGACCGTATCCCGAAAATCTCAGGCGCCGACCCACGCGGTGCTGCTGCTAGGTGTTTGCGCCATCGCTTTCGCTTTCTCGGGCACCTTCGATGTCCTCACTGACATGATTGTGTTTTCAATATTAATCTTTGAAATCATGGCAGTGGCGGCGGTGTTCGTATTGCGCAAACGACTACCCGCGACGGCACGCTCCTATCGCGCGTGGGGTCATCCTTTCCTACCGGTGGCATATCTACTGGGAATTGCCTGGCTTACGCTCAACACGTTGTTGGCCATGCCTGGGCGGTCGCTAGCGGGTCTGGGCCTGATCGCGCTAGG
>CBDTVL010000488.1:0-1824 GCA_965363755.1 uncultured Sulfitobacter sp.
GTTTTTGACGCGAGTTAGAAACGGCAAGCATAGGCTCTAAGCTGCCATTCGCTGCGCCATCTACGAAGGTCTCCTCTGGGCGGCGATCTCAATGGGTCGACGCAACACATGTTTTGAAAGTAAGCGTCCGGTGTGCGTGCACTGACGGTGGTGGAGATGGTTTGATAGTGTCCACCATTGATAGTGGACATCATGAGGCACTCCATGGCGGGCAAGAAGGGTCAGAAGAAGCGGGTCTGGTCAGATGACGAGAAGCGCTCGATCTGTGAGCAAACGACGACGGTGGATGTATCGGTAGCACAGGTCGCGCGTCGGTATTCGATGAATGCCAATCTTATATTCAAGTGGCTGAAGGATCCCCGGTTTGCCCCGCATCTGGTGGATGTTCCGAAGCCGTTGGAAGATGGCGTTGCTACTTTTCTTCCCATTGAGGTTAGAGATCCGTCGCCTGTTGAGCTCCTGCGGCCTAGCTCTGGCGCGTCGCTGCCATCAGATGTTGGGGTCTGTGCGCACCGCGTTGACATCACCTTGTCCGATGGACGTCGTATTCTGGTTGAGGGGCCGACGGCACTTCCAGCGGTTCTCGGTCTGGTGCAGGGGTTCATGGCGTGATCCCGGTGCCGAGCAATGCTAGGGTGTGGCTGGCGGCTGGGGTGACTGACATGCGGCGCGGGTTCAATACGCTGGCAGCGCAGACCGAACAGGTTCTGGCGGAAGATCCATATTCCGGCCATCTGTTTGTGTTCCGTGGCCGCCGGGGTGACTTGATCAAGATTATCTGGTGGGATCAACAGGGTGCCTGCCTGTTTACCAAGCGCCTGGAGCGGGGTCGTTTTGTCTGGCCCGCTGCGAAAGACGGCAAGGTAAGTCTCAGCCCGTCGCAACTGTCGATGTTGCTGGAGGGGATCGACTGGCGCATGCCGCAAAAGACATGGCGACCTTTGAAGGCCGGATAGCTCAATAAAATATAGGGATTGGGCTGTTTTACGTTCCCCCCGGAGGGTTGTACCGGTATATGTTCAGCTATGCTGGATGCCTTTAAACCTCTCCCCGATGACCCTGCCAAACTGAAGGGTTTGGTCTCTCTGATGGGCGAAGAGATCAAGTCGCAGGCCTACCAGATCGAGAAGCTCAAAGGACAACTGGCGGCGCATCAAAAAGCCCGCTTCGGCTCCAAGTCCGAGACCCTTGATCAACTCGCCTTCGATCTGTCGGAAGATGCAGAGATTGAAGCAGCGGCTGAGGCACAAAAGCAAGATGACCCGGCGCACGGCGATGACGCTGACCAACCCGCTAAGCGCAAACATAGCCGCAAGCCACTGCCGGACCATCTTGACCGGGTGGATGAGGTGCTGTCCCCCGGGGAGGCGTGTTCGGACTGCGGCGGCAGTCTTCGTCAGCTTGGGGAAGATGTCACCGAAGAGCTGGAATATATTCCGGGGCGCTTTGTGGTGCGCCGGATTGTGCGCCCGCGTATGGCTTGCACTTGCTGTGAAGCATTCTCACAAGCGCCTCTGCCAAGTCGCCCCATCGAACGCGGCCGCCCTGGGCCCGGCCTGCTCGCCCATGTGCTGGTCAGCAAATATTGCGATCACCTGCCGCTCGCACGGCAATCAAATATCTATGCGCGTGAGGAGGTCGATCTGCACCGGTCCACACTGACCGACTGGGTGGGGCGATCCACGGCGCTGCTGGAACCGCTGGCCGATCATATAGGCAAGCTGGTCCGCGCAGGCCCCGCACTTTTTGCGGACGACACGCCAGTCAAAATGCAGACCAAAGGTAAAACCAAGAAGACCAAAACCGCGCGTCTCTGGAGCTATG
>CBDTVL010000489.1:0-1820 GCA_965363755.1 uncultured Sulfitobacter sp.
CTGCCATTCGCTGCGCTTTGTGCCAATGTCTATCTTCGCTCAGATGCTATCGCCAGCCCATCGGCAACAGCTGTAAACACCTCGGTGAAGGAATGTCGGGCGTCAGGAAATATTGTCTTCATGGTTTCCGAGACCATCGACATCAAGCTCGAGCCACCAACATAGATTACCCGTTTCACGTTGCCAGTCTCGAGGCCCGCCAATTGCACTGTCTCTTGCGCTCCGGCGCGCAATTTTTGGGCGTGTGGCGCAAGCAACTGAGCCAAAGCTTCGGCCGGCAATGTGCAGTAGAGGCGCTGCTCGATCCGGTCTAGCGCGATGCGAGACTGCTCGCCTCCGATATTGGCAGCAATCTTACCGCGTTCAACGGCAAAAGCTAACTCATGTCCAAGCTCGTCTTCCAATACAGTGACCAGGCGGCTCAGTTTTTCCGGATCATAGGCCAGCTTTGTCATTTCCTCGACCATGCGACGGTTTTGGGCGGTGTATAGGAAGGGGATTTTCTCCCAAGTTGCTAGATCGTTGAAGATCGCGCTGGGTACAGGTGAACTGCCCGGACCCATCATCTTGCGTAACTTTGTCCCTTTGCCCAGCAGCGGCATTACCCGATCAATATTGATCGCGCGGTCGAAATCGGTGCCGCCGATGCGGACGCCGTGATTGGCTAGGATCGCCACGCGCTCATTGCTCGACCGGAACAGTGAGAAGTCGGAGGTGCCGCCGCCAATGTCGACAATCAATCCGATCTCGTCGGATTGCTCCAACGCTCCGCTGGCGATAGCGGCAGCCTCGGGTTCGGGCATAAATTCGACCTCGTTGAAACCTGCAGCCAGATAGCAGGCACGCAGGTCCGCCTCAGCCTGCAACTCACGCGGGTCGTTTGCGGCATGAAAAACCACAGGGCGACCCGAAATGACACGGTCAAATCTAAGGCCGGTCTCGATTTCAGCTCGGATCTTGATCTGACGCAAGAAGCGGGCGATGATATCAACGAACGTCACACGTTCGTTCAGAATTTGACGTTTTTCATGCATCAGGGATGTGCCAAGTACGCGCTTGAGCGCCCGCATAAATCGCCCATCGACCCCGTCCAGAAGCGCCTGATTGGCTGGTTCGCCGATCAGGGTTTGGCGAGTCTCGAAATCGAAAAAGAACGTTGTGGGGAGCGTCGTCTGGCCTGACGCCACTTCGATTAGCCGAGGCTTTCCATCGCACAAATAGCCGGCAGCCGAGTTGGAGGTGCCGAAGTCGACACCCAATACGTGGCAATGCTGTGCCATACCAGATCCCTCCCGATGCTCTCACGAAAGGAGCGTCTCTAGGGGCTCAAAACACAGTCGTCAAGCGGAACCGTCTGACGTCTTTTCCTAATGGTGCAAGGCATCAACCCGGAAGCAAAGCCTTTTGAACCGCGTCATCCCAGCCTAAATAATACATATCCCGATCGCGTATTATCGGGCGGGCCATCACCTTGGGTCGGGCTAAGATCTGCGCCTCTGCTTCCGAATTTTTCAGCCAGTCGTTGAGCGCTCGGTAGTCATTCGACGTTCGATCCACCAGTCGATCCCCGAACTCGCCAATCAGCTCAGCCAATTCTGCTTCGCTCAGAGGGTCTGCCCGGATATCGCGAAAACTGACTTCCTTGCCATCGGCCTCCAACGCCTTGCGAGCCTTTTGGCAAATGGCGCAGGTGTTCAATCCATAGATCATCATGTCGCAATCTCCTTTGGCGATTTTTCTGCAATCTCATGCATCAGACCCTCCAGCACAACCATTCGATCCTGCCTGACTGCCCAGACTTTTCCTGAATACCGACATTG
>CBDTVL010000490.1:0-1818 GCA_965363755.1 uncultured Sulfitobacter sp.
GGGCGCACGCAACCCGCATCCCCTGGCCGACCACTCCTACCTCGCCAACCGTGAACTCTGGGATGATTATTTCCTCTCCGGGATCGCGCCGCAAACCGCACCAGCCTTTACCGACGAACGAGACCAAGAGACGGTGGCTCTGGAGTTCTTTCGGGATGGGACCTCCTTGCCAGTCGCGCGCTATATTGCCGATACGGGTGGAGATGACCCTGCTGCTTTGATGAGCTCCTTTTTCGCCGGAGGCATTCCTACCGTAGAATCAATCAACCAGATTGCGAGCCACCTGCGGGTTGACGGAATGTTTAACATCAACTCGACTTCAGTGGAGGCTTGGAAAGGGATGCTCGGCTCGTTAAGAGGTCGCGCCATCGTGGTGCGCAACGAGAGTGGCGAAGAGTCCATTGCCACAACTGATGGACCACCAGTAAAGACACCTGCAGTCAACATGATCGCGCCCAATGACACCGTGATTGAGGATCAGGCAGCTTCCGACCCGGACAGAAATCAAAACTGGGACGGCCGCCGGGAACTCACCGATGTGGAGATCGACGGCTTGGCACGCGCCATCGTCAAGGAGGTGCGCAAGCGCGGGCCCTTCCTGAACTTGGGCGATTTCATTAATCGCCGTGTCGGAGATAACGTGGAACTAGCCCGTGCGGGAGCAATTCAGAGCGCGCTCGATTCGGATGAGGCGAAGATCAATACCGAACAGAATTCCGGCCGCACCGTCTCGGACACCGTCGCCAATCGCTTCGAATTCCCCGAGGCAGAAAAGGGAGCGGTTCATTACGGTGCCCCGTCGCTGGTGAAGCAGGGTGACATCCTGACACCGATTGCGCCCGTCTTGTCTGCGCGGTCCGATAGTTTCATTATCCGCGCATATGGAGAATCACAGGATAGTTCAGGCCGTGTTGCCAGGGCCTGGTGCGAGGCCGTCGTTGAGCGAACCCGCGACTACGTCGACCCGACGGACGCTCCTAATATCTTGCCCCAGAATTTGTCAGATGAAAATCAGAAATTTGGCCGTCGTTTCCAAATAATGTCATTTCGATGGCTCAACCTCAAAGAAATTTAAATGTTCCCCAATATGTTACAAATCCCTCAGATACTTATACTTGTCCTATTGACAAGTGTCACTCTTACAGCCCAGAAAAAGAGCGATATCGAGATTAGGCTGGTGGCGGAGAGATTACCCAAGGACTTGGGCAAGGTCGTCATTGTGAGCGGTGAAGACAGCTCAGAGCCATTTGCTCTTCCGATGAACAACCTCTCTCGACCACAGAAGGTGCCCAGCAGGGCATTTCAGCTGGTTTCGCTTGAACGCAAGCTCGTGCTTTCCAACGTCAGACTGCCCGAGACGGGCAAGTCCTTTGTAGTAATCCTCATTCCATCTGCCAAGAAAAACTATACGTCCATAGTGGTGCCCTACAACAACCCCAAGTTCAAAGCCGGTGATATTTTCTTTTACAATAACGCCAAAGACACGGTCGTTGGAAGGGTTGGGGCCAATAAATTTTCAGTTACACCAGGCAAGAGCATCTATTTTCGGCCTGAGATCCAAGATGATGGAAAGAGGTATCACGATGTTGGCATCGGAGTCAAATTTGAGACAGGAAGTCGTGTGATCAGCACGACTCGTTGGCCTAAATCGAAGAATACGCGCTATTACGTGTTCTTCTATGTGAACCCAAAAAACGACCGAATCACTTATCGAGCCGTGGATGAATTTCTTGAACCGCCAGCCAATGACGTGGCCCCATAAAACGGGGCCGAAGGATTGTTGGTGAATTCGCTGGTCTGATCCGAGCAAACAACCCG
>CBDTVL010000491.1:0-1804 GCA_965363755.1 uncultured Sulfitobacter sp.
GTTAGCACCGAGGCCGTTTGCTTTGCTGTCGTTCACCTTCGAAGAGCAACCGCCGCAATCACACTAGGTTTAGTTGTGGGTGCAAGAACGATCTAACATTCGCAGTCAGCCAACGGCCCGGTTTGGTTTCGAATATCCGGGCCGCCAGCAAGTTTGAATATATGGTCTTAGCCACCCATTCTGCTGCGGCTTGCTTCAAGCTGTTGGAGGATACCATCAACGCTGAAGCTGCCTGGGGCCTGACGTGGTGGATAATCTAGGAACGTTTTGAGGAATTCAGTGGCGACCAGTCCCGCTGCACTCAGTGTGTACATACGTTGGGTCGACCAGAGACCCCAGCCAATGCTCTCACGCGGTGCCGTCTCAAATGGATCCGCTCGAAGATCCAACAAGTCCGGCCACGCCAATGGCGTATAAGGGTTCTTCCACACATCAAAGCCGTGAGCTTCCTGTTTACTGAACATCACCTTGAAATTTTCATGACGGACAGCAGAGAGTTCACCGATATCGGTGAAGTAGAATATCTCTTTACGCGGGCTTTCGCCTTCGCCACCGTCAGAAAAATAATCCATCATATTGTAGCCATCCAAATGTACTTTGAATGTGCTTCCGTTGGCCTCATGCCCGTTAAGCAATTTTTCCTTAACATCTGGGTCGCCTGCTGCGGCCATCAATGTTGGCACCCAATCCTGATGCGAGACAATACCGTTTACAATCTTGCCCTCAGGAAACTTGCCAGGCCAGCGTACGACTGCTGGAACACGAAATCCGCCTTCCCATGTCGTAGCTTTTTCACCGTGGAAAGGTGACGTGCCGCCGTCGGGCCATGTGAACTTTTCTGCGCCGTTGTCAGTTGTCCAAATTACAATCGTGTCGTCGGCGATATCCAATTCATCGAGCAAACTCAGCAATTGACCGATGTGGCCGTCATGTTCAACCATGCCATCCGCAAAAATACCCAGGCCCGTCTTGCCTTGAGATTCAGGTTTCAGATGCGTGAAAACGTGCATACGCGTCGCATTGAACCAAACGAAAAACGGTTTGTCATCCGCGACCGAGCGCCTGATAAAATCAGTCGTTTTGTCAAGGACCTCTTCATCGATGGTTTCCATGCGTTTTTTCGTCAATGGTCCAGTGTCTACGCAGGATTGCTTGCCCCAAGGTCCAAATCGCGGGTCATCTTCGGCCGTGGAGGCGGACTCTGTTGCTTTGCAATCAAGCACACCGCGTGGCGAAATTTGTGCAGCCATTTCACCTGTTGGGAAGTCGGGCAATTCCGGTTCTTCTTCAATATTCAAATGGTACAAATTTCCGAAGAATTCGTCGAAACCATGAACAGTCGGCATAAATTCGTTGCGGTCACCCAGATGATTTTTGCCAAACTGACCTGTTACATAGCCTTGCGTCTTCAACAAGTCAGCAAGAGTCGGATCCTCTTTTTGAAGTCCTTGCGGGGCGCCGGGCATACCGACCTTCGTCAATCCGGTTCGCACGGGAATTTGGCCAGTGATCAGCGCCGCGCGGCCAGCAGTGCAACTCTGTTCCGCATAATAGTCCGTAAATGAGAGTCCTTGTTCAGCAATACTGTCGATGTTTGGAGTTTTGTAGCCCATCATTCCGCGATTGATGTGGCTAACATTCCAATAGCCAACATCGTCAGCCACCATGAGCAGTATGTTCGGCTTGTCCGCCGCTTGGGCGTCTCCCTCTGACGATGTTAGGACAAGCATTGCCCCGGCCATCGCCAGCATTCCATTTCGAAGTCTCATGATATCTCCCTTTTTTGACATCGGTGCGATCAGTC
>CBDTVL010000492.1:0-1804 GCA_965363755.1 uncultured Sulfitobacter sp.
CGGCGCAATCGCGCACTTCGGGCAACATGCTCATAGGAATGTCGAGCAGGTCGCAGATATCGGTGCTCCACGCACCCTTGCGGATATCGTAGAGCATTGTGCGCGACGCGTTCGTCGCGTCGGTGACATGGACTGCCCCGTTAGTCAGGTGCCAGATTAAAAAGCTATCGACCGTTCCGAACAGTAATTTGCCTTGTTGCGCGCGCGCTCGGGCATCGGGGTATGTGTCCAGCAGCCATTTGAGCTTGGTTCCCGAGAAGTAGGGATCAAGCAGTAATCCGGTCTGACGGGTAACCATTGGTCCATGTCCGGCGGCCTCGAGATCGGCGCAAATCTGAGCGGTGCGACGGTCTTGCCAGACAATGGCGTTATGTAATGACGCGCCGGTTTCTGAGTCCCAGACGACTGTTGTCTCGCGTTGGTTGGTAATGCCTATCGCAGCAATGTTGCTTGCGGTCAGGCCCGCCTTTTTTAAGGCGTCCCGGCAAGTGCTTTGGACGGTGCGCCAAAGATCATCTGTTTCGTGTTCGACCCAGCCCGAGGCTGGGAAATGCTGGGTGAATTCCTCTTGTGCTGATGCGATCGGCTGCATCGCGTCGTCAAAGACAATCGCTCGCGTCGATGTAGTACCTTGATCAATCGCTAAAATGTGGCTCATTTTTCGGCGTCCTTTGTCATCCAGTCTTGCAGTGCGGCGATCTTTGCGACAGCCAACTCGGATAGTTTGCGATAGGTCGTGATTTTCCCGCCATATACGTTGAGCAACGGCGCCCCGTTTGTGTCAGGCTGCAAGACATTACCCCGAGTGGCTGTTGTGGCTGACGTAGCGCCGTTATCATAAAGAGGGCGAACGCCCGAATATGTCCAGACGATATCGACCTTGGTTACAGGCTTCCTGAAATACTGTGATGCAAAGGCACGGAGATAGTCCGCTTCCTCGGCGGTACACTACAGAGCCATCGAGGAGCCGGATGCTCGGCGTCGGTTGTGCCAATCAGGGTAAAATCGGATTGATAAGGTTTCGCAAAGTTAATGCGTCCGTCGGTCCCTTGAAAGAATCAGCATTTGTCATGGTCTAACAGCGTTTTGGTTACGATAAGGCTGCCCCGAACCAGACAAATGGACTCCGTTGATTCTTGACCTATTGAGCCGCGTAAGATGTCAGCAATCCACGGTCCGCCTGCATTGATCAGGGCGCGTAAAGTGGGTTTTTCGATCATCTGTTGTGACCTGCCCAACGCCACTCTTGCGCTGGGCGCTCATGACTTTGGAATGGGAAAGGATGTCCGCACCGCGCCCAGATCACCCATCGCTGCCAAAGCCACTGAAAGCCACCGCCCGGCAGCATCGCGGGCAATACCGCAGCCATTGATGCCGCCACCTATGATAAAGGCGTCTTTGATCTTGTTCTCTTGTGGCAAAGGTGGAGCGCTGTTTGGCACTCACTAGATTCAATTTAGGGTGCCATGGGAACACCTACTAAATGAGGAGTTCTAATGAGAGATTTGGGCGTCTTCGGCGATCAAGCGCGGCTTGGCGTTAAGCGCATCAACCGAAAACCCAGCCAACTGTTTGTAGTGCTCTGCATGTGCCGCGAGTTCCTCGCGTGGAATAACCTCGCTGATGTCGTCAAACTGGCCTCCGCATAAATCCTCGACTTTTTGCAGGATCGCGTCGGGACCTGATCCACGGTTTGCATTGATGACTGCCGTGGTCAGTGAGCGCATCTGGTTTTCGTATTCCAGCAGCGCGCTGTTGGTCAACCCGTGTCTCAACAGTGCCGCCCCAATTACCCGGGCATCGA
>CBDTVL010000493.1:0-1801 GCA_965363755.1 uncultured Sulfitobacter sp.
TCGCGTCGATCGCGCGCCACAGCCAGTGCTTCTTGCCACGGATCGTGATCACGACCCTCTCGGCATTTGCGACGCAAAGCCTGCCGGGCAGCGCCATCATCCAGATGCCACTTGTCGTTCGGCCGTGATCGGTTCCGCCGGATGCAATCTGCGAAATGTCGGCCGAAACGATTGATCCACAGCCGAACCGCTTCCCGGCTTACGATCACTCCCCGTTCAGCCAACAGGTCTTCAACGTCGGCGGTGCTCATCGCGAAGCGATGATAAGCCCAGACAGCAAAGGCGATGATCTCACGTGGATAGCGGAAGCACTTCAGGCGCGGCATACTGGTTGGTATTTTCATGGGGTTCGAATAACCTGATCAGGCCGACCTCGACAACTTGGCAATGCCTGCGCGCGGCCTACCTCAGGGGTATCGCATGAATAGTTTGCTCGGGTTTGCAGGGATTTTGGTTATCTGATTCAACGGCTCCAGATTATCAATCTGGAGGACATTACCTTGAAAAACACTGCATCTTTTCAATCTCTTGTATCGACATTGGAAGATCCTCGGCAGCAAGTGAAGATACTATATCCATTGGATGAAATCCTTCTTCTTTGCCTTTGTGGGGTGGTGTCGGGGTGCGAGAGTTTCGTCGATATTGTCGAGTATGGGGCCGAGAAGTTGAAATTTCTACGCCGGTTGGCGGATTTCAAGCACGGTATACCTTCACACGACACCCTTTCGGCTGTGTTTCGCGCGCTTGATCCTGAGCCTTTCAACGCGGTCTTTGCCCAATGGGCCGCTGAATTGAGTGGTCGCCTTGATGGCATGGTTGTGGCGGTGGATGGCAAAACGGTGCGCGGGTCGAAGGCGGGCGGGACGACGCCCCTACATCTCATCCCGGCGTATTGTGATGATTTGCGTTTGGTCCTGGGGCAGCGAGCCAGTGCACACAAGAAGAACGAGATTAAGGATATCCCGGTGTTGCTGGACTTGCTCTACCTGAAAGGTGCGATTGTCACGCTTGATGCCATGGGTTGCCAGCGCGACATCGCCCGGAAAATCCGGGACAAAGACGCCGACTACGTCCTGGCTCTGAAGAGAAATCAGAGCCGCCTTTGCGAGGACGTGACACTATGGTTTGAGGAAGGCGGCCATGACAATACCGTGTCCTTACAAACGATTGACGGTGACAAGGGTCGTATTGAAACCCGCGTATACACGCAGTGCGCAGACATAGGTTGGCTGCGCGATCGCCACCCTGACTGGGCGGGCCTGACCAGCATTGGACGCGTGATATCCAGGCGTGAAGTTGATGGGAAAGCAACAGAGCAAACCCGATACTTCATCGCGTCTTTACCCCTTGAGGTGACGCGGTTCGCCCATGCGGTGCGGTCCCATTGGGGTATAGAAAACCGGTTACACTGGGTGTTGGATATGACCTTCCGTGACGACGACAGCCGAGTGCGAAAAGAACAAGCCCCGAAGAACTTTGCCATCATCAAACACATGGCCATGAACCTGCTGAGCAAAGCAAAGGATAAAAAATCCCTACGCGTCATGCGCAAAAAGGCAGGTTGGAACAATCGCTTCTTGCTTCAAATCCTCGGGACCTGACATTCATGCGATTCCCCTGACGGACTGAACCGGAAAACTGTTTTTTACATAACTAACGGATACCTTGCGCGGCCGGAACAGAAAAAAAGCCAATGTTAACCATTGGCTTTTTATTCAGCATACCGGACTAAAGGATCGTCAACAGACCATCAGCCTGTGCTCATGTCACCGTAGTTGCCCTTTACCCGTTCTGGTTCAGA
>CBDTVL010000494.1:0-1757 GCA_965363755.1 uncultured Sulfitobacter sp.
GCAGCCGTCGCATCGCCACCGCCTTTGAACGTCAGTTTTGCAAAAGCGGGTTTGGCCGGGTCGCGATAGTTTTGATTTGCTTCCATCTGGATCACGTCATTCGGCCGAAAGTCGGTTACAACAAATGGTCCGGTCCCAATTGGGCCAAAGTTCGCCTCGGTGCACTCTGGTGCCTTTGCACCGGTACACTCCGCAAACTGCGCCGCCTGAAGGATAGGGGATTGTCCCCCCATAAATGGACCATACGGATTTGGTTTCGGTCCAGAAAATGTCACCTTGACGGTCAGATCATCAACGACGTCAACAGATGATACACCCTCAAACTTGGCCAATTGCGCGCAGCCGCCTTCTGGGTTCATGCAGTAGTCAGCGGTGAATTTGACGTCTGTTGACGTTACCGGCGATCCATCAGACCAAACCAGACCGGATTTGAGTTTCCAGGTAATGTTGGTCAAATCAGCGCTCACGCCACCGTTTTCAACGGTTGGAATTTCTTCCGCCAGATAAGGAACCAGATTGCCATTTTCGTCGTAACGGCCAAGCGGCTCGATCACCAACGAGGCTGATTCGATGTCTTTTGTCCCGCTGGACAAATACGGGTTCAGGATCGATGGCGCTTGCCAATAGATGATCTTGACCTCGCCGTCCGAGCCACGCTCGGCCATGGCTGCGGGTGCCAGCGCTGTGCAGGCGATTGCACCCATCAATAACGTTTTAAGTTTCATGTCATACTCCTTGTTGGACACATGCGTGTCTCGTTTTTTGACGCGTCGTTACCCACGTGCAGTTAGCCCGCCGCTGAGAGCAAGTAGTTTTACTAAATAGTGAATCGTACATGGATGCCAAAAGCACCCCATTCCCCCAGCGGAATGCCCTATCGAAACAGAGTTTGAGAAAAAAGCAAGCCTTGCCGGAGTTAAACCTGCGTTGCGGGTTTGACATCGCACACTTGGTGGCCTTAGCGTTCAAGCCTTAGGCGAACCGGGAGTGTTTACCGTGCTTGACCAGCCAATAGTGCAGATTAGTGGCCTTCGGGTTTCATTTCAAACCAAAGACGGCCCCGTCGTCGGGGTTGAAGACGTCTCTTTTGACGTAAATCCGGGTGAAACGGTTTGCGTGGTTGGGGAGTCGGGATCAGGGAAATCAGTAACGTCGCTGTCGCTGATGCGGTTGGTTGAATATGGCGGCGGCACGATCGCAGGCGGCAAGATGCTGTTTGATCGTAAAGTGGGTGGTTCCATTGATCTGGCCAAAACCGGACCGGATTTGATGCGGCACATCCGGGGCAACGAAATCGGAATGATCTTTCAGGAGCCGATGACGGCGCTGAACCCGGTGTTTACCGTTGGGCGTCAGCTGACCGAAGGTCTGCGACTGCACATGGGGATGTCGAAAGATCAGGCCGAAGCACGTGCCTTGGAACTGTTGCGGCAGGTTCGAATCCCGGAACCAGAACGCCGCCTTGAGCAATATCCGCACGAATTGTCGGGCGGAATGCGCCAACGCGTTGTGATCGCCATGGCGCTGGCCTGCGAACCTCGCCTGTTGATCGCGGATGAACCGACAACTGCGCTGGACGTCACTATTCAGGCTGAAATTCTGGCGCTCATGGACCGGCTGAAACGTGAAACCGGCACAGCGGTGATGTTCATCACGCACGATATGGCGGTTGTGGCGCAAATGGCTGACCGGGTCGTGGTCATGTTTCGTGGCAACAAGGTCGAAGAAGGCACCGTTCAGGAGATTTTTGAGAACCC
>CBDTVL010000495.1:0-1726 GCA_965363755.1 uncultured Sulfitobacter sp.
CTGGCCGTGATCGTGTTGGCCCCAGCCGTACCGAAACCTGCATCAATGCAGTTGTCCCCGCCCCCAACGGTGATCGTATCGATGCCGCTACCGGCAATAATGACATTGTTGCCATCGCCGGTTGGGCCGACCGTGAGCGTGTTCGCGCCGTCTCCAGCCTCGATCCGATTGTTGCCGCCCTGAAGGGTGATCGTATCGATGCCGTCGCTGCCAAGAATGGTATTGTCGCCCGATCCGCCCGTGAGCGTATTGGCCCCGAGCGTGCCATAACCAACATCTATGGTGTTTTCGCCGAGATATAGCTAAAAGTTGGTGATGGCCCCTGAGGGGCGGCATATCATGGCGTTGTTCACGCGCCGCAATTCTCGACTGAGAAAAGGATATGCCACATGACGACAAATACCATTACCCAGCTGACCGATCCACAGGGATTTTCGCCTGATCCACTGACGGACCTGCTACGATCCGGCGCGCAACGCTTGATTGAGCAAGCGGTTGAGGCCGAGCTTGCGGTTCTGCTGGAGGCTTATGCCTCTGACAAAACGGGCGATGGTCGGGCTCGACTAGTGCGCCACGGTCATTTGCCGGAACGCGAGGTGATCACCGGGATCGGCGCGGTGCCGGTCAAAGTGCCGCGCGTACGGGACCGGGGCGACGGAGAGGAGAAAGTTCGTTTCACCTCAACAATCCTGCCGCCCTACCTGCGTAAGGCCAAATCCATCGAAGAACTGTTGCCCTGGCTATATCTCAAAGGTATTTCCACCGGCGACTTTCACGAAGCACTCGCCGCTCTGCTTGGGCCGAACGCGGCAGGATTATCATCCACGACGATTTCGCGGCTTAAGGCCGACTGGTGGGCCGAGTACGATCGCTGGCAACGGCGCGATCTCAGCACGCGGCGGTTCGTCTACATCTGGGCGGACGGCGTCTACTTTCGACCACGAATGGCTGAGGAAAAACAATGCGTTCTGGTGCTGATAGGCGCAGACGAGTGGGGCCGTAAAGAGATCATCGGCCTCGCCGACGGTTACCGTGAAAGCACCCAGAGTTGGCGAGAGCTGCTGCTCGATTTGCAGCGGCGTGGCCTTACTCATGCCCCTGACCTTGCCATTGGGGACGGCGCTTTGGGATTCTGGCATGCATTGCGCGAAGTTTTTGGGGCCACGAAAGAACAGCGCTGTTGGTTCCACAAGACCGGCAATGTCCTCAACGCGATGCCGAAGTCGGTTCAGGCCAAAGCGAAGGGCCATCTGCACGATATCTGGCAGGCCGAAACGCGCGCGGATGCCGAGGCAGCCTTTGACTTCTTCGTCACAACCTACGGCGTGAAATACGACAAAGCCGTGGGGAAACTGACCAAAGACCGCGACGTTCTCTTGGCATTCTATGACTTCCCAGCCGAGCACTGGAAACATGTCCGAACGACGAACCCAATTGAAAGCACCTTCGCCACCGTCCGACATCGCACAGGCAAAACCAAGGGTTGTCTCAGCCGTAAAACCGGCCTTGCCATGGCGTTCAAGCTGATGATGTCAGCGCAGACGAAATGGCGCAAACTCGACGGAGCAAACCGCATGCCAGAGATCATCCAGGGGATTGCATTCAAAGACGGGATCAAACAACTTAACCAAGCCGCCTGATTACGCCATCACCAACTTTCGGGCATAGCTCCCGACACTCAGCACTGGGTTGGAAAAGCCCCGTCGCTTTCGAACGCAAGGTGGCT
>CBDTVL010000496.1:0-1717 GCA_965363755.1 uncultured Sulfitobacter sp.
CAAGTAGGAATACGCCCACAGCCGAGAAAGAATCTCCGCGCGCACAGATCATTGAACATTCTTTCGAAATTCAAGCCCTGGCATCAAAATATCGACGCGTGCTAACCGCATGGGCTGACAAGGGCGGGGAGCCAGATGAGATTGTCCAACACCGGCGCTATTTGTGGTCTTTGACGGTCGATTTCGTTCGGACAACGGATGCGAAGTCGCTCCTGCGGCTACTGAGTGATTGGGTGTTTTCCGAGTCTGGCGGGCTGCGCGCACTGCTCGATGCGCTCAGGATCGCCGGCCTTGTCGTGGCCGTCGTATGCGCCTCGGTGTTGATGCGAAGAATGGTCGAGCGCCAGCTCGATAGAAAGGCCAAGGTATCACGGCTTCTGCGTAGTTTCATGACGAAGAGCGTCTATTGGGCCACGCTTTTGACCGGCCTTTTGATCGTTCTGTCGAGCATCGGATTGCGCGTCACGCCTTTGTTGGCCGTTTTCGGGGGGGTTGGCTTCATTCTGGGTTTCGCCCTGCAAGAGACAATCGGTAATTTGGCGAGTGGGTTGATGATCATGATCAACCGTCCTTTCGATGTCGGCGACTATATTCGCGCGGGCGGTGAAGCAGGATCTGTGGAATCGGTGTCGATGGTCTCGACGAAGATCCGGACACCAGACAATCAGGTGATCCTGATCCCGAATTCCAGCGTTTGGTCCAGCGTGATTACCAATGTCAGCGCATCCGACACCCGGCGGGTCGATCTTATTTTTGGGATTTCCTATGCCGAGGACACACAGCGGGCGATCGCACTGCTCAATCGACTCATAGTGGAGAACGGCCAATGTCTTGAGATCCCATCAGCCGGTGTTTTTGTTGGCGAATTGTCGGCAACATCTGTCAACATCTTTTGCCGACCCTGGGTTGCTTCGCAAGATTACTGGACGGTCTACTGGGCGCTTACCGCTGCGGCAAAGACAGCATTCGATGCTGAGAGCATCCTGCGGCCCGTTCATTACCTTGATGTCCGACTGAGGAATCCATCGGTTGGGCTGGCTACGACTTCAGATCCGGACGAGGGGTGAAAGGCCTCCATTTCGGGTCTGGTGCATACATCAGGCTGAAGGCGAGATCAGCCCTTTCCCGCCTATTCAGCTTGCAGGTTCGAACTGCGCTCGACCGAGCGAATTCATGCGGTTCACCTAGAATGACTGCTGCTTGTCGACACAGATCGAATTCCAGCGTCAGTCGATCTGGTTCATCAAAAGTCCGCTTTCAAGAAAACAGCCTATTGGTTTCGCATTGCAGCGAAATGCCGCTTCCCGCCCTTGGTGCCGAAATGTGCTTGGTGCAGCATCGGTCACAAACGGCCGGAGCCGCCTTTCCCTCGTAGTCATGCAAGTCAAATTGCTCACGTCGACGCGATAACTAAACAGCGAGCGGATCGCCGTTCCGAAATGCGCGGCCGACATCGCCGGGTGGTCACCCTCGGTATCAGTTTGACAGGCATGGGCATCGAAATCTTCACCGAAATAATCCCAATTGCGGTCCGCAACCCCGGGCAGCGCCAGGATTTCTTGCTACCAAAGAGCCGATGATCTTCCATCGGGTTGCCATCCATCAGGCAGGCGGATTTGCACAGCTATTTCCGAACCAAATTCGAGGCACGAGTCGCCACGAACTCCTGACCATAAAGAGTAGAAATCCAGATCCGCGCCAACGCTTCATGAACCGG
>CBDTVL010000497.1:0-1712 GCA_965363755.1 uncultured Sulfitobacter sp.
CCACTTCAGAGACACCCAATGATGACATCGCACAAATTGATGTTTTTGGTCGGACGTCCTGCGAACAGGCGCAGGCTTTGAGTACGCCTCTCTGATTTTCCCCTCCCCAAAGTCGCGCATATCTGCCAAAACAATCACAGTATAAATACGTCCGGTTCGGGACGACAGGAGGAAACGATGAAGAAACCACTCGCCGAGTTTATCGGTACATTCACACTTGTGCTTTTGGGGTGCGGCGCAGCCGTGATCGCTGGAGACCTAATTGGCTTTGCCGGGATCAGTTTTGCGTTTGGTTTGGCATTGATTGGCATGGCCTACGGAATCGGGTCTGTGTCAGGTTGCCACATTAACCCAGCCGTCACGTTGGGCGTGGTTGCAGCAGGGCGCATGAGTTTTGCCGACGCTATACCTTACATGATCGCGCAAGTGGCCGGTGCCATTGTTGCCGCTCTTGTTTTAATCATGATCGTGACAGGTCAGGCCGGCGGGCATGACGTCGGCACTGCTGGACTGGGTCAGAATGGCTGGGGTGTCGGGTATAATGGCGAATACTCAATGCGTGCTGCATTCATCTTTGAAGCAGTTGCGACCTTCCTGTTTCTGGTTGTTATTCTTGGCGCAACCGGCGCAGGCGCGCCCGCAGCCATCGCCGGTTTGGCAATTGGTCTGGCGCTAGTCGTTATCCATCTGGTCGGCATCAACGTCACAGGCGTTTCGGTCAATCCGGCCCGCTCGATTGGCCCGGCTTTGTTTGTTGGCGGTGCAGCGTTGTCACAACTCTGGCTGTTTATCGTGGCCCCGATTATCGGCGCCGTGGCCGCAGGGTTGCTATTTCGTAGCGGTCTTCTTGATAGCGAATAATCACCCGAGACTGATCGACGGATCCACTCTCAAAAAAAATCCCGCGCCAGTGCAAAACCGGCGCGGGTTAGAAATGCTTGGCCTATGAAATGCAGGTCACCCTGCACCGGCAGAAAACTTAGGTGGGTGCTTTGGTTGTGCGCAAGTAAGGCAGAACCGTCTCGAACTCGCCAAACTTAGCTTTTGCGTCTTCGTTGCTGACAGTCGCCGGGATGATCACATCTTCACCGGGCATCCAGTTTGCAGGTGTCGCGACGCCGTTACCACTGGACATTTGCAAGCCGTCCAACGCGCGCAGCACTTCGGCAAAATTTCGGCCCACTGTCATCGGATAAGTCATGCTCAGCTTAAGCTGTTTGTCTGGCCCAATGATAAAGACCGAACGCACCGTTGCGCTGTCGGCAGGTGTGCGGCCATCGGGCAGATATGCTTCAGCTGGCAGCATGTCAAAAGCTTTGGAGACCGCAAGCCCATCGTCGGCAATAATCGGGAAGCCGGCCTTGGCTCCACCAACCAATTCGATGTCGCCTTTCCACTTCTTGTGATCCTCTACACCGTCGACCGATACTCCAATCACCTTGGTCCCGCGTTTGGCCCATTCATCAGCCAACTGTGCTACGGCGCCAAATTCCGTCGTGCAAACTGGTGTGAAATCCTTGGGATGAGAAAAAAGAATCGCCCAGCTATCGCCGATCCAGTCGTGAAACTGAATGGTACCATGATCTGTCTCTGCCGTGAAATTCGGGACCGTGTCGTTGATACGCAAACCCATAATACCCTCCATTTGCATTCGGTTTCGGAATAATCCGACTCTTATTCTAACCGCTAAGAGATACGGATACATCCCCTCT
>CBDTVL010000498.1:0-1631 GCA_965363755.1 uncultured Sulfitobacter sp.
ACTCAGCAGTGCTGCCGTATTTGCTTGAGAAGAATATCGCGCCATTCACGGTCAGTCTCGCTTTGCATTACATCCAACCTGTGCCGTGAACTTGCGTAAGCCGCGATGATGGCGCCGACGCAACGACTGGCCCAGACAGACACCTTAAACTTTACAATAGGCCTAAATGGGCCGCCAAGATTTGATATGGCTCAATAAGGATCATGACCACGGCGATCAATCCGGCTAGCGCCAAGAACACACTCATCCAGCCCAGCACTGTCCCATATCGACGAACGGCTGTTCTCGGGAAGCTGCGCCGCAGCACCAGATCGACCGGCGAGAGGCAGGAATGGGGCGTTTGCGACAAAAACCAGGTGCAATTCGCGCTCCCTCTTGCTGCGACGCAGACGGTGGCTTCGCGCGGCGGTTTCAACGGTCGTCGGGCGCCTTGGTGCCGCTCCCCATGTGAGTTGTGATTTTCCGACCGTCAAAAAGCTCCACGCAATGGGGCGCCTATCTGGTAGCCTTGTTCCATGACCCCAAATGCTACGATGAAGGCCGTGGTGATCGATCGTTATGGCCCGCCCGAAGTGCAGTTACTTCGCGACGTGCCTCTCCCGCTCCCGGCGAGGGGCGAAGTCCGGGTGAAGGTTCAGGTGTCGACGGTTGGGCGGACCGATACCGCCACGCTTCGTGCGCATCCGTTTTTCGCCCGGGTGATGACGGGGCTGCTAAGACCAAACATGCGGACTCTGGGCATGGATTTCGCGGGTGTCATCGACAAGCTGGGCGATGGCGTGACCGCGTTCCGTGTCGGTGAACGGGTTTTCGGGCTGTCGCCGGATCGGTTTGGCGCGCATGCAGAGTATCTTTGCACGCCCGCTGATGGGGCCATCGCGCGCATTCCGGGGGACCTTCCATTCGATCAGGCTGTGGTCGGCGAAGGTGCGTGGTATGCCGACGCCACAGCGAAACTGTTGTCCAAAGGCAAGCGGTGCCTCGTTTATGGCGCATCAGGAGCTATTGGAACAGCGGCGGTTCAACTCGCAAAAGCAAGGGGCGCGCACGTTGTAGCTGTAGTCGGAACCCGCCACCTGGAACTGGCAGAACACCTCGGGGCGGACCGGGTCGTGAATTACGAGGAGGAGGACTTCACTGCGACTGAGGAGACTTTTGATCTTGTCTTTGACGCCGTCGGCAAAACCTCGTTCTTCAAGTGCCGCCCGCTCTTGCGGAAAGGCGGAATATTCGCCGCAACTGACCTAGGCCCCGGCTGGTCCAACATTCTGCTCGCCATGTGGTACGCGGTGACGGGAAGAAAGCGCGTACGGATACCGTTTCCCGAGGACGCTTCGGATTTCGTCCGGCGGCTCGCTAACTTGATGGCTGAGGGCCAGTTCCGAGGCGTTTTTGACCGGAGCTACCAATTGGAGGACATCGTCGAGGCATTCCGGTATGTTGAAAAGGGCCAGAAGACAGGGATCGTCGTGATAAACGTCGATCAAAGCAATTTGCATTTAATCTGAGGCATATCCCGCCGCCTTCAGGAAGTTCCAGCACTCGTCTGGGTCGAACAGACCACAGATGCCGCCAAGGGGCATTGTCAGACTAAACACTGTTGTGCGTCTTGCCTCCCCCAATCCAAGTTA
>CBDTVL010000499.1:0-1616 GCA_965363755.1 uncultured Sulfitobacter sp.
CACGTGCCAGCGCCTCGAGCGTTTCCATTTCGATCAATGTGACTTCCCGCACGTCGGGAAACTCTGAATATGTGCCAGTATCGGTTCCGATGGCGTAGCGATCACCTTGAATTCCAGCCCCAGCGATCAACTCTGCGGATGGTTGCGCACTCATCGGCCAACGCGCTTTGGATGTTGTGTGGATATGTAAGAGTGTTCCCTGCCACATGGTTTTGTCTGTCCAATCTTTTTTGTCTGTGTTCCCGATCTCACCGCAATCTCAAGGCTCCGTCAATGCGGATCACCTCGCCGTTCAGATATCGCGCAGTTACAATAAACCCGGCCAGTTCTGCATATTCTACCGGATCCCCAAGACGCGGCGGGCAGGGCACATCTGCGGCAAGTGCGTTCATGATGTCATCCCCTAGACCGATCAGCATAGGCGTGCGGAAAATGCCCGGCGCAATGGTCATCACACGGATGCCGGTGCTGGCCAGATCACGTGCCATCGGCAATGTCATACCCACAATGCCGCCTTTGGAGGCTGCATAAGCCGCTTGCCCTTTTTGGCCGTCAAAAGCTGCGATTGAGGCTGTGTTGATGATCACGCCGCGATTGCCGTCCGGGGCAGGATTGTTCTCGGCCATTGCTTGTGCGGCAAGACGGGATACGTTGAAGCTGCCGACGAGGTTGATGTCGATGGTTCGCTGGAACGCGTCAAGCGGGTGCGGGCCATCGCGACCGATGGTTTTGATCGCGTGCGCGACGCCAGCGCAGTTTACGGCTGTGTTCAGACCGCCCATGTGTCGGATTGCGCCCTCGACAGATGCCTGAACAGATGCTTCGTCCGTCACGTCTGTCTGGATAAAATGCCCGCCGATGTCTTTCGCGTTGGCGGCGCCTCTGTCTGCGTCACGGTCCAGCAGTGTGACCGCGGCGCCATGTTCGGCAAAATACCGGGCGGTCGCTTCTCCAAGGCCTGAGGCGCCGCCGGTAATGATCGCCTTTGTCGTCTCAAGGTTCATGGCACAGTCACTCCCTTATCTGAACATTCGTTCAATTGATCATGAGCGCGGCAATGTGTCTAGGTTGCTTTCACGGCCGGGTATCTACGAACAGGGCGACTTTGATCCATTTCCTGCCGATTAGGGGATCATTGGTGCGATGGGTTTTGACAATTTACGAGTTGCTGCAAACCGTGGTGAAACGGGTCGAGCGTAGGTAGGGTTGCACTGTTCACGTACTGCCTTGAAATGACTCGTCTATGGCCAAGTCACTTTTGATCACCGGGGCCTCTTCTGGACTGGGGGTTGCCACCGCAATTGCAGCAGCCAAGGCTGGATATTACATTCATGCGACGATGCGCAATCTGGCCAAACGCGCAGTACTTGATGATGCCGCGAGAGTCGCGGGCGTTGAATTGACCGTTCACGCTCTGGATGTGCAGGATTTCGCATGTGTGCAGGCCTGCGTCGACAACATCATTATCTGTGACGGAAAGGTCGATGAGTTGATTGCCAATGCAGGCATCGGGTTTGCGCGCTCGACCGAGCAGGCCAGCGAGGCTGACATGCTTGAGGATGAATATTTGCCGGTTCAGCAGAAATATCTGGGCGGCCGCGAAGCCCGGGCCTCGG
>CBDTVL010000500.1:0-1588 GCA_965363755.1 uncultured Sulfitobacter sp.
GTGCGAACGCACGTCGCGCTGGCGAGGACGTTGAGGCCGGCGACATATTGTTTGAGGCCGGACGCAAGTTGACGCCCGCCGATGTGGCGCTTTTGTCGATTTCCGGGGTGAAAAATCTGCGTGTGCGCGCGCCATTGCGGGTTGCTGTGTTGTCTACAGGTGATGAGCTCGCTGAGGCAGGTGGGCCCATTTCTGGCGGTCAGATTTATGACGCGAACCGGCCAATGTTGTTAAGCATGTTAACGAAATTGGGTTACATACCCGTTGACATAGGCCGCGTGGCTGATGATCGGGCAGCCCTGTCAGACCGGTTGGATGCGGCGGCCGAACAGGCGGACGTCATCCTGACCAGCGGTGGCGCGTCATCCGGGGATGAAGACCACGTCTCCGCTTTGTTAGAGCAGGCCGGGGCGATGGCGCTTTGGCGGATTGCAGTAAAACCCGGGCGGCCATTGGCGCTGGGCTTGTGGGGCGGCAAACCGGTGTTCGGATTGCCCGGAAACCCGGTGGCTGCGATGGTGTGTACTTTGATATTTGCACGCCCCGCGATGGGGCTGCTTGCGGGAGAAGGCTGGCATGAACCGCAGGGATTCGACGTGCCCGCCGATTTTGAAAAATCAAAGAAACCCGGACGACGCGAATACCTGCGCGCCCGGATCAGAGGTGGCAAAGCGCAGGTCTTTGTCTCTGAAGGGTCAGGGCGGATCAGTGGCCTGAGTTGGGCCGAAGGACTGGTGGAACTGGAAGATGGCGCGCTCGACATCAAAGTGGGCGATCCGGTCCGCTATATTCCTTACGCGAGCTTTGGGATTTGAGGGGTCAATTGTTCTCGAACTTCTGTTTGTCTGTGAAAAATACTCGGCGACGATACTTCATGGCTTACACTCCATCTTTCCTAAAAGACTAAAGTGTTGCGTCGACCGGTTGAAACCGCCAAAATTTTCTGCCGTTCCTACATTTTTCCCACGTACGGTATCAGCGCGCGACATGCTTATGACTCTGTTGCTGGAATTAGATCCATTCTATCGTGGTCTTCCGGGTGGTTTTCAGCCCGCACGGAGTAACCGATGACAAGAACAATTCCGATTTTTCTGGCTCTCACGGTGCTGGCGACGGCTTGTTCGCCCGTTCCTTCGAAAGCGACATTTACCTATTTCAAGGCTAGTGGCACCAACGCAAAAACGCAATTCATGTGCACCCAACCTGTGTCAAGATTTAGATACGCCTTGCCCAGCGGTATGCCCCATCGGATCGAAGTTTCGTTTGATGACCAAACGAATTCAATAATAGTGTCTGCATTTTATCGACCGAACTCTTCTGTTCAGCTTGATCCATCGAAAGTCCATGCCCAGGTCGATGGACGTAACTGGCGACCCGTCGATGCGGAACTGGGCCCCGTCCGGACAGACGGATGGGGGGAAATGAGCCACAGAGCATTGACCGCAAGGTTTGATTCTGGTGCAAAAAAGGCAGATCAAGTAGTGGTCGTTTTGGAGCGCGGTGCGATCCGAATTGATGGTGCAGATTTTCCGTTGAAGCCAATGGTTTTCAACCGAATTACTGAGACGAAGGTCTGGATGCAGGCCGT
>CBDTVL010000501.1:0-1537 GCA_965363755.1 uncultured Sulfitobacter sp.
GCCCTCGCTCAATCGGGCGGCTTGGCAGGGGTGCCTGTGAGAAGGCTTCACAACAGCTGCATGCCATGCGCGGGCGCACGATCCGGCGCACCACAAAGCGCCCCGGTATATATTCCAACTCTTCGGTGACATCTTCACCAAGCTGGCGCAGGTTGCCGCCGCAGTCTGCGCAGGCCTCACCTGGGGATAGCACCTCATCCACCCGGTCCAGATGATCCGGCAGCGGTTTGCGGCTATGCTTGCGCTTGGCCGGCTGGTCGGCTTCGACGCCTTCGTCACCGGGCGCGGGCTCAGTCTTTTGCGTCTCGGCAGCGACCTCAATCTCTTCGTCTTCCGACAAATCGAAGGTCAGCTGATCCAGGCTCTCGGATTTGGAGCCGAAGCGGGCTTTTTGATGCGCCGCTAGTTGCCCTTTGAGCTTCTCGATCAGGTAGGCCTGCGACTTGATCTCCTCTCCCATCAGGGAGACCAGATCCTTCAGGTCCTCGGGGTCATCAGGGAGAGGTTTAAGGGCATCCAGCATGGCTGAACCTATACCAAATCAGCTCCCTGCAGGGAACGTCAAACAGCGCAAACCCTCATGTTTTATTGGACTACCCGACCGTCAGTGGCCGCCATGTCTTTTGCGGCATCCGCCAGTCAATCCCCTCAAGCAACATCGATAATTGCGCCCCCGACAGACTGATTTTTCCATCCTTCGCTGCGGGCCAGACAAACCGCCCCTTCTCCAGCCTTTTGCTGAACAGGCACGCGCCTTGCTGATCCCACCAGATGATCTTCAACAGATCACCGCGCCGACCGCGAAAGACAAACAAGTGGCCGGAATACGGATCTTCTGCCAGCACTTGCTTGGCTTGTGCCGCCAGCGTGTTGAAGCCACGCCTCATATCGGTCACCCCTGCGGCCAGCCACACCCGCGTATTGCTCGGTACCGGGATCATGCCATCAGTCCTTGCACAAGGCCCAGAATGGCAGAAAGCGCCGTGGGGCCCTCAACGAGAATACGACGGCCATCCGACAAGGTGATGTCAACGCGATGGGCAGAGACCGCACCAGATGGCCGCGGCGCGCCAGAGCCAGTCTGCGTGAACCCATCAAGCGACGGATCGCTAACCTCAACTGGAAGAAAAGCCATGACGCCATCGTCCGGCTGTGCAGCATCCTCCTCCAAATCCGGCGCAAACCGAGGGTCCCTCAGCCACTTGAAAATCAGATTGGCATTCATCGAATACCGACGCGCAACCTGTGCAACCGATACGCCCGACGTCAGCGTTTGTTCACAGATCGAACGCTTCTCGTCATCAGACCAGACCCGCTTCTTCTGACCCTTCTTCCCAGCCATAGAGTGCCTCAAGATGTCCACTATCAATGGTGGACACTATCAAACCAACTCCATCGCCGTCAGAGCAGCGACACCGGACGGATACCATTGGTGACCAATGCCGCAGCATGCACATTTCAGCACTAAGAGCGGAGAGCTGCCGTTCGCTGCGCCGTGCATAGACGTCTGCTCAGCGGGAGCGAGCGGGCATTCAGT
>CBDTVL010000502.1:0-1501 GCA_965363755.1 uncultured Sulfitobacter sp.
CCGTCGTCGCGCAGTCCGTAAAAGATTGGCGCTTCGCTGACCTCAGTCAGTGATGTCCCTGCATTGGCAGTTGCAATATCGCGCAGGATATCGCGGGTCAGTTTGCCTCCTGCAGGGAGCCATTCTGGGGGTTGAGAGGGCGATTTGTAGCCAATTGTATCGGACCCGAAATACACATGCCCATCGTCTAGCCCTTCCATCATCGCGAGTAGCATCGCACTAACTTCAGCGTCTGTCATTTGCGTTTGGCGCTCAGGGTTCGGAGCCAATGCGCGGCGCTCCGCCCAATCGACGCGATGCAGATCGAAGAATGCGTAATTTTCATCCATCGCGATCCACACTGCTTCAAAAACGTCCTTGCCTGTTGCGGTGTCTGGGGTTGGGTCAGTGCAATCCTTTGGTAACGCATCCAACTTTTCGAACCGCAGGTTTTGTAACCCGCCGTTCACGGCGAGTTGCAACTGCCCATCCACGACACTGACGCTGGCACCTTCGGCCAACTCCACCAGCTTCATATGGGCCGGGAATGAGAGCACGGACAAACAGCCATGGCCGCTTTCGCTATAAAGCGTAGCTTTCAACGGGGTCAGGTGCAGGACTGCACCCCCAGTTCCAGACCGCCATGCGCCGCGTTCCGCGCTGTTTGGCATGAAGATCAGCCATGACAGGCAAAAAAGCCCGAACAAAATACCAACCGCGTATGATAAGCAACTTAGAGTACGTCGCATCGCATCGTCCCCATTTCGCGGGTATCAGATTTGGTCGCAACAAAAATCACGTCAATTTCTACCGCTTAAATTGGGTCCAAATTATTACTCCAATCGATGAAGTGCAATGACGACCGCAGCGGAAATCCAGTCTCCACCCTTGTTGATGTGGTGGCCTACCAAAGCGTCAAGTTTCTGGCGCTCGCAGCGAACGACAACTAAGTCCGGCCTAGCGGACCTTGGCGCAATCTGCAGCGAAAGTCTGGTTTCCGCCGCCCTTTCCGCCGAAATGTACTTGTTGCAGCATTGGTCACAAACGTCTCTTAGCAGACCTTCGTGGACGAAGTCGCGAATGGCGGCAGGGCGCCACCAGCACAAAGTATTTGACCCAGAAAAGTCGGGTTATGTTCATTTCGCTATCGGCAAAAGAGCCGCGTCGCTATATTGGGGCTGCACTATCATTCAGAATATTCTTCACCGACTCGCAAATTGGTTCCTTGCATTGAATCTGTTCTTGATAGAGCGAACAGCGCGGTCGGGCTATCGTGGCCGCGCAATGTCACTTCGCACAGATTTCCGACAACAATCTCAAGTGGCAGGTTAACGGCCTGCAACAGTTCTGCGGTTATGACCAAATCCTTCTTCAAACGCTTCGCCTCGCCTTCAAGGCGTGCGCAGGGCACTGTCAGACAAAACCGGCTTGAGCCGGGCAGGGTGGTTTCGTCGCCTCGCTGGATGACAAAACGCAGCCCATTTCGCTATCTCGAGACAAGTCCGGACATCATCCGCCTTGC